>NZ_JAELVH010000048.1 GCF_019399235.1 Streptomyces poriferorum | reverse complement strand
TCCGGTACCCGCCCCTGCCGGGTGGGCGCGTGTCCCGTGTCCCCTGCCGGCTGGGTGCGTGCCCCGTCCCCCCTGCCGGGTGGGCGCGCGTCCGGTACCCGCCCCTGCCAGGCGGGCGCGTGTCCCGTGCCCTGCCGCGCAGCAGCCGGACGACGGGGCCTCAGGCCCGCCAGTCGGCGGTCCGCTCGGCGGACGCCGAAGCCAGGGCCTTCTCGATCGCCGCGACATCACCGCGGTCGCCGTACACCGGCGTGCCCGGCTGCTGGCGCCACGACTCGTCGAGCCCGCCCGCGTCCACGGTGTCGAAGCCCAGCTCGTCGATCAGGTCGCGGACGGTCCGCTTCGCCGCAGCGTCGTCCCCGGCCACCGGCAGCGCCTGACGGCCCGCACTCCCGCTGGGGCGGCCGTTGGAGAGGATGTCCTGTGCGTAGGTCCCGTTGAAGGCCTTGATGACGGGGTGACCGATCTGCTCCTCCGTCCACCGGCTCTCCGGCAGGCCGTCCTCGATCGCCGCGATCCGGCCGTCGCGCTCGCGCGGGTAGTAGTTCCCGGTGTCGATGACCGCGACGTCCTCCGCAGCACCGTCGAGGAAACCCGGAGGCAGGGCCGGGACGGCCTTGAGCGGAACGGTGACGACCACGATCCGGGCGCCCTTCGCCGCCTCGGCGGCGGTGACGGCGGTCGCACCGGTCTCCTCGACCAGCGCGGTGAGGGTCTGCGGACCGCGTGAGTTGGCGACGGACACGTCATGGCCGAGCGCGGTGAGGCGCCGGGTGAGGTTGCCGCCGATATTCCCTGCGCCGATGATGCCGATCTTCATGGATCCGACCTTCCGCTGGTGCGTGCGTGACGTGAAACGGGTCTCGCCGGTTCACCAACCGCTGTCGGCCCGGAGCTATTCCATGCGCCGGCGCACCGATTCTCCCGGCTCGTCGGACGGATGGGAGCCGTATGTGCGGGCACGTATCAGAGAAGGAAGTGGAATGACCGGACCATGTGTGAGGCGGTACCCATGCTGCACGGTGTCGACGTCAGTGCCTATCAGCCGTCCTTCGAAACGGACGGGCTGGACTTTGTCTTCATCAAGGCCACCGAGGGCCGTTCGTACATAAATCCGCGTCTGGCGGCGCAGGCCAAGCGGGCCCGGGACGCGGAATGCGTGGTCGGGTTCTACCACTTCCTCTGGCCGGGGAATATCACGGCTCAGGCGGAATACTTCCTCAGCAAGGCACCGGAAAAGGCGGGCGAGCTCCTGGCCGTCGACTGGGAGCAGAACGGCGAGGGCACCCATGCGAGCAACGCCGAGAAGGACCGCTTCATCCGCGAGGTCAAGCGGCTGCGTCCGCACCACAAGGTCCTGCTCTACTGCAACCGCTACTTCTGGCTGAATCACGACACGACGTCGTACGCCGGGGACGGCCTCTGGATCGCCGACTACGTCACCGCCGGAAAGCCGCGCATCAAGGCGTCCTGGCGCATTCACCAGTACACCGACGAGCCGCTCGACAAGGACGTTGCCGCCTTCTCCTCCCGGGCGGCCATGCAAACCTGGGCGCGGGGCTGAGAGCGGGGGAGAGGGAGTGGGAGGCGCAGCGATGTGATCGCCGGAGCGCCGCCCCGGGCGCAGTCGGGGGCGCATACCCGCTATGGGTATGCGCCTACGATATGCGGGTGAACGAGAACGAGACACCGCCCAGTCTCCTGGGACTCACGACCTACCTCATGTCCAGGACGGGCAAGTCCGCGCGGAGCCGCCTTGCCGAGCGGCTGGCCGACCGCGGTCTGCGGCTCCGGCACATGGCTGTGCTGGCCGCGCTGGTTGATCTCGGCCCCCATGTGCAACGGGAGCTGGCGGTGCGGCTGGCGATCGACCGCAGCGACATCGTGAAGATCATCGATGAGCTGGGCGCGGCCGGACTGGTGGACCGGGCGCGCGACATGACCGACCGACGGCGCGTCACCGTCAGCGTCAGCCCGGCGGGTCGTGCGCTGTACGACCGCCTTCAGGCTGACGCGAGGGCCGTGCAGGACGACGTTCTCGCACCGTTGAACGCACGCGAACGCGCCCGGCTGACGACCCTGTTGATGCGTGTCCACGGGCATCTCCAGGACGGCGCAGGGGCACAGCGGGCAGGTCGCTGACCCATTCCGTGCCCCGGGTGCGGCAGACTTCCTCGGTGACCACTGCCGCGGCTCAGCCGCCTCGTGACCGTGCACTCGGGCGCGGAATCTCCACTCTCATTCCGCAGGCCGCGACCGCGACGCCCGCCGAGCAGGCGGCCGCCGTGCTCACGGCCATGCAGAGCGTTCCGGTACGGGTGGGCGTGCTCCAGGCCGCCGTCGTGCTGCTGGAGGAGCGGGTGCGCGCCACGGGCGACGAGGCGGAGCGCGCCGCGGCGGCGACCACCGTAGCGATGCTCCGCAGCGCCATCGGCCAGGCAGGCTGAGCGCCGCTGCGCCGGACGGGCCGGCTCGGGGCGTGCCGGGGTGGGGCGTCCAACCTGCACGGAACGCGGAGGTCGTGACCTGGTGCCGTGGCAGGCAACGCTTGCCCCGTCGCGACGCCCGGCACGCACGCTCGCCGCACCGGCCGAAAGGCCGAGTGCGTCCAGCACGAGGACTTCCGGCCGGCACGCCGAGAGCACGCACCGACGCCGCTCCCTTACGGGCAAACGTTGCCCGCCGCGGCACCAGCGGCCGAAACTGCCTGCTGCTGGTGGGAGTTGCCGCGACGACGCTTGCGTGACCCATTGACAGTCTCCCCGCTCCCTCACTACCGTCACGCCAACATTTCGAACGCATGACGAGATTTCGAACGACGGTCAGCTCAACCGCCTTGCCCCGCACGGGTGCGCCCCGGGCGGTGGGTCTTTGAGTGCGCCCGACCGTCGTGCACGCCGAACCACGTCCGAAATACCGAACCATCGATGAGGGCGACGCGGCCCGCCCAGCCGCTCCCCTCGCACCCCCGGAGGACCGACCATGCGCACCTCACGTACCGCGTCCGCCCCGCGCGTCGCCCGGACCGCAACGGTCCTCACCGCCCTGGCCCTCTCCCTGACGCTCGCCGCCTGCGGGCAGAGCAGCGAGGGCGGCAGCAAGGACAAGAAGACGGGCGGCAAGGGCTCGACCATCGGAATCGCGATGCCGACCAAGTCGTCGGAACGCTGGATAGCCGACGGCAGGAACATGGCGGCCGAGTTCAAGAAGCTCGGTTACAAGACCGATCTGCAGTACGGCGAGGACGACGTCGACCAGCAGGTGTCCCAGGTCGAGAACATGATCACCAAGGGCGTGGACGTCCTCGTGATCGCCGCCATCGACGGCCGTGCCCTCAGTGACGTGCTGCACCAGGCGGGCGAGCAGGGCATCAGGGTCATCTCGTACGACCGGCTCATCCTCGGCAGCCCCGATGTCGACTACTACGCCTCCTTCGACAACGAGAAGGTCGGCGAGCTGCAGGCCGGCTACATCCTGGACAAGCTCGGGCTGAAGTCCGGCACCGAAAAAGGGCCGTTCAACATCGAGCTGTTCGCCGGATCCCCCGACGACAACAACACGCGCTACTTCTTCCAGGGTGCCTGGAAGGCGCTCAAGCCGTACATCGACAAGAAGCAGCTCGTCGTCCGCAGCAAGCAGACGAAGCTGGACCAGATCACCACGCTCCGCTGGGACGGCGGTACCGCTCAGAAGCGCATGGACGACCTCCTCACCAGTGCCTACTCCTCCGACCGGGTCGACGCGGTGCTCTCCCCGTACGACGGCATCTCGATCGGCATCATCTCGGCCCTGAAGTCGGACGGATACGGCACCGGCTCCAAGCCCTACCCCGTCGTGACCGGCCAGGACGCCGAGGTTGCCTCGGTGAAGTCGATCATCGCCGGGCAGCAGACGCAGACCGTCTACAAGGACACCAGGGCCCTCGCCAAGCAGGCCGTCCAGATGGCCGACGCCGTTCTGAACGACAAGAAGCCCGAGGTCAACGACACCACGACGTACGACAACGAGAAGAAGATCGTCCCGTCGTTCCTGCTCGACCCGGTGAGCGTCGACAAGACCAACTACAGCGCCGAGCTGGTCGATTCCGGCTACATCAAGGAGAGCGACCTCCGATGAAGACCCCGACGGCCGGCCCGCCGGCCGCCGCCGTACCCGTCCTGGAGATGCGGTCCATCGTCAAGACGTTCCCCGGGGTCAAGGCGCTCTCCGACGTCTCCCTGACCGTGGCCCAGGGCGAGGTCCACGCCATCTGCGGGGAGAACGGCGCAGGGAAGTCGACCCTGATGAAGGTCCTGAGCGGAGTCCACCCGCACGGCAGCTACGAGGGCGAGATCCGGTTCAGGGGAGAGAACTGCGTCTTCAAGGACATCCGGGCCAGCGAGGCGCGGGGCATCGTGATCATCCATCAGGAACTCGCCCTGGTGCCGTACCTCTCCATCGCCGAGAACATCTTCCTCGGCAACGAACACGCCACGCGCGGCTTCATCAGCTGGAACGAGACCCTGCGCCACGCCGCCGTCCTGCTCGACCGGGTCGGTCTGCGCGAGCACCCGCAGACCAGGGTCGCGGACATCGGCGTCGGCAAGCAGCAACTCGTGGAGATCGCCAAGGCGCTCTCCAAGAAGGTGGAACTGCTGATCCTCGACGAGCCGACCGCCGCCCTCAACGACGAGGACAGCGCCAAACTCCTCACGCTCATCAAGGAGCTGAAGGGCCAGGGCATCTCGTCGATCATCATCTCGCACAAGCTCGGCGAGATCACCGAGGTCGCGGACTCCGTCACCGTCCTGCGCGACGGCCGGACGGTGGAAACCCTCGACGTGCGCTCCGGATCGACCACCGAGGACCGCATCATCCGCGGCATGGTCGGGCGCGACCTCGACCACCGCTTCCCCGAACGCACCCCGTACGAAGGCGACCCCGGAGCACATCCCGCGCTGGAGGTCCGTGACTGGACCGTCCACCACCCGATCGACCAGCACCGCAAGGTGGTCGACCACGTCTCCGTCCTGGCCCGCCGAGGCGAAATCGTCGGCATCGCCGGGCTGATGGGCGCCGGCCGCACCGAACTCGCCATGAGCGTCTTCGGCCGCAGCTACGGCCGAAACATCAGCGGCACGGTCCTCAAGGACGGCAAGGAGATCCGCACCCGCACCGTCTCCGAAGCGGTCCGCCACAAGATCGCGTACGTCACCGAGGACCGCAAGCAGTACGGCCTCAACCTCATCGACACCATCGGCCGCAACATCAGCCTCGGCGCCCTGGACAAGGTCTCGCGGCGCGGGATCGTCGACGAGCACGAGGAGACCCGCGTCGCCGAGTCGTACCGCACCTCCATGAACATCAAGACCCCCACGGTCTTCGAACAGGTGGGCCGCCTCTCCGGCGGCAACCAGCAGAAGGTCGTCCTCGGCAAATGGATCTTCGCGGGCCCCGACGTCCTCATCCTCGACGAACCGACCCGCGGGATCGACGTCGGCGCGAAGTACGAGATCTACTCCGTCATCGACCGGCTGGCCGCCCAGGGCAAGGCTGTGGTGCTCATCTCCTCCGAACTGCCCGAGCTGCTCGGCATGTGCGACCGCATCTACACCATGGCCGCCGGCCGGCTCACCGGCGAAGTCCCGCGCGCGCAGGCCACCCAGGAGGTCCTCATGCGCCATATGACCAGCGACAAGAGGTAGCAGGAATGCCCCAGGCCACCACCGACACTCCGCAGCGCACCGGCAAGCAGTCCCCGGCCGCGCCCCCGGCGACCGGCAGCCTCCTCCTGGACGCGGCCCGCCGCAACATGCGCCAGTACGGGATGCTCATCGCCCTCGGGCTGATCGTCGTCCTCTTCGAGATATGGACCGACGGAGTCCTGCTCAAGCCGAACAACGTCACCAACCTCGTCCTTCAGAACAGCTACATCCTGGTTCTCGCCATCGGCATGATGATCGTCATCATCGCCGGGCACATCGACCTGTCCGTCGGCTCGCTGGCCGCATTCGTCTCCGCGGCCGCCGCGGTCATGATGGTCGAGCACGATGTCCCCTGGGTCCTGGCCCTCGTGCTCTCCCTGATCGTCGGAGCGGTCGCGGGCGCCTGGCAGGGCTTCTGGATCGCGTACGTCGGCATCCCGTCCTTCATCGTCACCCTGGCCGGAATGCTGCTGTTCCGGGGCGGCACACAGATCCTCCTGGGCAGCCGCTCGCTCGGCCCCTTCCCCGAGGGCTTCCAGAAGATCTCCACCGGATACCTCCCCGAGATCGGGCCCGAGACCAACTACCACAACCTGACCCTCCTCCTGGGCTGCGCGCTCCTGGCCTTCGCCCTCCTCCAGGAGGTCCGCGACCGGCGCCGTCAGCTGCGCTACGAACTGGACGTCCTGCCCCGCAACATCTTCCTCGCCAAGTGCGTGGCCATGGCCGCGGCCGTACTCGCCTTCACCATGACCCTGGCCAGCTACCGCGGTGTCCCCGTCGTACTCCTCCTGCTCGCCGGTCTGCTCATCGGCTTCGGCTACGTCATGCGCAACGCCATCGTCGGCCGTCATGTGTACGCCCTCGGCGGCAACCGCGCCGCCGCGAAGCTCTCCGGCGTCAAGGACCAGCGCGTCACGTTCCTCGTCTTCGTGAACATGGGTGTACTCGCGGCGCTCGCCGGCATCGTCTACGCCGCACGCCTCAACGCGGGCGTGCCCCAGGCGGGAACCAACTTCGAACTGGAGGCCATCGCCGCAGCCTTCATCGGCGGAGCCTCCATGAGCGGTGGAGTCGGCACGGTCTTCGGTGCCATCATCGGCGGCCTCGTGCTCGGAGTACTCAACAACGGCATGTCGCTCGTGGGGATCGGCACCGACTACCAGCAGGTCATCAAGGGCCTGGTGCTGCTCGCCGCCGTCGGCTTCGACGTCTACAACAAACGCAAGGTCGGCTCGTAACTCCCTCCTCGTCAAGGAGTCACCCATGCCCAGCACCACCAGACGCACCGTGCTGACGGCCGCGGCCGCCGCAGGGATCACCACCGCCACGGCCGGTGCCGCCCACGCCTCGGACCGCCGTGGCCGCACGCCGGCCAGGGAGCTCTTCGGCCGGCTCGCGGACGGCACGGCGGTACACCGCTGGACCCTGAGCAACGGCGGGACCACCCTCAAGGCCCTGTCCTACGGCGGCATCATCCAGTCCCTGGAGACCGCCGACCGCCACGGCAGGACCACCGATGTGGCTCTGGGGTTTGACAACCTCGACGACTACGTCGCCAAGTCGCCCTACTTCGGCGGACTGATCGGCCGCTACGGAAACCGCATCGCCGACGGACGGTTCACCCTCGACGGCGCCACCTACCAGCTCCCCGTCAACGACGGCCCCAACAGCCTGCACGGCGGTGACCGGGGCTTCGACAAACGGATGTGGGACGTCGAGCCCTTCACCCGAGGCGCCGACACGGGCCTGGTCCTCACCCGGACCAGCCCGGACGGCGAGGCCGGATACCCCGGCAACCTGGCCGTCCGCGTCACCTACACCCTCACTCCGCGCGGCGCCTGGCGCATCGACTACGAGGCGACGACCGACCGGGCCACCGTCGTCAACCTCACCAGCCACACCTACTTCAACCTGGCGGGGGAGGGAAGCGGCACGATCGACGGCCATCTGCTGGAACTGGCCGCCGCCCGCTACACCCCGGTCGGCTCCACGCTCATCCCGACCGGCGAGCTCGCCCCCGTCGCCCGCACCCCCTTCGACTTCCGCCGCGCCAGAAGCATCGGCCCCCAGGCCCGCACCCCGCACGAGCAGACCGTGATCGCTCAGGGCATCGACCACAACTACGTACTGGACAAAGGGATCACGTCCCGGCCCGAGTACGCCCTCACCGTCACCCACCCCGAATCCGGCCGGGTCATGAAGATGTACACCACCGAGCCCGGCATGCAGCTCTACACTGGAAACTTCCTCGACGGCACCCTCACCGGCACCTCCGGCCGCCTCTACCGGCAGGGCGACGCCTTCTGCCTGGAGGCCCAGCACTTCCCCGACGCACCCAACCAGCCGTCCTTCCCCTCCACCGTGCTGCGCCCCGGCCGGACGTACCGTTCGACGACCCTGCACACGTTCTCCACCCGTTGACGCACCACCCCTGTGCGGTGACGGTCAATGCGCTCGCATCGCGGTGGGCCGCTCTGTCATTCTGATCTTCCTGCCGCCCGGCCGCGGCGGCGAGCGAAGGACGGCAGAGCAGCCTTGACCAGTCTTTTCGACACAGCGAGCGGCCGAGTACGCGGACGCGCCCCGGACCGGGGCGTCATCGCCGTACTCGGCATCCTGTACGCCGAACCGCCCTTCGGCACGGGCCGGTTCAGGCAACCGCGCCCACGGCGCGCCTGGACGGGTGTCCGCGACTGCGTGGAGTACGGCGCGGTCTCGCCGCAGTCGGCGGAGCTGCCGGGCGCACCGCGCTGGTCCCCGGGCGACGAGGACATCCTCAGCCTCAACGTCTGGACCCCCGAGCGGGGGAGCGGGGCCGAAACCCGCCCCCTGCCGGTGCTGGTCTGGATCCACGGAGGGGCCTACACCTTCGGGTCGAGCGCCCAGCCGGACTTCGACGGCGCGGCGCTCGCCCGCGCCGGCCTCGTGGTGGTCACCTTCAACTACCGGGTCGGGTTCGAGGGCTTCGGCCACGTCCCGGCCGACGGCGAGGACGGCTGCCCGCCGAACCGCGGACTGCTCGACCAGATCGCCGCACTGGAGTGGGTGCGCGACAACATCGCCTCCTTCGGCGGGGCGCCGGACGACGTCACCGTGGCCGGTCAGTCCGCCGGGGCGACATCGGTGGCCTGCCTGATGACGATGGACGGGGCGCGGGGGCTGTTCCGGCGGGCGATCGCGCACAGTGCGGTGGGCCCGGTCTTCGCACCGGAACTCGCCGAGCACCTCGCACGGAAGGTGGCCGCCGAGGCGGGGGTCCCCGCGACGCACGCGGGCCTGGCGGCCGCGTCCCCGCACGCCCTGGTGCGGGCGTCCGACGCGGTGGCGGACGGATACCGGCAGGACCCGCACTCCGGACAGATCTCCTGGGACCCCGTCATCTTCGGCCCGGTCGCCGACGGCCGTCTCCTGCGCGCCGACCCGCTGGGCCCCCTGGCGGCCGGGGAGGCCTCGGACGTGGATCTTCTCGTCTGCCACACCACCCAGGAGTACTGGCTGTTCGACGCCGTCGGCAGCAGCGCCGAGGTCACGACGGCGGCGGAACTGAGCCGCTTCGCCAAGGACTTCGGGATCCCGGACGCCGTGCTGGAGGGCTACCACCGGATCATGCCCGAGGCGTCGGTGTACGAGATCTACCTGGCGGTGTGCGGGGACATGATGTACGGCGAGTACAGCAACCGGCTCGCCGTCGCGCATGCGCGGGGCGGCGGGCGTACCTTCCTGTCGCGCTTTGCCCGGCAGCGGGGTGGATCTCAGCCGGGGGTATACGCCTGGCACTGTGCGGACGTTCCCTTCGCCTTCGGGAACATCGCCGACGAGAGCGCCCATTTCCTGATCGGTGGTCCACCGACGCAGGAGGACCACCTCCTCTCGGCCCGGATGGTCGCGGCCTGGGCCGGATTCGCGGCCACCAGTGAGCCGGGGTGGCAGCCGCTCGGCGACGCGTCGCGGGATGCGATCAGGATCTGGGGAGCGACGGACGCGGCCGCGGGACCCGGCTTCTGGCGCGACGGTGAGGCTCTGCGGGAGCTGTGGGGCACGTTCACCTACCGTCCGGCACAGGCCTGACGCGGACTCGCCGGATCGGGCGGCCCGCTCAGTTCGTCATTGGCATGGACCTGCTAACGGTGCTCGGCTACAGTCCGGATCGGCACACTCTGAGAGCGCTCTCAAGCGAGTCGTCTCCCGGACGCCTGCTGTTCCTCCCCCACATCGCCGGAACAACAGAAGGGCCAACACCATGAGACGCACCACGGCCTTACGCACCGCCCTGTCCGCCGTGCTCCTCGTCGGAGCCTGGGCGGGAGCGGGCTTCCCGTCCGCCCAGGCCGCCGACGCCCCCGTCACCGGTGCCCGCACCGCCTCCGACACGCGGCAGGCGTCCGCCGGTCTGCTGGCCGCCATGCAGAAGGACCTCGGCCTGACGGAAGGCCAGGCCAGGGCGCGGCTCTCCGCGGAGAAGTCGGCTACCGCGATCCAGCCCGCCGCACGACGCGCCGCCGGAGCGTCGTACGGCGGCTCCTGGTTCGACCCGTCGACGGGCGGGCTCACCGTCGCCGTCACCAGCGAGAAGCAGGCAGCCGCCGTACGGGCGACGGGCGCCGCCGTCCGCCTGGTGGCGCACACCGCGCGCAGCCTCGACGCCGCCAAGGCGAGGATCGACCGGCTCCGGGCACCCGCCGGTGTCAGTAGCTGGCACGTCGACCCCGAAGCCAGCAAGGTCGTCGTGAACGTCGTCTCCTCGGCGCGGTCCGACAACGATGTCCAGCAGTTCGTCGAACGGGCCCGGGACGCCGGCCCCGTCACTGTCGAGCACTCCGCCGAGGCCCCGCAGACGTTCTCCGCCGGGACCGTCGGGGGAGACCCGTACTACACGGGCAACGTCCGGTGCTCCATCGGCTTCTCCGTGTACGGCGGCTTCGTCACCGCCGGACACTGCGGACAGGCGGGCGCCTCCGTCAGTGGCTGGGACGGATCGGGCATAGGCAGCTTCCAGGGGTCCTCCTTCCCCGACAACGACTACGCCTGGGTCAGCGTCGGCAACGGGTGGTGGACCGTCCCCGTGGTGCTCGGCTGGGGAACAGTCTCGGACCAGCTGGTACGCGGCTCCGCCGTGGCGCCGGTCGGGGCCTCGATCTGCCGCTCCGGTTCCACCTCGCACTGGCACTGCGGAAGCGTCCTCGCCACCAATGAGACGGTGAACTACAGCCAGGGCGCGGTCCACCAGATGACCAAGACCAGTGTGTGCGCCGAACCCGGCGACTCCGGTGGGTCCTTCATCAGCGGGGACCAGGCACAGGGCGTCACCTCGGGCGGCTGGGGCAACTGCAGCTCCGGCGGTGAGACCTGGCACCAGCCGATCAACGAGATCCTGAACCGCTACGGGCTGACCCTGCACACGGCCTGACACCGGACGACCGGCCCCGGGGACCTGTCGCACGGGAGCACCCCGCTCCCGCGTGGCAGGCCCCCGGCGCGCGTACGAGCCCCCTCACTCACTCACCCACCACGACCGGCTGCGACAAGCCGGTGTCACCGGCCCGGCGACCTCACCCGGACCACCTCCGCGCCTGAATGCGACGACGACCGGGACCCGGCACCGTCCACGGGACGTACACTCCCCGTATGGGTCACACAGATGCGGTGAGGGAGTGCCTGCGACAGGCGTCCCAGCTGCTGTGCCCCGCCGCTCCCCAGGCGCGCTGCCGCGCCCTGCACGGCCACGGCTGACCAGGACCCCACCGCCACCGGCCGTTCCGCGACGAACTTCCCGTCCCGGCCGCGCATTTTCGCTCCGCCACCCTGAGCCGTCCCACCCCTTCGCTGCGCAGACCGCAGCACCCCGCACCCTGCGCAGTTCCCGCGGCGCGCCGTCGGCAACCCCGAGACGGTGGCCCACGGGCCGAGCCGCATTCTCGAGAGGACCCCGCATGAACCTGAGGGAGTTGCTGGCCGGTCACGATCACGAGGTCCTCCTCGGCGATCCGGAGACCCCGATCACCGCCGGAGCGCGCTTCGACGCCCATCGCGTCACGCCCGGCTCGCTCTACATCGCCGTACCCGGGCATCTGGAGGGCGGCCCCGAGGCCGTCGGCCCGGCGCTGGCGCGCGGAGCCGTTGCCGTGCTCCTGGACAGCGGGGCGCCGGAGATCCTTGCCGCAGTGCATGCCTCGGGTACCGGGGCATGCGTCGTGCGGGTGGCGGACACCCGGACCGCGGCGGCCGTCGTGACCTCCCGGTACTTCGGAGAGCCCGGCCGCGCGATGAACATGGTGGCCGTCACCGGCACCAACGGGAAGACCTCGGTCTCGTACATGGTCGAGTCCCTACTGAGGATCGCGGAGGGTGCGAAGGTCGGAGTGATCGGAACGGCGGGCAGCCGCATCGGCGACGCGCTCATCCCGATGCCCCGCTCGGTCCTCTCCACGCCGGAGTCACCGGACTTCCAGTACCTCCTCGGCCGGATGCGCGACCAGGAGGTCTCCACCGTGGTCCTGGAGGCCACATCGATGGGACTGCTCCACCACAGGGTCGACCACGCCTTCCTGGACGTGGGCATCTTCACCAACCTCACCCAGGACCACCTGGACGACCACGGCACCATGGAGCACTACCGCGACGCCAAGCTCCGCCTCTTCCAGGGGATGTGCCGCAGCGCCGTGGTCAACGTGGACGACCCGGTGGGGGCCGCGATCGTGCCGACCATGCCGGGCCGGGTCACCACGTACGGCATCGACGCACCGGCCGACTTCCGTGCCACCGACCTGCGCATGGACGCCTTCGGCACCAGCTTCACGCTCCACCACGAGGGCAGCAAGTATCCGGCGGCGATCCCGGTTCCGGGCCGCTTCTCCGTTTCGAACGCACTCGCCTCCCTGGCGGCCTGTCACCTCCTGGGCCACGACCTCGCAGGGCTGGTTGCGGCGCTCGACCGGATGCCTCCGGTTCCCGGCCGGCTCGAACGGTTCGAGACGCCGCGCGGCACGGCGGTGATCGTGGACTACGCCCACTCCCCGGACTCCCTGGACAAGGTACTGAGCGCCGTACGGGACTTCGCCACGGGCCGGGTCATCACGGTATTCGGCTGCGGGGGAGACCGGGATGTCACCAAGCGGGCACGTATGGGCGAGATCGCCGGGGCCCGCTCCGACCTCTGCGTCCTGACCTCCGACAACCCGAGGAACGAGGACCCCGAGGCGATCATGGACCAGATCGCGCCGGGCCTCAGGGCCACGGGCACAAGGTTCGAACGCCACGCGGACCGGCGGGCGGCGATCGCCCACGCCCTGTCGGTGGCCGGACCCGACGACATCGTGCTGGTGGCGGGGAAGGGCAGTGAGCCCTACCAGATTGTCGGCGACCAGCTCATCCCCTTCAGCGACATGGCGACGGTGCGCGAACTCGCCGCCGTCCAGGACTGACGGCCGGCCCTCTGCGACTCCCGCAGAGCGCCGCCTTCCGCTGTGGCCTCAGGCCAGCCGCAGATCGATGAACGGCACGCTGTCACCGGGCAGTACGTAGCGCTCTGTCTCGACGAATCCGCGGCCGAGTGCGAACCGCAGCCCCTCCGGGTTGGACTCCAGCACGCACGTCTCGATCACGTCGGCGCCGAGCGCGCGTGCGTCCGTCAGAGCACGTTCGTACAGCTGTCCGCCGAATCCCCTGCCGCGGTGGGCCGGCAGTATTCGCGCGATCACGGTGGCCACCGAAGCGCCGCCGGCCGGGGGCCGCACGGTCGAGCAGCCGATCGGAACCACGTCGAGATACGCGACGGTGAGCCGGTTGCGTCCGGCACGCTCGCGCACCTCGTCGAGCGACAGCACGGCCGTGGGGATGATCGTGTTGTGGACGTACTGCCAGTCCTTGAGCGCGGTGTCGCCGTCCACCTGCTCGATCTGCTCGATGCGGAGTTCAGTCATCGCAGCAGGAAACCGTGAGGGTACGCGCACGTCAACTCGTGCGCCCTCCGGCAGGCTTCGGACTGCGCGGCGACACGTGGCCCAGCTCCGTCCGGGACCGCCGAGGAGTACCGGAGCCGCCGAGGAGTACCGGGACCACCGAGGAGTACCGGTGCGGCCGAGGAGTACCGGGACCGCCGAGGAGTACCGGAGCCGCCGGGTAGGACCGGGCCCACCGAGAAATCTGTTGCCGAGCGCCGGATCCGGCTGAGAGGCTCCGGGGCATGTCCGACCAACGATCAAGCTCCAGCCATGGTGTGGCCGCCCTCTTCTCCCAGGGGCGGCTGACCGCGATCCCGCGCAAGACGGCACGTCGCGAACAGCTCCTGGAACACCTCGCTCACACGCTGTTCCGGCCCGACCGGACCTACACCGAACGCGAAGTCAACGACGCCCTCCTCACCGTCCACGAGGACTGCGCCGCGCTCCGCCGCTATCTGGTCATCGGCGGCAAGCTGGCCCGGACCAAGGACGGCGTCACCTACCGGCTCCTGGCCCGCCCGGTGGTGTGACAGCCCGGCCGGTGCCCGCCCGCGGCCCCTTCGGTCCCACCATCAGACTTCCCGTGCCCGCGCGGTGAAACCCGCTCGCTTCGCAAGTACGGTCAGCTCCTGCACCCGTGCGGCGCGCGGACCCACCACGGGGTAGCAGTCGGACTCGATGTCCAGGACGGCCGGCGCCGCGCCGACATCTGCGTAGTGCCGCCCACAGCGCCGCAGCAGTTGCCGACGCCGTACGGCCATCGTCGGGTCCGGACATGGTGAGCGCTCCTCGGCCAGTCGTGCGACCGCCTCCGACAGTGGGATCGGGACACCTGGTTCGGCCCTTGGGGAAACCCTGCCACAGGGGTACGGCAACGGGCCGGGGAGCGGGGCCCGGCCGACGGTGAAGATGCGTCGGCGACCGGACCCGGCCCGTGTCAGTCGTCCAGGACGCCGATGTCGAGCGCGGCGATCCGGTCCGGGTCCGCGACGACGTCGATCACGGTGATGAGACCGTCCACCAGGGTGAAGCCGAGCACCAGGCGCAGCCGTCCGTGCGGCGCCATCGCCAGCGCGGCCTTTCCGTCGACGAGCGCGACCCCGGTGAACAGGGCACGGCCCGTGGCGGCCATCGCGCCCTTCGCCACGGTGTGGGCGCCTCGGACCACGACAGGCTCGGGGGTGGGAATGACGGACCGGTCGGCGTGCAGCACCACATCGGGGTCGAGCAGCGCCACCAGTGCCTCGAAGTCCCCGGCGCGGGAGGCGGACAGGAAGGCCTCGACGGCCTGTCGGCGCCGGGGCAGACCGGCATCCGCCGCCGTCGTGCCGCCCTTCACCCGGCGGCGGGCACGGCTTGCCAGTTGCCGGGCGTTGTCAGGGGAACGGTCGAGCAGCGGGCCGATCTCTGCGAACGGCACCGCGAACATGTCGTGCAGCACGAAGGCGAGCCGTTCCGCCGGTGCCAGCCTGTCCAGCACCACCAGGAGCGCGAGCCCGACGGAGTCGGCGAGCAGGGCCTCCTGCTCAGGATCGTGCCCCCCATCGCTTCCCGGCGCCCGGTCATACGTGTCGAGAGGCTCCTCATGGCGCCTACGGCGGCTGCGGAGCATGTTCAGACAGACCCGGCCCACCACCGTGGTCAGCCAGCCGGTCAGGTTCCGCACCTCACTGACGTCGGCCTGGGAGGCCCTCAGCCAGGACTCCTGAACCGCGTCGTCGGCTTCACTCGCCGAACCGAGCATGCGGTACGCGACCGCCTTGAGGTGGCTCCTGTCCTCCTCGAACCGTTCGGCCAGCGCGGTGCGGTCGTCCATGGGGCACGTTCCTCCGTCGGTCTCCACTGAAGCTGCCCACGAGAAACTACGGGTGTGCCGGCGCCGCCCGGGCGCCGGCCCCGCTCAGACCCCGGCCGCCCGCGCCGTCTCGTACACCTCGGTTGCCACGTCGACGAGTTCGGAGGCGTCACGGAGTGAGGTCTGGAGGTCGAGCATGATCTCCGGAACGCCCGTGGCGGCATGCGCGGCGAGATCCTCGACGATCTGTGCGGTGTTGCCGTGGAACGGCTTCCGGTCCGTGCCGGGCAAAGCCGTCGCGCTGTACCGCGCGTTGGCACGGAGACAGACCCCGACCGGGCTCCGGCGCCCACGGTCGGCGGCGGTGGCGCGCACCCGCTGCCACTGCTCGGCGAGCTGGGAGGCACCCATGGCGACGGGCATCCAGCCGTCAGCCCGGTCGACCAGACGGCGCGTGGCCCGGGGGCCGGTGGCTGGCAGATAGACGGGGACGGGACGCGCGGGCTTCGGCCCCACCTCGGACGGTGCGATCGTGGTCAGATTGCCCTTGTACGAGACGGGGTTCGGGCCCCAGACGGCCGCACACACGTCCAGCAGCTCGTCGAGAACCTCACCGCGCTTCTCGAAAGGCGCGACGGAAGCCGCCGCGTACTCGTCCAGGGACCACCCTGTGCCCAGCCCCGCGATCACCCTTCCGCCACTGGCGGCGTCGAGCGAGGCCAGCGAACGGGCGAGCTGGAAGGGCACGTGCAACGGGGCGACGAGAACACTGGTGCCGAGCCGGGCCCGCTCGGTGGCCGCGGCGGCCAGCGTCAGTGTGACCAGCGGATCGGCGACGCTGCGGTAGTGGTCGGGCCAGGCCAGCCCCGGCACGCCGTAGAGGCCCTGAACAGCGGGCTCGGGAAAGAGAAGGCGCTCGAACACCCACAGGCTCTCGTACCCGACGGCCTCCGCGGCGCGCGCCACGACGGTGACGTCGCGACTGATGTCGTACTGCTTCGTCTGCGGCAGACCGAGACCGAGCGCGACCGGCATACGAGTACTCCCTCTATGTAGTGTGCTGAGGCAACTACCGTACGGCAGGTGGCTTTTGTGCGATCGGCCGGCTGTTCAGCGAGAAACCGCATCCGTGACGACGACCGGATGCTCCGGCCCCGGCGAAATAGTGGTCAGGGAAACCGGTGGGATGGCATAAGCTGGGGATCACAACGACGCGGGGTGGAGCAGCTCGGTAGCTCGCTGGGCTCATAACCCAGAGGTCGCAGGTTCAAATCCTGTCCCCGCTACTGCTGAGGCAGGGTCCGGAACCATTGGTTCCGGACCCTGCCTCTTTCAGTTGTTCACCTTTTCAGTCGTGTTCAACAGGCTGCGGTACGAGGAGACAGTCGCATCCAGCGGCACGCAGAGCACGTTGAGGCCCGGCTCCTAGGGGTCAGCCCCGAAGCTCGCGCAGGTCCTCCGCGCCGAGCACGAGGCCGTCCGCCGCGAGGTTCTCCTCCAGGTGATCGGGGGAACCGGTGCCCGGAATCGCCAGCACCGACGGCGACGTAGCCAGCAGCGAGGCGATCCGTACCTGAGCGGCGGTCGCTCCCAGCCGGGCCGCGACCTTGGCGAGCCGTTCGGTGTCGAGCGGGGCGCGGCCACCGCCGAGCGGGAAGTAGGGCACGTACGCGATACCCGACGCCTCACATTCCGCGAGCAGCCCCAGATCATCGCTGTGCTGGTTCTGCACCGCCGTGACGGGTGCGACCGTCCGGGCCTCGGCGAACTGTACGGCGTCGACATTACTGACGCCCAGGTGCCGGATCAGCCCCTCCTCCCGGAGTCCGGCCAGTACCGCGAACCGCTCCGCGATCGATTCACCGCCCGGCCCCGTCATGCCGCCCACCCGCAGATAGACCAGGTCGAGCCGGTCGAGGCCCAGGGCGCGCAGATCCGCTTCGACCAGCGAGCGCAGCTGACCGGGCGTGGCCTGTCCGCTCGGCACACCGTCGGGCCCGGGCAGAGGCCCGACCTTCGTCGCGATCACCGGGCCGTCCCGGTACGGGGCCAGAGCCGTACGGATCAGCTCATTGGCCCGGACAGCGCCCCTCCCGTAGAAGCCCGCCGTGTCGATGTGGTTCACGCCCAGCTCCACTGCGCGCCGCAGCACCGCGACGCCGGTGCGCGGGTCGCGTGCGGGGCCGTCGAAGGTGCCCATCGCCAGGCGCATGGCGCCGAAACCGAGCCGCCGGATGGTCAGGTCTCCGCCGAGGGAGAAGGTCTTGATCGTCATGGGGTCCATGGTGTGCGCCGTGGGTGCGGCTGGGCGAGCTCATGGCAGCTTGCTGCCAGACTGGCGGAGTGCGGAATGAACAGATGTTCTCGGTCCAGGGTGACGCGGAGCTGATCGCGCGTGCCGGTCACCTCTTCGAGTCCGCGCGCACCGAGTTCCTGTGCGCGGCGCGGGACCTCGACACCTGGTCGCAGCCGGCGGCCAGGGCGGCGATCCGCAACCGTATGCGGGCCACGGATGCGCCAGGTCTGACCTCTCGCAAACTGCTCAGCCCGATGGCGCTCGCCGATGAGGCGACGCGCACGCACGTACGACTGGTGCAGAGCCAGGGCGCCCTCGTCCGGATCAGCGGCTCGCCGCTTGCGCACGAGACGATCATCATCGACCGGCGGGTGACGATCCTCGCCGGCCGGCAGACGCCCACCGGCCGCCACTACACCGTGACGACCGCGGCCACCGTGGTCGACGGAGTGCACTCACTGTTCTCCGCCATCTGGGACAACTCCGTGGAGCTCGACGCCTACCTGAGGCGGGACGTCCCGCATCTCGATGCCGACGGCCGCACGATCATCGACGCGCTGGGCTCGGGGCTCACCGACGCATCGGCGGCCAGAAGGCTCGGCGTCTCGCTGCGCACCTATCGGCGACGCGTGGCGGAGCTCATGGCGACCCTCGATGCCGGCTCACGCTTCCAGGCCGGACTGAGAGCGGGCGAGCTGGGGCTGCCCCGCCGGACGGAGTGACCGCCCGCGCCCCGTCGTCCGGGGAGTTCAGGTGGCGTGGGTCCGTGGGTCAGGCCGTGCGCGCCCGCGGACCGGCTCGGACGAGCGGGCTCCTGGGGCCGCCCGATGAAACGGGCAGCCCCGGGGCGGGTCTCCTTGTCCCGAAGGCTCGGGGCTATCCGAACTGGCCGGGCTGGTAGTCGCCCGCGGGCTGCCGGACGATGAGGTTCAGCCGGTTGAAGGTGTTGATGAACGCGATGGTCGCCGCGAGCGCGACGAGCTGGTCCTCGTCGAAGTGCTTGGCCGCGTTCGCCCAGGCCTCGTCCGTGACGCCTCCCGCCGCGTCCGCGATGCGGGTGCCCTGCTCCGCCAGCTCCAGCGCGGCGCGCTCGGCTTCGGTGAACACCGTCGCCTCCCGCCAGGCGGCCACGAGGTGCAGGCGGGTCGCGGTCTCCCCGGCTGCGGTGGCGTCCTTGGTGTGCATGTCGGTGCAGACACCGCAGCCGTTGATCTGACTCGCGCGGAGCTTCACCAGCTCCGCCGTCGCGGCCGGCAGCGTCGAGTCCGCGAAGGCCCTGCCCGCGGCGACCAGGTGCTTCAAGGACTTGGCCGCCAGCGGGTTGGCGAACAGGTTCAGGCGCGCTTCCATGGTGAACTCCTTGAGGTGATGACGGGTACACCTCTGTGACGGGCCGGCCCGGGAGAATGTGACAGGGCCGCTCGTGGCGTGCGTCTCCTCGCCGGTTCACGGGAGGGGCACCAGGTCCCACATCACGGCGGACGGCAGCGACGGGTTGGTGGCCGCGGCTTGTGCCGCCTGCGGGTCGGGGCCGGCCAGCAGTGCGACCAAGACGTGCTCCTGCAGTGCCGGATGCGCGGCGGCCACCTCCCGCGCCTTGTCGTCCGACAGGCAGACGAGGAGCGCCGCAGCGGGTGCGTGCGGGTGCCGGGCGATGGCGCACAGGGCCCTGCGCACCGGCGGATCGTGCCGGGCCAGGCTGTCCAGCAGCGCCGGTGTCGCATCCGGGTTGGCCGCCACCCCGGCCGCGATCCGGGACCCATGACGGCGGGTCATGTCCCGCAACTGTGCGTCGGACAGGCCGGAGTGGGGGGCGATGGCCTTGACCACCTTCGCGTCGGGGTCGGCAGCGAGCGCGTCACGGATCCCCGCAGGGAGATCGCGGCGCAGGGCCAGGAGCATCCGTGCGGCAGGGACCGGTGACGCCGCCAGTTCGTCGACTTCGGCGGGGGAGGCCGAGGCGATGCGCGCCAGCAGGGTGGAGCCGATCCGGGTGGTGCGTGACAGGGCGATGAGTACGTCGAGAGACACGTTCGGGTTGTGGGCGAGGCTGCGTCGTACGCTGTCGTCGGGGTCGCCCGCCAGGGTACGCATCACGGAGTCGTCGATCGCGGGATTCCCGGCGAGGTCCGCCCGTACCCCCGGGACCGGATCCTCCGCAAGTCGTCTGCTCACCTCCGGCGGCAGGCCGGGGCGGGCGGCGAGGGCCCAGCGCAGCAGCATCGAAGGATGGCCTGCAAAGCCGGTGACGACCTCGGTGGGCGTGGCCGGGTTGTGGAGTGCCGCCCGGCACATGTCGAACACGGTGGACTCGTGGGAACCGTCGCACGAGGCTCCCGGCAGCAGATCGCAGTCGAGCCTCCCGCACCGCCGGTCATGGACGAAGGGTGTCTCCTCCCTGTCACAGACCAGGCACCGCCGGGCGGGCGGCAACCCCTCACCGGTGACCAGCGCGGCCAGCACGGCCGGCGGCGTCCCCTCGTTGTGCGCCAACGCGCGCCGCACCTCGGCGTGCGGATGCCCCGCAAGTCCGGCAGCGACCCCGGGCGGGGCCCACAGCGCGAGTTCGGCGACCACCCGCACGTCCGCGTCCCCGGCCAGCAGCTTCACCACATCGGAGGGGAGGCCGGGGCAGGCCGCCAGCTTCTCCCGCCGTTCGACGACCGGATCCGAGGTGAACCGGCGCGCCCATTCCGGCTTGCCCGAACCCTCGTCGAGCAGGGCGAGGGCGGCATCCGGCCGGGCCGGCGGGTCGATGTCCAGGGCGGTCAGGCGGCCTTCGCGGACCAGCTGGACAGCGCTCCGCGCAACGCGCGCCGACAGACCCACCGCCTGCGCACGGCTGAGGTCGGCACGACCGGCGAGACTCGCTGCGACATCCTCGTCCGCGACCGAGATCAGCCGATCGGCCAGTTCCGCCGGCAGGGCGGTATTGCGGGCGAGGCCGCACAGCACATGATTCACGACCGTCATCCTGCCCGGACCGAGCGCCCAGGACCTGCGGATTTCGGCCCGGTGGTCGCGCCGCACGCGCAACGCACCCCTGGGGGGAAGCACCAGGGGGCGTCCGGGGGCCTGCACCAGTGTGCTCACATGCGTGACACGTGAGGGTGAAGTGACCGCCTGTGAAACGTACTTGGAGGAACCCATGGTCAACTCGCCCACCACGTCACCGCTCGGCATGACCCGTCATCGGGTACGCCTGAGGGCGCACGTGGCAGCGGTCTGCTGCGGTGTGCTGCTGACTGGTCCGATCCTCGCCGGCGCAACCGCTCCGGCCCTCGCCGCCGTCGCCCAAGAACGCACCCGGCACGAGGAGTCCGGCCGCGGCACGCTCCTCTCCGCAGAGAAGCTCTACACGCTCGCGAGCCCGCAAGCCGCGGCGGCCGAACTGCGCACCGCCGGGTTCGGGGACGACACGGTCCGCCACGGAGTGGTCGCGTACCGGCTGGTCTACCGGACGGTCGACGCGAAGGGGCAACCCACCACGGCCAGCGGGCTGTTCGCCGTGCCGCTCGGCGCGGAACGCCACCTGCAGGCGGTCTCCTTCGCGCACGGCACCGGCGCCCACAAGGACGACTCCCCCTCCATGCGGCGAGCCGTGTTCCACTCGGCGCCCGTGATCGCACACGCGGCGGCCGGCGCCGCCGCGGTCGCGCCCGACTACCTGGGGCTGGGCAAGGGTCCCGGTCTGCACCCGTGGATGGACATCGGTTCCGAGACCACCGCCTCGCTGGACATGCTGCGGGCCGCCCGCGCCTTCGCGCCCCGTACCGGACACGTACTGGATCGCGAGGTCCTCGTCACCGGCTTCTCCCAGGGGGCGTCGGCCGCCCTGGGGCTGGGCAGGGCTCTGGAGGCGGGTGAGGACCGCTGGTTCGGGCTGGGCGCGCTGGCGCCGGTCAGCGGGGCGTACGACTTCGGCGGTGCGGAGCTGCCGGCACTGGTCGCGGGCACGCTGGACAAGAAGTCCGGTGCTGTGTACGCGGCGTACACGCTGGTGGCGTTCAACCGGCTGCACCCCATCTACGATCGGCCCGCAGAGGTCTTCCGGGGCACCTACGCACACACGGTCGAGGATCTCTTCGACGGGGCGCACACGGGGCTGGACCTGATGCGGGGGATCCCGGACTCCCTGGACGCGCTGCTGACGGAGTACGGCCTCGCCCTGCTCACGCACCCGACCGGAGCGCTGGCGGCTGCCCTGCGTACCACCGACGCCGTGTGCACCGACTGGAGGCCCCGCGCTCCCGTCCGGCTATACATGGCGACGGGGGACGAGCAGGCCACCACGGAGAACACGGAGCACTGCCGGGCGGCTCTGGCCCGCAGGGGTGTGGACGTCCCCGTAGTCGATCTCGGGGCGGTGGATTACAAGGAGTCGCGCCACCTGGGGTCCAACGTCGCCGCCACGACGGCGATCGTGAGGTGGTTCGGCGAGCTCCGCCGACGGTGACCGCAGGATTCGTACCGGCCGTGCCGTGCCGTGCCGTGCCGTCAGCGAAGGCCGAGGCGCATCACGACCCGGGGATGCCCGGCCAGTACGGACGTGGTGTCGGCGGCATGGGCGAACCCGGCGCGCTCGAAGTTCTTCCGGATCCCGGCGTACGCCATCGTCAGGTCGACCCGGGCGTCACCGTTGTCGACCGGGTAGGCCTCGATCGCCGGCGCGCCGTTGGCGCGGGCGAAGTCGACGGCGCCGGCGATGAGGGCGCGCGAGATCCCCTGCTTCCGATGACCGGGACGCACCCGGATGCACCACAGCGACCAGACGGGCAGGTCGTCGACGTGCGGAATCCGGCGGCTGCGCGCGAACGAGGTCTCGGAGCGCGGCGCCACGGCGGCCCAGCCGACCGGCTGCTCGCCGTCATGGGCGAGAACTCCGGGCGGGGGCTCCGCCCGGCACAACTCGGAGACGAACTCACCGCGCGCCGGACCGCGCAGCTCGTTGTTGAGTGTGGACGGGATCCGGTGGCTCAGGCACCAGCACACGTTGGCACCGGATGACTTGGGGCCGAGGAGCGCGCGGACATCCTCGAAGTCCGATGCCGGGCGAACGTCAATGGTCATGGCTCCACACTGACATGAGGGCCGGGGCGGCGGGCGAGCCCCACGCCTCGGGCCTTTCGTCCGGATCGGACCCGATCAGGGGGTGCGCGGCTGCGCGACGTGGGGCGGCGCGGCGAAATTCGGCTGCGCGCGTCATCCGGCCTCCGCATACTGAGCGGGCTTCGACTCCCGAGCCCTTGAGGAACTCACCAGCGTGCAGGCTGCCGTCACCGTCACTCCCGCCCGGATCCCCGAACTGCTGCTGGGGCTCGCGACCGTGCGGCCCGTGTTCCTCTGGGGAGCGCCCGGCATCGGAAAGTCGTCGCTCGTGCGGAAGTTCGCCGAGTCGCTGGGAATGGAGTGCGTCAGCCTCCTCGGGACGCAGCTCGCACCGGAGGACCTGATCGGCGTGCCGCAGATCCGAGACGGGCGCTCCGTGTTCTGCCCGCCGGAGGCCATCGCCCGCGACGAACCGTACTGCCTCTTCCTCGACGAGCTCAACGCCGCCACCCCCGACGTCCAGAAGGCGTTCTACTCACTGATCCTGGACCGGCGGATCGGATCGTACGAACTGCCCGCCGGCTCGATCGTCATCGGCGCCGGCAACCGCGCCACGGACAACGCGCTGGCGAGGCCCATCGCGTCCGCGCTGGTCAACCGCCTCACCCACGTCCATCTGCGGGCCTCGTCGACGGACTGGCTGGTGTGGGCGGGGGAGAACGGGGTCCATCCGTGGGTGACGGACTACCTCGTCGACCGCCCCGACCACCTCTGGTCCCAGCCGCCCAAGAGCGAGGAAGCCTTCTCCACGCCCCGGTCCTGGCACATGCTCTCCGACGCGCTGCACTCCTTCGGGCCTGACATCGACGAGGAGACGCTGAAGGTCATCGTGCACGGCACGCTGACCCCAGCCCACGCCGTCTCGTTCTGCGGGTACGCCAAGATCGTGCGCCACTCCTTCGGTATCGAGGCGATCCTGAAGGGCGACGCCTCCTGGCCCGCCCGGATCGAGGACCGCGACCTGCTGTACTACCTGGCCGAGGCGTTCCGCGGACGGCTCGTGAAGGAACTGCCCCGGCGCAAGGAACACGTCTCGGCATCGATGCGGCAGACCGCCTACCGGGCCAAGTCGCTGCTCGTGCACCTCGCCGAGATCTCCGTCGAGGTCGCGCAGACCGTCATCGCGGACGACCCCGACGGTCAGCCGGTGCTGCCCGCCTGGTTCCTCGTCGAGGCCTCACGCGACATGCCCAGGCTGGTCGAGGCCAGGCGTTGAGTACCACCACCGGCCACCGGGCCAACAGCAGGGGCCGGAAAAAAGGAGGCAAGGGCGGAGCGTCCGACCCGGCCACCGAGGCGTTCGCTGCCGGGCTCGCCATGGCCAGACGCAACCCGGCCTTCGCCGCCGTCGAGGCGTCCGTGTGCAGACAGCCCGACTGCGTCCTGACCCCGGTCGGCGGACTGGCCGTCGTCACCTCCAACGGCACCGTCCACGTCCACCCCACGAAGCGGGCCGATCCGGCCGAGTGGGCCTGGGTCCTGGCCCACTGCCTGCTCCATCTGGGCTTCGGCCATGTGCCGGCCGCCGCCCACGGCCCGCGCGAGCAGCCCGACCGGTTCGACCTCGCGGCCCGCTGCGTGGTCGTCAACCGCTTCCTGCTCACCCATCCGACCGGCCGTCCGCCCGTCGACCTGCCGGATTCCTACCCCGGCGGTGACGAGGAGCAGCTTGCCGCCCGCTGGCGCCGCGACGGCATCCCCGCCCTGTACGAGGACTGCGGAACCGCGGGCGGGCAGCCGGACCAGGTCCTCACCACCTGGCGGACGTGGAACAACTCCGCCGTCCCCGACTGGGAGACCTCGTTCGCGCGCGCCCTCACCCGCAGCGTCTCCGCCGCCATGGACGTGGCTGGTGGCCGCCGCGACAGCGTCAGCGGCGTACGCGCACCACAACCCCCCTGGGACCGGGCCCTGAACTGGTTCGTCTCCTCCTACCCGCTGCTCGGCGGGCTCGCCGCCGGTCTCACGGTCGTCGCCGACGCCGAACTCGCCCGGTCACAGAGCATCTCCATCGCCGCGGTGAGCTCCGTGGCGGGCGAGATCTACATCAACCCCCTGCGGGCGCTGAGCGACGAGGAGTGGCGGTTCGTCCTCGCCCACGAGATGCTGCACGCCGCCCTGCGCCACGGCGAACGCCGCGGTGGCCGTGATCCGTTCCTGTTCAACGTCGCGGCGGACTACGTCGTCAACGACTGGCTCGTCCAGATGCGCGTCGGTGACATGCCAGAAGGGCTGCTGTACGACCCCGGCCTGCGCGGACTGTCCGCCGAGGAGGTGTACGACCGCATCGCGGGCGACCTGCGCCGGCAGCGACGCCTCGCCACCCTGCGGGGCAGGGGTGCCGGCGACATCCTCGGTGAACCGCTGCCGCACGCCGACGCCCGCGCGTACACCGACCTGGACGAGTTCTACCGCCGAGGGCTGGTCCAGGGCTTCGACCTGCACCGGTACGGGGAGCGCGGCCTGCTCCCCTCCGGACTCGTCGAGGAGATCCGGGCGCTGGCTCACCCGCCCGTGCCGTGGGACGCGGGACTCGCCCGCTGGTTCGACGAGTACGTCCCGCGGCCCGAGCCCGTACGGTCCTACGCGCGCCCGGCACGGAGGCAGGCGTCGACCCCCGGCATCCCGCGCGCGGGCCGGTACTTCCCCCCGCAGGAGACGGCGCGCTGCACCTTCGGCGTCGTCCTGGACACCTCCGGTTCGATGGACAACGGCCTCCTGGGCAAGGCGCTCGGCGCCATCGCCTCGTACGCGGAGGCACGCGACGTACCCGCGGCGCGCGTCGTCTTCTGCGACGCGGCAGCGTACGACGCCGGTTACCTGCCGCCGGCCGAGATCGCCGGCCGGGTGCGGGTCCGCGGCCGTGGCGGGACCGAACTCCAGCCGGGCATCGACCTGTTGCAGCGGGCCGACGACTTCCCGCCGACGGCCCCGGTGCTCGTCATCACCGACGGGTGGTGCGACACCCTGAGGATCCGGCGCGAGCACGCCTTCCTGATCCCGCAGGGTGCCTCGTTGCCGTTCACGCCGCGCGGTCCGGTGTTCCGGCTGAGCTGAGACCGCGGCGGGCCCGTCCGCGTACATCCGGACGGGCCCGGGACCTCAGCCGACCTCGATGAGCAGATCTCCGGCCTCGACCTGCTGCACCCTGCCGATCGCCAGGCGGCGCACCACTCCC
The DNA here is from genome assembly GCF_019399235.1 of Streptomyces poriferorum. Lineage (GTDB taxonomy): Bacteria > Actinomycetota > Actinomycetes > Streptomycetales > Streptomycetaceae > Streptomyces > Streptomyces poriferorum. Next base: position 3,749 of record NZ_JAELVH010000048.1, on the reverse strand, counting down.
GCGGCCTGCGCGGTGATCGAGGCCTCCATCTTCATCGCCTCGATGGTGGCGACCGTCTGGCCGGCCGACACCGAAGCGCCCTCCTCGACCTGGAGCGTCACGACGCCGGCGAACGGAGCGGCGACATGGCTCTCGTTGCCGCGGTCCGCCTTCTCCGCCGCCTTCACATCGGTCGCGACGGACCTGTCCCGTACCGACACCGGCCGCAACTGCCCGTTGAGGGTGGCCAGCACGCTCCGGAATCCGCGCTCGTCCGCCTCGGAGATCGCTTCCAGCTCGATCAGCAGCGTGACACCGGGGTCGAGCGTGACCGTGTGCTCGGTCTCCGTCTCCAGGCCGTACAGGAAGTCCTGCGTCGGCAGTACGGAGGTGTCCCCGTACGCCTCGCGGTGCGCGTTGAACTCCTTGGTCGGGCCCGGGAACAGCAGCCTGTTGAGCGTGGCGCGCGGTGACTCGCGCAGTGCTTCGAGGTCCTCGTCCGACAGGTGCGGTGTCTGTGCCTTCGCCGGACGGCCCTGCAGCGCGCGGGTACGGAAGGGCTCCGGCCAGCCACCGGGCGGGTCGCCCAGCTCACCCCGCAGGAATCCGATCACTGAGTCCGGCACGTCGAACTTGCCGGGGTCCGACTCGAAGTCCGACGCCTCGACCCCCGCCCCCACCAGATGCAGTGCCAGGTCGCCGACCACCTTCGACGAAGGGGTCACCTTCACCAGCCGGCCGAGCATGCGGTCGGCCGCGGCGTAGCAGTCCTCGATGAGCTCGAAACGGTCGCCCAGCCCGAGGGCGATGGCCTGCTGGCGCAGGTTGGACAGCTGTCCGCCGGGGATCTCGTGGTGGTAGATCCGCCCGGTCGGCGAGGCAAGCCCGGATTCGAAGGGGGCGTACACCTTGCGGGTCGCCTCCCAGTAGGGCTCCAGGTCGCCGACTGCCTGGAGGGAGAGCCCGGTCGCGCGTTCGGTGTGGTCCGTGGCGGCCACCAGTGCCGACATGGGCGGCTGGCTGGTCGTCCCGGCCATGGAGGCGACCGCGGCGTCCACCGCGTCCACACCGGCGTCGATCGCGGCGATCAGCGTGCCCAGCTGCCCACCGGCGGTGTCGTGGGTGTGGAGATGGACCGGCAGGTCGAACCGTTCACGCAGGGCCGTGACCAAGGTGCGGGCCGCGGGCGGACGCAGCAGCCCGGCCATGTCCTTGATGGCGAGCACATGGGCACCCGCCTCCACGATCTGCTCGGCGAGACGCAGGTAGTAGTCCAGCGTGTACAGGGTCTCGCCCGGGTCCGAGAGGTCCGCGGTGTAGCAGAGGGCGACCTCGGCGACCGAGGTGCCGGTGGCGCGGACGGCGTCGATCGCCGGACGCATCTGGGACACGTCGTTGAGGGCGTCGAAGATCCGGAAGATGTCCATTCCGGTGGTCGCGGCCTCGGCGACGAACGCCTCGGTGACCTCCGTCGGATAGGGCGTGTACCCGACCGTGTTGCGCCCGCGCAGCAGCATCTGCGTACAGATGTTCGGCACTGCCTCCCGGAGCTTGGCCAGCCGCTCCCACGGGTCCTCCGCGAGGAAGCGCAGCGCCACGTCGTAGGTGGCCCCGCCCCAGCACTCGATGCTCAGCAGCTGTGGCACGGTCTGCGCGACGTGCGGGGCGACGGCGAGCAGGTCACGGGTACGGACCCGGGTGGCCAGCAGCGACTGGTGGGCGTCCCGGAACGTGGTGTCGGTGACGGCGACGGCCGACTGGGCGCGCAGCTCCGCGGCGAACGCCTCGGGACCGATGGCCGCCAGGCGCTGCCGGGACCCGGCCGGCGGTGTGCCGGGCGGCAGGGCGGGCAGCTTGTCGGCGGGCTCGATGACCGAGGGCCTGGGACCGTACGGCCGGTTGACGGTGGTCTCGGCGAGGTAGCCGAGCATGCGACTGCCCCGGTCGGCCGACGGCCGGGCCCGGATCAGCTCCGGATGCTCCTCGATGAAGCTGGTCGTGATGTGCCCGGCCCGGAAGTCGGGCTGATCCAGTACGGCCCCCAGGAACGGCAGGTTCGTCGCCACTCCGCGGATCCGGAACTCCGCGATGGCCCGGCGTGCACGCCGGGCCGCGTTGGTGAAGTCGTGCCCGTGGCAGGTCAGTTTGACCAGCATCGAGTCGAAGTGGGCCGACACCTCGGCCCCGGTGTGGACGGTGCCGCCGTCCAGCCGTACGCCGGGCCCGCCCGGCGAGCGGTACGCGGAGATGGTGCCCGTGTCGGGCCGGAACCCGTTGGCCGGGTCCTCCGTCGTGATGCGGCACTGAAGCGCCGTGCCGTTGAGGGTGATGTCGTCCTGCGTGAGATGCAGATCGGGCAGGGTCATGCCGGCGGCGATGCGCAGCTGCGCGATCACCAGGTCGCGTCCGGTCACCTGTTCGGTGACGGTGTGCTCGACCTGGATCCGCGGGTTCATCTCGATGAACACATGGTTGCCACGCTCGTCGACGAGGAACTCGACGGTGCCCGCGTTCACGTATCCGATGTGGCGCGCGAAGGCGACCGCGTCGGCACAGATCCGGTCCCGCAGATCCGGGTCCAGGTTCGGTGCGGGCGCGATCTCGACCACCTTCTGGTGGCGGCGCTGCAACGAGCAGTCACGCTCGTAGAGATGGACGACGTTGCCCTCTGCGTCGGCGAGGATCTGCACCTCGATGTGGCGGGGGTTGATCACCGCCTGCTCCAGGAAGACCGTCGCGTCGCCGAACGCGGACCCGGCCTCACGCATGGCCGCGTCGATCGCCTCGCGCAGCTCTGCCGGCTCCGCGACCCGGCGCATCCCGCGCCCGCCGCCACCGGCGACGGCCTTGACGAAGACGGGGAAGCCGATGTCTTCGGAGGCGGCGACGAGCGCGTCCACGTCCTCCGAGGGCTCGGACGACTTCAGCACCGGAACGCCGGCCGCCCGGGCAGCCGCGACCGCCCGGGACTTGTTCCCCGTCAGGTTCAGTACCGGCGCCGGCGGTCCGACGAACGTGATCCCGGCGTCGGCGCAGGCGGCCGCCAGGTCCGGATTCTCCGACAGGAAGCCGTATCCCGGGTAGACCGCGTCCGCGCCCGCCTTCCGGGCGGCCCTGATCACCTCATCCACCGAGAGGTAGGCCCGTACGGGATGCCCGGGCTCCCCGATCCGGTAGGCCTCGTCGGCCTTGGCGCGATGGAGGGAATTGCGGTCCTCGTGCGGGTACACGGCCACGGTGGAGATCCCGAGCTCGAACGCCGCGCGGAACGCCCGGATCGCGATCTCCCCGCGGTTGGCGACCAATACCTTGTCGAACATCAAACTCCCCAGTCGTGTCACGGGCGCGTGGCCTCAGGACAGGCGATGTCGCACGGGATACACGTATCGGCATCCGGTGGTCAGATGGCGGTGACGAAGAGCTCCATGGCGCTCGGGCCCGGAGCGTTCGACACCGTACCGGAGACCTTCCCAGAGATCGCGGGCGCAAAGGATGGCGTGCGTCACGTGCCGCGATTCCGGCCCGCCGGCCCCCGTGAGCAGATGCCCGAAGTGCCCGGGCAGCGCACAGCGGCCGCGGCCGGCGTCTCCCGAGCCGGCATCAGAACCCCTGCGCACGCGGGCGGAAACGACAGGAGCCGCCTTGCCCGTCACATGCCCTCCGGCCCCGGTGATTCCGACGCTGCTGCCGATCCCGCCGATCCCGCCGATCCCGCCGATCCCGCCGATCCCGCCGATCCCGCCGATCCCGCCGATCCCGCCGATCCCGCC
>NZ_JAELVH010000489.1 GCF_019399235.1 Streptomyces poriferorum | reverse complement strand
CCCCCGTCCCCGAGGCCGTACGGGGGATATCCCCACCCCCGAGACGGTAGCCGTCCGGATCGTCCCGGCCGCGGGCGCTGCATACGGTGGAGGCACATCGTCGGCGCCAGCCAGGGGGACTCCAACGCCATGATCATCCGTACTCGTACCCGCACCCGTGCCCGTAGCAACGCCCTCGTGGCCTCCGGGGGCGCCGTTCTGCTCGTCGGCTTGCTCAGTGGGTGTGGGAGTACCGACGTGGAGGACGCTTCGGCCGAGCACAAGTCCTTCGCGTACGGCGGGAAGGCGCTGACCATCGACGCCGAGAACTCCACCGTGGAGGTCGTGCCCGCCGATGTGGAGCAGATCGAGGTGACGCGCAAGGTCGACGGGTGGGTGGTGTTCGGGAGTGGGCCGGATCCCGTGTGGAAGCTGGAGGGCGACACGCTGACGCTTCGGGTGGGGTGCGACGCGTTGATCAGTGACTGCGGCGCCCATCATCAGGTGAAGGTGCCTCGCGGGCTCGCGCTGACCGTGGACGCGGACAACGGGAAGGTCACCGCGTCCGGGTTCGGTACGCCGCTCAAGCTGTTCTCCGACAACGGCGGGGTCGTCGTGCGGGATGTCACCGGGCCGCTGGAGCTGAAGAGCGACAACGGCTCCGTGCGGGGCGAGCGGCTCTCGGGGCCTTCCGTGGTGGCTCGTTCGGACAACGGTTCCGTGGAGCTCGACTTCAGCCGGGTTCCGGATCTCGTGGACACCGTCAGTGACAACGGCAGCATCACCATCGACCTGCCCGCGGGCAAGAACCGGTACGCCGTGTCCGCGTCGGCCGACAACGGGGACGTCTCCGTGGCCGTGCCCCGCAGTGACGACAGCCCGCATGCGGTGAAGGCGCACAGCGACAACGGCGAAGTCACGGTGCGAACCGCGAACTAACAGGCCCGTGTGTTCGTCCTTACCTGGTGGGAGAATGTACCGGGCAGGGCGAAACGGCACGGGAGAGGGATGTGACGGCGACACACGCGAAGCCGCAGGCGAGAGCGGGTGCGAGTTCCGCCGTCAGTGATGTCCCTGTCAGCCGGTACGGCCGCGGTCGCGGTGTCGGTGATGTGCTGCTGTTGATGTTGCTGCCCGTGCCCTTGCTCGCCGCAGCCCTGCCCGCCGCCTTCGCCGGGGGCGGTACGCGGCGTTGGTTCGGCGGGCGCGGGGAGGGACAGCGAGCCGAGGCGCAGGCCGCGAAGGACGCCGCAGCCGAGGCCTTCTACGAGCTCGACACCGCCCAGCGCGATCTGCAGATCTCCATCGAGACCATCACGGCCGTGGACAGTTCGCCGGCCGCCCGCAACGCCGTCGACGGCTTCGCCGCGCTGGGGCGGCGCATCGACGAGGCCAGCCATACCTACATCACGGCCGTCGACGCGCACGATCTCGACCGGGATGATCTTGAACCTTCGGTCGCCTCCCGTGCCCGGAGCGAACTGTCCGCCGCCAAGGACGAGCTCCTGCGCGTCAAGGTGGAGCTGGACCGGTTCGCCGCCGGGCTCGGTCCGCTGCTGGGGACCGCCGAGACGCAGCTCGCCCGGCTGGCCCCCGCGGTGGAGCGGGCGCGGCAGGCGCTCCTGGCCGCGAGCAATGCTCTCGACGCGGTGCGGGCGTCCGGACTGCGGGCGGACGATCTCGCCGCGCGGCTCGCCGCTCTCGCCCCCGAGCTGACCAAGCTCAACCAGGGCGCCGGCCGGCACGGTGTCCCCGAGACCCTCCAGCGCGCCGATCAGGTGCTGCGCGACGCCGAAGCCGTACGCGCCGAGGCGTCGCAGCTGCCCGAGCGGGCCGCCGAGATCGACAAGCGTCTGGTGACGCTGCGTACGCGGGCCCAGGCGCTGACCACCCGGTCGGCCTCCGTGGAGCCCGTGCTCAGCGAGTTGCGGCGGCGGTTCTCGGCGGCCTGCTGGCAGGACCTCCAGCCGGTTCCGGAGCAGGCGGCCGTCAATGTGCGCCAGGCCGAGGAGAAGCTCAAGGAGGCCGCGAAGGCGCGCGACGAGCAGCGCTGGGCGGATGCCACCTCACGGCTGAGTACGGTACGGGCGCTGCTCAACGCCACGGACGAGGCGGTGTCCGCCGCCGGTGACCGGTTGCAGCGGCTCGACGCCGTCGCCAAGGATCCGCAGCAGGAGATCCAGCGGACCCGGTTCGCGATCCGCGATGCCCAGCGCCTCGCCATGGCCGGGCGTCACACCCCCGAGCCGCGCCACGCCCAGCCGCTCGACGACGCGGTGGCCCGGCTCGACCAGGCCGTCACCGCCCTCGAGGGGCGCCACCCCGACTACTGGCACTTCCTGACCGTCACGGAGGGCGTACGGCAGACCGCGGCGCGCGTCGTCTCCGAGATCCGCGAGGAGCGCGGCGCCGGCGCCTGACAAGCG
>NZ_JAELVH010000488.1 GCF_019399235.1 Streptomyces poriferorum | reverse complement strand
GGTCTGAGTGGCGATCAGCGCATCCGGAATGTCAATCACGCCACCGATCCTAGGAGCGTGCGTCAATCGGCTATGACCCCGAGCCACCCCGCCCCGCCCACACGGCCCCGCTCCGCACCCGCCACGTGGATCCGCGGCGCCGGCTCATGGGTCCGCAGCGCACCCGGCACGTACACCTGGCTGACCGTCCTCTTCGTCACCACCGTCATCGTCCACCAGATGTCACCCGCCTTCGAGGAGGACTTCCTCCGCCAGCGGTCCACCAACATCCACGAGCTCTCCCGCAACCCCGTCCGCGTCCTCATCAGCAGCGCCTTCTGGATCGACAGCGGCACCTGGCTCCCGTACGCCGTCCTCTACACCGTCTTCCACGCCCCCGCCGAACGCCGCCTCGGCACCCTGCGCTGGCTCACCGTCGCCGCCACCGCCCACGTCCTCGCCACCCTCGTCAGCGAAGGTGTCCTCGCCTGGGCCATCCAGCACGGCCACGCCCCCGCGACCGCCGTCAACACCCTCGACGTCGGCGTCAGTTACGCCCTCGCCGGCATCGTCGCCGTGCTCACCTACTACGTGGCACGCCCCTGGCGGTACGTCTACCTCTTCGCCGTCCTCGTCATCTACGCCGTCCCGCTCGTCACCGGCGCCACCTTCACCGACGTCGGCCACTTCACCGCAGCCCTCATCGGTCTCGCCTGCTACCCGCTCACCCGCACCCGCCCCGAGACGAAACCGGCCCCTGCGAAGTAGCGTCCCGCCAGGAGCACCTCACCCACACGGACAAGCAGGGGCAACATGAGCACCGTCAGCACCGTCAACGGCGGCATATCGTTCTGGTACGCGGACCGAGGCACCCCGACCCCCCGCGAACCCCTGCCCGGCGACAGCACCGCCGACGTCTGCATCGTCGGCGGCGGATACACCGGACTCTGGACGGCGTACTACCTCAAGAAGGCCGTCCCCTTCCTCAACATCACGGTCCTGGAAGCCAAGTTCTGCGGCTACGGCGCCTCCGGACGCAACGGCGGCTGGCTCTACAACGGCATCGCCGGCCGCGACCGCTACGCGAAACTCCACGGCCACGACGCAGCCGTCCGCCTCCAGCAGGCGATGAACGACACCGTCGACGAGGTCATCCGCGTCGCGGCCGAAGAGAAGATCGACGCCGACATCCACCGGGGCGGCGTCCTCGAAGTCGCGTACACACCCGCCCAACTCGCCCGCCTCAAGGACTTCCACAGCGTCGAGATCGCCTTCGGCGAGACCGACCGCACCCTGCACGGCGCCCGCGAGACCTCGGAACGCATCCGCGTCAACGGCGCCGTCGGCTCCACCTGGACCCCGCACGGCGCCCGCCTGCACCCCGCGAAGCTGGTCACCGGCCTCGCCGACACCGTGGAGGCGCTCGGCGTCACGATCCACGAGTCGACCCCCGTCACCGAGATCAGGCCCAAACACGCCGTCACCCCCTACGGCACCGTCCGCGCCCCGTACGTCCTGCGCTGCACCGAAGGCTTCACCGCGAACCTCAAGGGCCAGAAGCGCACCTGGCTCCCGATGAACTCCTCCATGATCATCACCGAGCCCCTCCCCGCCTCGGTCTGGGACACCATCGGCTGGGAAGGCCGCGAAACCCTCGGCGACATGGCGCACGCACGCCCAGCGCACCGCCGACGACCGCATCGCCCTGGGCGGCCGCGGCTACCCGTACCGCTACGGCTCCGCCACCGACAACGACGGCCGCACCCAGCCCGCGACCATCGAGGCCCTGCGCGAACTCCTCATCCGCCTCTTCCCCACCACCGCCGGCACCCCGATCGCCCACGCCTGGTCCGGCGTCCTCGGCGTCCCCCGCGACTGGTGCGCGACCGCCACCCTCGACCGCTCCACCGGCCTCGGCTGGGCCGGCGGCTACGTCGGCTCGGGCGTCGCCACCACCAACCTCGCCGCCCGCACCCTGCGCGACCTCATCCAGCAGGACTCCGGCCAGTCCGGCCCCACCGAACTGACCGCCCTCCCCTGGGTCAACCACCGCGTCCGCCGCTGGGAACCCGAACCCCTGCGCTGGCTCGGCGTCCACGGCATGTACGCCGCCTACCGCGCCGCCGACCGCAGGGAACTCACCTCCCCGCGCCCCGGCACCGACCGCATCGCGAAGATCGCGGACCGGCTGTCGGGGCGGGGGTGAGCGGGTTCGGGCACAAAAAAATCCCAGGTCAGCAGGGTACTGACCTGGGGTTTTGAGCCGCCTGTCGGAATCGAACCGACGACCGTTCCATTACAAGTGGAGAGCTCTTCCAACTGAGCTAAGGCGGCGCTGCACACGGCTACGAGCACGCGCGCGAGCCCTCACTCTACACAGCGCCCCACCCGCCGATCCAGGAAGTTCCCCCGCCCCGTAACCGCCCGAGCACCCGTGCGTTAAGAACACTGACGTACTGATCCGGATATC
>NZ_JAELVH010000487.1 GCF_019399235.1 Streptomyces poriferorum | reverse complement strand
GAAGCACCGAAGCACCGAAGCACCGAAGCACCGAAGTAAGCCTTGGCGTTCCGGAGGCCAGCAGGCAGTGTTCAGCTGGAGTACACGCCGTTTCAAGATCGCATCCCCAGAGTGTGCCTCGTGCCTACCTCCTCACACTCGCGTGCCGGCGTCGCCTCTGTATGCGCCGCCGCTCTGACGCTTTCCGGACTGCTGCTCACCGGAATGGCGACCGCTCAGACCGCAGCCGCCGCGGACCCGGCCGGATATCCCAACGTCCGTATCAACGAAGTCACTTCGTCGAACAGCGACACCGTGGAGCTGTACAACGCCGGCTCGGCCGCTGTGAGTATCAGTGGCTGGAAGATGTCCGACGACAGCTTCTCGCCGCAGTCGTTCAGCCCCTCCTCCGGCACGATCCCGGCCGGAGGCTTCGTCACCTTCGACTCGCCCAAGGGGCTGGGCGATGCGGACAAGCTGGTGATCTACACATCCGGCGGCACGGTGGTCGACCGGGTCGAGTGGGCGACCGGCCGGGCGAAGCCTGCCATGGCCCGCTGCGGCGGCGACGGCAACGGAGCGTGGGTGACCACGACGTCGTCGTCGACGTTCGGCGCCCCGAACGCGGCGGGTTGCCCGTCGTCGGTACCGGCGGCGAGCCGGGTACGCCTCAACGAGGTCTCCTCCAACGGCTCCGACACCGTGGAGCTGTACAACGGCGGAACGAGCGCCATCAGCATCGGAGCGTGGAAGTACGTCGACGGGGACGCCTCCCACTCCCCGGCGTCGGTCTCCTCCTCGACCGGCGCGACCAGCATCCCGGCGGGTGGCTACCTCACGTTCGACTCCACCATCGGGCTGGGCGACAACGACTCGGTGTTCCTCATCGACGCCGGCGGCAACAGCATCGACTCGGCGACCTGGGCAGCCGACGGCGCCAAGCCGTCGTACGAGCGCTGCGCCAACGCCATCGGACGCTTCCGGACGGCCGTGACCGCCACCCCCGGCGCCCAGAACTCCTGCTCGGGCAACACCGGTGGTGACGGAGACGGGGGCGGCGACGGAGACGGCGGCCCCGAAGCCGGCGAGCTGCTGGGCGGAGGCGGCTCGCTGACCAGCGGCTGCACCCCCGAGGCGCCTTCCGGCACAGGCTCCGCCCCGAGCAGCGCCCTCGCGTGGCCCGGCGGGCTGGACGTCACGATCGCCGACAACGTCTGCGCGTTCACGACATCCACCGGCACGGAAGGCCGGGACCTGAGCGGCCTGGCCTTCGACCCGGCGCACCCGTCGGTGCTCTGGGCCGCCAAGAACAAGAACTGGCTGTACAAGCTGGTCAAGAGCAACGGCAAGTGGATCCCCGACGCGACGTGGAGCGCGACCGGCAAGCAGATCCGCTTCGCCGGCGGCTCCGGCGAGCCGGACTCCGAAGGGCTGACGGTCGGCGGCAACGGCCACATCTACGTGACCTCCGAGCGCGACAACACCGACAAGGAGGCGCCCAAGAACACGATCATGGAGTTCGACCCGGCGTCGACCGGATCGACGCTGTCGCCGATTCACCAGTGGGACATGACAGCGCAGTTCCCGCAGCTCGACACCGGCAGCAAGGACGACGCCAACCTGGGCTTCGAGGGCGTCGGATACGTGCCGGACAGCTGGCTGACCGCGAACGGATGGACCGACCCGCGCACCGGAACGGCCTACAACCCGGCGGCCTACCCGCTGCACGGTTCGGGCCTGTTCTTCGCCGGCCTGGAGTGGGACGGTTCGCTCCACGTCTACGGCCTGAACTCGGACGGCACGTACACCACGTTCGGCTCGATCCCCACCGGCAAGGCCTCCGTGATGGACGTGACGTTCGACAACGGCACCCAGCGTCTCGTCGCGACCTGCGACAACACCTGCGGTGGGACCCACACGTTCATGAAGGTCAACGCGTCCGGCGCGCTCGTTCCGGACGTGACCTACACGAAGCCGGCCGTCATGCCGACCGACAATCTGGAGGGCTTCGCGCTCGCACCGGCCTCGACCTGCGTCAGCGGCTTCCGCGAAGCGGTCTGGAGCGACGACGGTGTCTACGGCTTCGGTGCCGGAAGCTCCTCCTACGGACACGCCCTCTACAGCGGGTCCTTCCCCTGCTGAGGCCGCCGGCCACGGGTGACGGTCCTCCCCCGGCCCCGCTCCCCGTTCCCGGTCCGTCCTGAGACGCAGGCGGTACGGCACGCGGCGATGAAGCTCCTGGCAGACGCGGTGACGGCCCCTGGCCCATCCGCCGACCACCAGGAGCTTCGACGTGCCGCCCCGCAAGCCACCGGCCCCCACCGCCGCTCGACACACCTGCGTCGGGTTCCTGCGCATCCAGGGGTAGAACGGCCGCACCCTTGGCCCCCGTACACCGCCGGCCCCTGGGGGCGGCCGTTCGGCCACGATGCGGGCCTCGACGGTGGCCGGGTCGGGCGGATCATGTTCGGCGACCTCGATCCGCAGCCCCCCCGTTATGTTTTTCGCG
>NZ_JAELVH010000486.1 GCF_019399235.1 Streptomyces poriferorum | reverse complement strand
GAACATCGTCCCGTTCAACAAACCGGCATCCTCACCCCACACCACCTCACGCAACGAGCAACCCAGCCGGGCATCCAACTCCGCGGTGACGGCATCGAACGCCTCCGCGAACACCGGAAACACCCCGTACAACTCACGCCCCATACCAAGCCGCTGCGCACCCTGACCCGTGAACAGGAACGCCGTCAGCCCATCCGCGGAAGCACCCGCCGACACCACCACATCCGCGCACTCCCGCCCCGCCGCCAGATCCGACAGCGCACGCACCACCGCCCCACGATCCGCCGACAACACCACCGCACGGTGATCCAGCACCGCACGCGTCGTACCCAACGAGAAACCGACGTCCGCCAACGACTCCTCCGGATGCGCCTCCACATGCGCGAGCAGACGCTCCGCCTGAGCCTTGAGGGCGTCGGGGGTCTTGGCGGAGAGCGGCAGCGGGATCAGCGAGGACGTCACGGTGGGCGGGGCCGGTGGTTCGACGTCCTCGGCCGCCGGTGCCTCTTCGATGATGACGTGGGCGTTGGTGCCGCTGAGCCCGAATGCGGAGACGGCTGCCCGGCGCGGGCGTCCGCGGTCGGGCCAGGCGATGGCGTCGGTCAGCAGGGAGATGTTGCCCGTTGTCCAGTCGACGTTCGGTGTCGGGCCGTCCACATGGAGGGTGCGGGGCAGGATTCCGTGGCGCATCGCCATCACCATCTTGATGATTCCGCCGACCCCGGCGGCGGCCTGGGCGTGCCCGATGTTCGACTTGATCGAGCCCAGGTACAGCGGCTGGTCCGCGGGGCGGCCCCGGCCGTACGTGGCGAGCAGGGCCTGCGCCTCGATCGGGTCGCCGAGCGTGGTCCCGGTGCCGTGGGCCTCCACCGCGTCGACCTGGTCGGCGGTGAGCTGGGCGGCTGCGAGGGCCTGGTGGATGAGCCGTTGTTGTGCCGGGCCGTTGGGCGCGGTGAGGCCGTTGCTCGCGCCGTCGGAGTTGACGGCGCTGCCCCGGACCACGGCGAGCACCCGGTGTCCGTTGCGCCGGGCGTCGCTGAGCCGTTCCACGACGAGCATGCCGACGCCTTCGCCCCAGCCCGTGCCGTCGGCGGCCGCCGCGAAGGATTTGCAGCGGCCGTCGGGTGCGAGTCCGCGTTCCTGGCTGAAGCCCACGAAGGAGGTGGGTGTGGCCATCACCGTGACGCCGCCGGCCAGGGCAAGGTCGCACTCGCCGGTGCGCAGCGACTTGACCGCCCAGTCGAGGGCGACGAGGGAGGAGGAGCAGGCCGTGTCGACGGTGACGGCCGGTCCCTGGAGCCCGAGGGTGTAGGAGACACGCCCGGAGGCGACGCTGGCCAGGCCGCCGGTGCCGCCGTCGGTGGCGTAGTCGTGGTAGACGACGCCGGCGAACACGCCGGTGAGGGAGCCCTTGAGGGAGAGCGGGTCCACTCCGGCGTGTTCCAGGGCCTCCCATGACGTCTCCAGCAGCAGGCGCTGCTGGGGGTCGGTCTCGCGGGCGTCCTTGGGGCTCATCCTGAAGAAGTCGGCGTCGAACCGGTCGGCCTCGTGGAGGAAGCCGCCCTCGCGGGCGTACGTGTGTCCGGGCGTGGCGGGCTCGGGGTCGTACAGTCCGTCCACGTCCCAGCCGCGGTTGACCGGAAAGGCCGTGATGCCGTCCCTGCCCCCGTCCACGAGTTCCCACAGCTGGTCGGGGGTGGTCACGCCGCCGGGGTAGCGGCAGCTCATGCCGACGATCGCCATCGGCTCGTGTTCCCTGGCCTCGGCTTCGCGCAGACGGCGCTTCACCTGCCGCAGGTCGGCCGTGGCCCGCTGGAGGTAGTCGCGAAGCTTGTCCTGGGTTGCCATCTGTACCTCAACCAATCTCGGTGCGGGTGTCAGCCGTGCCGGGCGGGACCGGTGCCGTGACCGGCGGGGTGCGCGAACGGGCGTTGTGTGTCGGTGGCGGGGCGGGGATCCGCCCCGGCCCGACGGCCTTGTCGATGGGGGTACTAGAGGAGTCCGATCTCCTGGTCCAGCACGTCGAACAGCTCGTCGTCGGTGACCGAGTCGAGCGCGTCGTCGTCCTCGTGCCGGGTGCGGCCGGTGTCGTCGCCGTGCGCGTCCTGCCAGCGGCGCAGCAGCGCCTCCAGGCGGGAGGTGATGCGCGGGCGGGTACCGGCGTCGGGCTGGGCTGCGGTGAGGCTCGCGTCGAGTCGGTCGAGCATGCCCAGCAGGGCTTCGGAGGCGTCCTGTTCCTCGGATCCGTCGTCGATCAGTCCGTTGAGGTGCGCCGCGACCGCGCGGGAGTCCGGGTGGTCGAAGACGAGGCTGGCGGGGAGGCCGAGACCGGTGGCGCTGCCGAGCCGGCGGCGGAGTTCGACGGCGGCCAGTGAGTCGAAGCCGAGGTCCTGGAAGGCCCGGTCGGCGCCCACCGCGTCGGGGGTGGGGTGGCCGAGCAGGGTGGCGACGTGTGAGCGGACCAGCTCCAGGAGGATGCGGCCCCGCTCCTCCTCGCCCCGGCCGGCGAGG
>NZ_JAELVH010000485.1 GCF_019399235.1 Streptomyces poriferorum | reverse complement strand
CCGCGGCTCCGAGGTCACCACCGGACCCCGCGACACGCACCGGCACAACCGCCGGAACAGCGGGCAGGGGGTGGACCGATGCAGGAGTTTCTGACCGCGGCACAGTCCTTCCCGGCCGTGCTCTTCTCCGCGGCCCTGGTCGTCGTCATCGCGTTCTGGCTGCTCGTCCTGGCCGGTGCGGCCGACCACCACTCCTTCGACGCGGACCTCGACACCGGTCTCGCCGGGATCGGCGGCGTGCCCGTCACCGTCTCGGTCTCCGTGATGGTGGCCGTCGGCTGGTTCTCCGCGCTGACCGGTTCGGTCCTGCTCCACCGCGGCCACACCACCGGAACCCTCCGGGCCGCGCTCGCCTTCGGCGTCCTCGTCGGCGCGCTGCTGATCGCCTGGGCCGTGGTCCGGCTGCTGGTGCACCACTTCCGCCGCTTCTTCGCGGACCAGCCTCCTCCATCGCGCCAGGACTTCCTGGGCCGGGTCTGCACGATCCGTACCGGGTCGGTCGGCACGGACTTCGGTCAGGCGGAGGTCGCCGCGGCCGACGGATCCACGGCGATCGTGCAGGTACGCCAACTGGCGCCGGCCGACGACGCGCTGTCGGCCGGGAGTCCGGGACTGCTGTACGCGTACGACGAGGCGGGCGAGTTCTTCTGGGTCTCCCCCTACGACCGTGCGCTCGACCCGGGACCGCCGCCGCCTCTGCCGCGTACGAACCGCCGCACGCCGCCCCGCCGCACCGCCTGATCCGGGCATACGTCCCGGCCACGCCCCGCCACGCCCCGAGCCGCTCCGTGCTGCCCGGAACAGCGCGCGGCCCGCACGCCTCTCCTTACTTCTCCTGTCCGCACCACCAGCCGCCAAGGACTGTCATGGAAGCCATCTCCTTGGGCCTCGGCCTGCTCATCGCCGTGGTCCTGCTCATCGCGATCGCCCTGCTCCTGGTCGTCACCCGGCTCTTCCGCAAGGTGGAGCAGGGCAAGGCCCTGATCATCTCCAAGACCAAGAAGGTCGACGTGACCTTCACCGGCGCCGTCGTCCTGCCGGTGCTCCACAAGGCCGAGTCCATGGACATCTCGGTGAAGACCATCGAGATCCGCCGCACCGGCCGCGAGGGCCTGATCTGCCAGGACAACATCCGCGCGGACATCCACATCACGTTCTTCGTCCGGGTCAACAAGACCGTCGAGGACGTCATCAAGGTGGCCCAGGCCATCGGCACGGAACGGGCCAGCGACAAGGTGGCGATCCAGGAGTTCTTCGCCGCGAAGTTCTCCGAGGCGCTCAAGACCGTCGGCAAGCAGCTGGACTTCGTCGACCTCTACACCAAGCGCGAGGAGTTCCGGGACCGGATCATCCGGGTCATCGGCACCGACCTCAACGGCTACCACCTCGACGACGCGGCGATCGACTTCCTCGAGCAGACCCCGATGGTGCAGCTGGACGGCGCCAACATCCTCGACGCGCAGGGCATTCGGAAGATCACCGAGCTGACGGCGATCGAGCACGTACGGACCAACGAGTTCCAGCGCACCGAGCAGAAGGAGATCACCCGGCAGGACGTCGACGCCCGGGAGACCATCCTGGAGCTGGAGCGCCGGCAGGCCGAGGCCGAGATCAAGCAGCGCCGCGAGGTGGAGACGCTGCGCGCCCGCGAGGAGGCGGTCACCGCACGGGTCCAGGAGGAGGAACGCCTGGGCGCCCAGGCCGCGTTCATCAGGACCGAGGAGCAGCTCGGCATCCAGCGGGAGAACCAGGCCCGGGAGATCGCCGTCGCGCAGAAGAACCGCGAGCGGGTCATCGCCGTGGAGAACGAGCGCATCGAGAAGGACCGCATGATCGAGGTCATCGGGCGCGAGCGGCAGACCGAACTCAACCGCATCGCCGCGACGAAGGAGGTCGAGGCGGAGCGCCGCGAGGTCGCCGACGTGATCCGCGAACGCATCGCCGTGGACCGTACGGTCGCCGAGCAGGAGGAGTCCATCAAGACCCTGCGGTCCGTCGAGGAGTCCGAGCGCACCCGCAAGTCCGTGATCATCGCCGCGGAGGCGGAGGCGCAGGAGCAGCTGGTCAAGGACATCAAGGCGGCGGAGGCGGCCGAGGCCGCGGCGACGCACCGGGCCGCCGAGCAGCTGACGCTCGCGGAGGCCCGGCTGAAGACCGCGGACCTGGACGCCCGGGCCAAGCTGCGGCTGGCCGAGGGGGTCCAGGCGGAGTCGGCGGCGCCCGGACTCGCGGACGTGCAGGTACGGGACGCGGCGGCCGAGGTCATCGAGAAGACCGGCCTGGCCGAGGCCGAGGCGACGTCCGCCCGGCTCAGGGCCGAGGCGGAGGGCTCCCGGCTCAAGGCGCTCGCGGCGGCCGAGGGCACCCAGGCCCAGGCGACGGCCGACGCGGCGATGATCGGCGAGAAGCTGAAGGCCGAGGCGGCGGGGCTCACGGACAAGGCGGCCGCGATGGCGGCACTGGACGACGCGTCGCGCGGGCACGAGGAGTACCGGCTGCGGCTGGCCGCGGAGAAGGAGATCAGGCTCGCGGGGCTGGATGTCCAGCGCCAGGTCGCCGAGGCGCAGGCGACGGTGCTGGCCACGGGTCTGGAGAACGCCGACATCGACATCGTCGGCGGGGAGTCGGTCTTCTTCGACCGGCTGGTCTCGTCCATCTCCATGGGCAAGAGCCTCGACGGGTTCGTCGAGAACTCCGACACGGCGAAGGCGCTGGGAGGTGCGTGGCTGAACGGCACGTCGTCGTTCACGGACGACGTGACGCGGGTGCTGGGGTCGGTGTCGTCGGGTGACGTACAGAACCTGACGGTGTCGGCGCTGCTGATGCGGATGATGGCTGCGCCGGGGGCGGGTGCGGGGGCGGACCAGGTCCGCCAGCTCCTGGACCACGCGCGGTCCCTGGGCCTGGCAGACGTCCCGGTCACCTCGGTCCCGGCCCCGGCCCCGTCCCGGAACGGCACGCCGGTGGCGTAGGCGGTCCGATGCCCGTTGTCCTCAATCGCCG
>NZ_JAELVH010000484.1 GCF_019399235.1 Streptomyces poriferorum | reverse complement strand
CGCCGCGGGCCGCGTACTCCCAGAAGGGCGCGCCGTCCTCGTCGACGACGGGCAGCAGCAGTCCATCCATCTCGGTCAGCTCCTCAATTCCTCAGCAGTACGGCGGACGTGGGGACGCCCTCCCCGGCGGTGACCAGGCAGGTCGAGGCGTCCGGGACCTGGGCGGTGGAGATGCCGCGCAGCTGCTTCACGCCCTCGTTGATGAGGTTGAAGCCGTGCACGTAGCCCTCGCTGAGGCCGCCGCCGCCCGTGTTGATCGGCAGCCGTCCGCCGCTCTCCAGCGCGCCGCCCTCGGTGAACGCGGCGCCCTCGCCGCGCCCGCAGAACCCGTACCCCTCCAGGGAGAGCGGGATGAGCGGAGTGAACGCGTCGTAGATCTGGGCGACATCGACGTCCTCGGGCCCGAAGTCGGCCTGCTTCCAGAGCTGGCGTGCCGCCGTCCAGGCGGGACCGGTGAGCGGGTCGTCGTTCCAGTAGTTGACCATCCCGTGGTGCTGGGCGGGCAGTCCCTGGGCGACGGAGTGGAGGTAGACGGGCTTCTGCCGGCAGTCGCGGGCACGCTCGGCGGAGACGATGACGCAGGCCAGGGCCCCGTCCGTCTCCAGGCAGTTGTCGAAGAGGCAGAGCGGCTCGCTGATCCAGCGGGAGGTCATGTACATCTCGCGGGTCAGCGGGCGCTCGTACATCACGGCGGCGGGGTTCTGGTTGGCGCGGTTGCGGCAGGCGAGCGCGACGTTGAAGAGGTGGTCGCGGGTCGCCCCGTACTCGTGCATGTACCGCCGGGCCAGCATCCCGATCTCGTCGGCGGGCCGCAGCAGTCCGTAGGGCCGGGTCCACTGGGCGGGGGTGGGCAGCTGCACGGCGGTGTTCTTCCAGGGCCGCGGCCCCGATCCGCGCTTGCGTGACCGCCAGGCGACGCCCACGCTCGCCTGCCCGGTGGCGACGGCGGACGCCAGGTGCGCGAGGGTCGCGCAGGAGCCGCCACCGCCGTACCCCACCTTGCTGAAGAAGGTGACGTCACCGGCCCCGATCGCCTTGGCGACCTCGACCTCGTCGGTCTCCTCCATCGTGTACGAGGCGAACGCGTCCACCTCCGACGCGGCGATGCCCGCGTCGTCGAGCGCCGCGAGGATCGCCCGGCACGCCAGGGTCTTCTCGGACTCGGGCAGATGCTTCGCGAACTCCGTCTGCCCGATTCCGGCTATCGCCGCCTTGTCCTTGAGCGTCGCCACCCGCCACCTCCCAAGCCGTCATGACTGCTGACAGCGGAGGAGGCTACAGCTAATCTGACGGATAGTCAGCTACGAGGCTGCTACTGCGTTCCGGTTCGACGGGAGGGCACGAGATGCGCGGCGACGAGGAATGGTCCACCGTCCCGAACCTGGTACGGGCGGCGGTGAGACGGTACGGGGAGCGGGAGGCGGTCGTCGAGGGCCGTACCCGGATCACGTACACGGAACTCGGCGAACGTGTGGAGCGTGCCGCCGCCGCGTGCATGGCCTCGGGCGTGGAGCCGGGGGACCGGGTCGCGGTCTGGGCGCCGAACACGCTGGACTGGATCGTCTCCGCACTGGGCGCGGTGACCGCCGGCGCGGTCCTGGTCCCGCTCAACACCCGCTTCAAGGGCACGGAGGCGGCGTACGTCCTGGAGCGGAGCCGCGCGAAGCTGCTCTTCGTCACGGGCACCTTCCTCGGTACGTCGTACGTGGCGTCCCTGCGCCGGGCCGAGATCGAACTGCCGCACCTGGAGCGGGTGGTGGTACTCGCCGACTCCGCCCCCGACGACTACATGACCTGGAAGGACTTCCTGGCGTCGGGGGAGGGGATATCCGCGGAGCAGGTACGCGCACGGGCCGACGCCGTCCCCGCGTCCGCGCCCTCCGACATCATCTACACCTCGGGCACGACGGGCCGCCCCAAGGGCGCGGTCATCAGCCACGCCCAGACGTTGCGCTGCTACGCGATCTGGAGCGAGCTGGCGGGTCTGCGCGAGGGCGACCGCTATCTGATCGTGAACCCGTTCTTCCACACCTTCGGCTACAAGGCGGGCATCATCGCGTGCCTGATGCGGGGCGCGACGATGATCCCGCAGCCGGTCTTCAACGTGGACACGGTCCTCGCCAACATCGCCGCGGAACGCATCTCGGTCCTGCCCGGCCCGCCCACGCTCCACCAGTCCCTCCTGGACCACCCGGCCCGTTCCTCCCACGACCTCTCGGCCCTGCGCCTGGTGGTGACGGGAGCCGCGGTGGTCCCTCTCCAACTGGTCAACCGCCTGCGCACGGAACTGCACATCGACACGGTCCTGACCGCGTACGGCCTCTCCGAGGCGAGCGGCATCGTCACGATGTGCCGCCGAGGCGACCCGGCGGAGGTGATCGCCTCGACCTCGGGCCGGGCGATCCCCGACACGGAACTCCGCGTCCTGGCCGCCCCCGGCACCCCGGGCGAGATCCTGGTCCGCGGCTTCCACGTCATGAGCGGCTACTTCGAGGACCCGGATACCACGGCCGCCACGATCACCTCGGACGGCTGGCTGCACACCGGTGACGTGGGGATCCTGGACGAGGACGGCAACCTGAGGATCACGGACCGGATCAAGGACATGTTCATCGTCGGCGGCTTCAACGCCTACCCCGCGGAGATCGAACAGCTCCTTGGCCTGCACCCGGACGTGGCGGACGTGGCGGTGATCGGCGTCCCCGACCCGCGCCTGGGCGAGGTCGGCAAGGCGTACGCGGTGCGCCGGCCGGGCGCGACGGTGACGGCGGACGACCTGATCGCGTGGTCGCGGCGGGAGATGGCGAACTACAAGGTGCCGAGGACGGTGGAGTTCGTCAGCGAGCTCCCGCGCAACGCGAGCGGCAAGGTGGTGAAGGGGGAGCTGCGGGGGCGGGAGTAGGG
>NZ_JAELVH010000483.1 GCF_019399235.1 Streptomyces poriferorum | reverse complement strand
CAAACGCCGGAGGGGCTGGAATGTTCCCCCAAGGAGGCCTTGTGAGTACGCCTTATCCCTTCACCGCCATCGTCGGGCAGGACGACCTCCGGCTCGGACTGCTGTTGAACGCCGTCTCACCCGCCGTCGGCGGGGTGCTGGTGCGCGGCGAGAAGGGCACCGCCAAGTCCACCGCGGTGCGTGCGCTCGCCGCGCTCATGCCCGAGGTGTCCGTCGTCCCCGGATGCCGGTTCTCCTGCGCCCCGGAGGCGCCCGATCCGGCGTGTCCCGACGGGCCCCACGAGGCCGGATCCGGCGTGTCGCGGGCCGCGCGGACCGTAGAGCTGCCTGTCGGCGCGTCCGAGGACCGGCTCGTCGGGGCGCTCGACATCGAGCGGGCGCTCGCCGAGGGTGTGAAGGCCTTCGAGCCGGGGCTCCTCGCGGACGCGCATCGCGGGATCCTGTACGTCGACGAGGTCAACCTGCTCCATGACCACCTGGTCGATCTGCTGCTGGACGCCGCGGCCATGGGCGCCTCGTACGTGGAGCGCGAAGGCGTCTCCGTACGGCATGCCGCCCGCTTCCTGCTGGTCGGGACGATGAACCCCGAAGAGGGTGAGCTGCGCCCGCAGTTGCTCGACCGGTTCGGGCTGACCGTCGAGGTCGCCGCCTCCCGTGAGACCGGTCTGCGGGTCGAGGTCGTACGGCGCCGGCTCGCGTACGACGACGATCCGGCCGCGTTCGCCGCCCTGTGGGCCGACGAGGAAGGCGCGTTGCGGGCCCGGATCGTGGCCGCGCGTGCGCTGCTGCCGCAAGTCCGCCTCGGTGACGGCGCGTTGCGCCAGATCGCGGCCACCTGCGCCGCCTTCGAGGTCGACGGGATGCGGGCCGACATCGTGATGGCCAGGACCGCCACCGCCCTGGCCGCGTGGGCGGGGCGTACCGACGTGCTCGCCGAGGACGTGCGGCAGGCCGCCCTGCTCGCGCTCCCCCACCGGCGTCGGCGCAATCCCTTCGACGCGCCGGGGCTCGACGAGGACAAGCTCGACGACACGCTGGAGCAGAACAGCGGCGAGGACGACGATCCGGACCCCGACGGGCCTGATGGCGGCGGCCGGCCGCCGGAGGGCGACGGGCCGGACACACCGCCGCAGCCCGAGGGCGGCGCCGACGACACGCCCGCGCAGTCCGTGCCCGAGCAGGGCGGGGAGAAGGAACAGGAGCCCGCACAGGGGCAGTCCACCGGAAGCGGCGAGCAGCAGCCCGTACGGGCCGGTGAGCCGTTCCGTACGAAGATGCTGAGCGTGCCGGGTCTCGGCGAGGGCGCGGCGGGGCGGCGGTCCCGGGCGCGTACCGAGCACGGGCGGACAACCGGTGCGCGGCGTCCGCAGGGCGCGCTGACCAAGTTGCACCTGGCCGCGACCGTGCGGGCCGCCGCCCCGCATCAGCGGGCGCGGGGCCGGTCGGGCCGGGGTCTGGTGGTGCGGCGGGACGATCTGCGGCAGGCGGTACGGGAAGGGCGCGAGGGGAATCTCGTGCTGTTCGTCGTGGACGCGTCCGGATCGATGGCCGCCCGGCAGCGGATGACCGCCGTGAAGGGTGCGGTGCTCTCCCTGCTGATGGACGCCTACCAGCGGCGCGACAAGGTCGGGCTGATCACCTTCCGGGGCAAGGACGCCGAGGTGGTGCTGCCGCCGACGTCGTCGGTGGACGCCGCCGCCGCGCGGCTGGAGATGCTGCCGACCGGCGGGCGTACCCCGGTGGCCGCCGGGCTGCTGAAGGCCCATGACGTACTGCGGGTGGAGCGGCTGCGCGATCCTTCGCGGCGGCCGTTGCTGGTCGTGGTCACGGACGGGCGGGCGACCGGGGGGCCGGAGCCGGTGGCGCTGGCCTCGCGGGCGGCCCGGCTGCATGAGGTGGAGGGCACGGCTTCCGTAGTCGTGGACTGCGAGTCGGGGCCGGTGCGGCTCGGGCTCGCGGTGAGCCTCGCGGGCGAGCTGGGCGGCACCGCCGTCACGCTCGACGAGCTGCGGGCCGACTCGATCGCCGGACTGGTCAAGGACGTTCAGAGCTACAGCGGGAGGGCCGCGTAATGCCGCAGGGACAGCCGGTCAGCGTGCCGGACGACGGACTCACCACCCGTCAGCGCCGCAACCGGGCACTGCTGGTGGTGCACACCGGCATCGGCAAGGGGAAGTCGACGGCGGCCTTCGGGCTCGCCCTGCGCGCCTGGAATCAGGGCTGGCCCATCGGGGTCTTCCAGTTCGTGAAGTCGGCGAAGTGGAAGGTCGGCGAGGAGAACGCGCTGAAGGTCCTCGGCGCGAGCGACGAGGGCGGTTCCGTCGCCTGGCACAAGATGGGCGAGGGCTGGTCCTGGGTCCAGCGCGACCAGCAGCTGGACAACGAGGCGGCGGCGCGGGAGGGCTGGGAGCAGGTCAAGCGTGACCTGGCAGCCGAGACGTACCGGCTGTACGTACTCGACGAGTTCGCCTACCCGATGCACTGGGGCTGGGTCGACACCGATGAGGTCGTCGAGGTGCTGCGCCGGCGGCCGGGCAACCAGCACGTGGTGATCACCGGCCGCAACGCGCCCGCCGCGCTGGTGGACGCCGCCGATCTGGTCACCGACATGTCGAAGGTCAAGCATCCGATGGACGCCGGGCAGAAGGGCCAGAGGGGCATCGAGTGGTGAACGTTCCGCGCCTGGTCATCGCCGCGCCGTCGTCCGGCAGCGGCAAGACCACCGTCGCGACGGGCCTGATGGCCGCCTTCGCCGGGCGGGGGCTCGCCGTGTCCGGGCACAAGGTGGGGCCCGACTACATCGATCCGGGCTACCACACCCTCGCCACCGGGCGGCCGGGGCGCAATCTCGACGCGTACATGTGCGGGCCGGAGCTGATCGCCCCGCTGTTCGCGCACGGTGCGCGGGGGTGCGACCTGGCGGTCGTCGAGGGCGTGATGGGGCTGTACGACGGGGCGTCGGGCCAGGGCGAGCTCGCCTCGACCGCGCACGTCGCGAAGTTGCTGCGGGCGCCGGTGGTACTGGTCGTGGACGCGTCGTCGCAGTCGCGGTCCGTGGCCGCGCTGGTGCACGGGTTCGCCTCGTGGGACACGCAGGTACGGATCGGCGGGGTGATCCTGAACAAGGTGGGCTCCGACCGGCACGAGGCGTTGCTGCGGGAGGCGCTGGACGAGTCCGGGGTGCCGGTGCTGGGGGTGCTGCGGAGGGCCCCGCAGGTGGCTGTGCCCTCGCGGCATCTGGGGCTGGTGCCGGTCGCCGAGCGGCGCGGCGACGCGGTGGCCGCTGTCGCGGCGATGGGGGACCGGGTGCGGGGCGGGTGTGACCTGGAGGCGCTGATGGCCTTGGCGCGGTCCGCGCCGCCGG
>NZ_JAELVH010000482.1 GCF_019399235.1 Streptomyces poriferorum | reverse complement strand
GCTGTCCACGTCGACCGCGCACCGGGGCAGCGCGGTCGACGTGGACAGCTACCCGGTCAAGGGCGACACCTTCGCGGTCCAGCTGATCGACCGGGGCCGGGACTGGGGCAGCACGCAGTTGGTGGGCGCGCATCATGCGGCGGCGCAGCTGAGGGCTTCCTGCCGCTGAGGTGACCGGCGGCGCGAATACTTCCCGTAACGCACAAGCAGAACGCAGCAAGCTCAGAACGCACGAACATCTTCGGCTACGAGAGAAGGAAGACCCGCCCATGCCGGCACCCTCCGGGTTCAGCTACGCATCCCACGCCGACGGCACCGTCGTCATCACCCACCGCGACCGCAAGGCCACCACGTTGCGCGGCGACCGGGCGGCCAAGTTCGTGGCCGAGGCTGAGTCCGGCGACGCCCAGGCCGTGATGGCCCGCTGGACGGGCGCGTACAAGTTCGGCAACGAGCGGATGGCCCGCAACCACCCCAGGAACAAGGGCCGTTGAACGGATCCGAGTTGGTGCGGGATGCGGCTCTCCCTGTGGGTATCCGGTCCCGGACAGGGCACCCGTGAACCGGTGAATCCTCCCGGTCGCGGCACAATCGTGTTGACCGCCCCAGCAGGCAGTGCTTGAGTCGGCGCGTGGACAGCATTCCTGCCAACCGGCGGTTCTGGAACCGGATCAGCGAGGCCTACCAGCAGAAGCACGACCCGCAGATCGGTGCGAAGCCCCGGCTGTGGGGCACGTACGCCATCCCCGACGCGCACCTGCAAGCCCTGGGCGACGTCACCGGCAAGCGCGTCCTCGAACTCGGCTGCGGCGCCGGCCAGTGGTCCAGGGCGCTCGCCGCGGAGGGCGCCACCGTGGTCGGGATCGACCTGTCCGAAGCCCAGCTGGCCGCGGCAGCTACCGCGATGGGAGCGGCCAGCTACCCGCTGGTGCAAGGCGCCGCCGAACAACTCCCGTTCGCCGCCGACAGCTTCGACGTGGTGTTCTGCGACTACGGCGGGCTCAGCTGGGCGCCCCCGCGCCTGGCCGTCCCGCAGGCCGCACGCGTCCTGCGCCGCGGTGGGCGCCTGGTGTTCAACGTCGCCAGCCCATGGTTCGAAGCCTGCTACGACGAAGAGACGAGCCGCGCGACCACGACGCTTCAGCAGGACTACTTCGGGCTGGACACCATCGACGAAGACGAGGGCGCGGTCAGCTATCAGCTCACCTACGGCGACTGGATCAGGGTCCTGCGCGGCGCGGGTCTCGTCATCGACGACCTCATCGAGCCGCGGCCCGGCCCCGGGACAGCGAACGGCTACAACCGGACCGACCCGCCCGACTGGGCACACCGCTGGCCGGCGGAAATGCTCTGGGTAACCCACAAACCGTAGACACCGCCGTACGGGCGCCGCCCTGCCGTCCGGATGCCCTGCCGCCCACCCGGACGGCAGGGCATCCGACCCCCTACCAGGGGCCGGGGATCAGGAGGCGGCACACGAGGCCGCCAGAGAGGGCGTGCCCGCCGCCTCCGACGTACTCGCGAGGAAGCCGAACGTGGTGCTCGCCCCCGCCGTCAGCGTGCCGTTCCACCCGGCGTCGCGCACGGTCGTCCCGGTCAGTGCGCCGTTCCAGACCTGGGTGAGCCGACTGCCCGCCGGGAGTCCGAGGGTCACTGCCCAAGAGGAAGTCCGCGCCGTGGCCGAGGTGTTGGTGACCGTCACCTCACCCTGGTAGCCGCCCTGCCACGCCGAGACCGTCCGGAAGGCCGCCGAACAGCCCTGGTTCCCAGGCTCCTCGGGGTTCTCCGGATCTCCCGGGGTGAGCAGGGCCGACAGTGCCGGGAACCAACGGGCCGCCATCTTGGCGTCTCCGACGGCGTTGGGGTGGACGCCGTCGTAGGTGTCGGTCGCCGTGTCGAAGCCCGTCCACTGGTCGACGACGGTGACCGGCGACTGCGCGGTGGTGATGCCTCGGGCCCAGGCCGGAACGCGCTCATTGAAGGCGACCGTACGAGCGGCGCACTCGGCGCAGCTGCTCGGATTGATCGGGATGATCTGGGCGACCAGCACCTTCATCGCCGGATTGCTGGCCCGCATCTGGCCGACCAGCTTGGTGTACGCGGCGAGAATGGTGTCCGGCGCGATGCTGCTCCAGACGTCGTTGGTGCCGAAGTGCATCACCACGATGTCCGGCGCGGTCGTCGCCAGCCACCCGGGCAGCAGGTTCTGGTCGGCGGTGGTGGTGGCCAGGAAGCCGCCGTGGCCTTCGTTGTCGGCGTCGTGCGTGAGGGCGCAGCTCTGGGCGTTCAGTGTGCCGACGAAGTCGATGTCGGTGTAACCGGCGTTCTGCAGTTGGTCCCAGAGCATGGAGCGCCAGCAGCCCGGGGAGCCGGTGATGGAGTCACCGAGCGGCATGATCCGTACCGGGGCCGCGGCGGCGGTCGCGGCGGCGGTGGCGGTGGACGGTGCGCCGGCCAGGCCCAAGCCGGCGGCTAAGACGAACAGGGCGGCCAGGAATGCGGCGAGGAGGGGGTGACGTCTGCTGCGCACGGGGGGTCCTTCCCGAAGGGGGGCGGAAGCGGGAGTGCGGGTGCGATACGGGGCATGGGA
>NZ_JAELVH010000481.1 GCF_019399235.1 Streptomyces poriferorum | reverse complement strand
AGAACGAGCCCGAGAACGAGAACGAGCCCGAGAACGAGCCCGAGTCCGAGTCCGGCCCCGGCGCCGGCCCCGCCCCGCGCGTGCTCACCGAGGCGGAACTGTCCCGGCTGCTCGGGGAGCAGCAGTTCGGCGTCCTCGCAAGCGTGCGGCGCACCGGGCACCCGCATCTGACGACGGTGCTGTACTCCTGGGACGCCGAAGAGCGCGTGGTGCGCGTCTCCAGCACCGCCGACCGCCTCAAGCCGCGTCAGTTGCGCACCGATCCGCACGCGGCGCTGCACGTGCACGGCCAGGACGTGTTCTCGTTCGCGGTCGCCGAGGGCGAGGCGGAGGTGTCCGCGCCGGCGGCCGTGCCCGGTGACGCGGTCAGCCGCGAACTCCTCTCCCTGACACCCGGTTTCGAGGACCCTGCCGAGGAGGCGGCCTTCCTGGCGCAGGTGGTCGCCGACCGGCGCGTGGTGATCCGGATCCGGGTCTCACGGCTGTACGGAACGGCGCTGGACATCCCCGCCGCGGACTGAGCGCAGGCGGCGACGGTCCACCGGGGCCATGTGCGCGACAAGCGGAGGCTCTAGGATCCCGCCCATGGCTACCGACCCCGGCTACACCTGCTCCCGCTGCGGCGAACACCACACGGAACTCCCGATGGGGTACTCGACCATGGCGCCCGACGTCTGGGACGCGAGCCTGGAGAACGACCCCGACAGCATGCTCTCGACGGACCAGTGCATCGTCAGACACGAGCACTACTTCATCAAGGGCCTGATCGAGA
The DNA here is from genome assembly GCF_019399235.1 of Streptomyces poriferorum. Classification (GTDB taxonomy): domain Bacteria; phylum Actinomycetota; class Actinomycetes; order Streptomycetales; family Streptomycetaceae; genus Streptomyces; species Streptomyces poriferorum. Next base: position 1,837 of record NZ_JAELVH010000481.1, on the reverse strand, counting down.
TACCCGTGACCGGCAGCCCGGAGCCGTTCTCGTGGGGTGTCTGGGTGTCCTTGAGCCGGGAGAACTTCGCCCGCGCCCTCGACGTGTGGGAGACCCCGGGCCGGGAGTCCGAGAAGCCGTACTTCGGCTGGCTCACCACCGAGTTGGGGCTCTACACACCCCGTACGACCAACCTCAAAACCAACGCGCACACCCGCCCGATCGGCCGGCGCCCGCTCATCGAGCTGGAGCCCACCGATCACCCGCTGGCCGTGGAACAGCGGACCGGCATCACGCTCGACCGGGTCCGCGAGATAGCCGAGGCGGTGCAGCACGCCGAGGACAGCCGATAGGTCCGGGCACAGAGCCGGAACTCAGAGCCGGGACTCAGAGCCGGGATTCAGCCCTCCAGCCCCGACCGCAGCTGCACGAAGCCCTGCTCGGCGGCCTCGACCGCGTCCGCGTACACCTGATCCGCGCTCCGGCCCTCGCTGATCCGCTGCCAGTTCTCCAGGGACAGGATGCGCAGGACCGCGACGATCTGGCCCGCGGCCAGCCGGTCCGTCGCCCTGTCTCCCAGGGCGCGGGCGAGAGCGGCCTCGGCACGGCTCTGGTACGCGAAGAGCCGTGCCACCAGGGACGGCGTGCCGTACAGCAGCCGGTGGAACGCCAGCACCTGCGGCACGTCGCACAGGCCCGTGACCGGGTCGCGCCGCTCCAGACCGTCCAGGTAGTGGCGGCGCAGCGCGTCCAGCGGGGACTCGCCCTCCGCGCGGCCGGCGACGACCCGCGCGGACTCGTCCTCGTGGTCGGCGAACCGGTGGAGGGCCAGGTCCTCCTTGGCCGGGAAGTAGCGGAACAGCGTCGGTTTGGAGATGTCGGCGGCGGCCGCGATCTCCGCCACGGAGACCTGGTCGAACCCACGCTCCAGGAACAGGGCGATCGCGGCGTCGGAGACCGCCTGATACGTCAGCTGCTTCTTCCGCTCCCGCAGGCTCATCGGCGCGCCGGAGGAGGCCGGCGCGGCCGCATCCCCACCCGCTGCCGTCCGGGGGCCGGGCTTCTCTCCGCTCATGACCATGAGCGTAACGCCTCCGACCTCAAGCGAACTTGACGTCAGACGCCGTCCGGCCCCGTCCCGGAGGCCTCCGTTCCGCGCTCCCGCGCACGGGATCCGATCAGTACGCCGACCCCGTCAAGCACCCGTTCGAGACCGAACGTGAGCTCGTGGTCGGGCTCGTCCGGCGCCCACATGCCCTCGGTGGCCATCAGCCGGGAGAGCGCGGGGTGGCGCACGGGGTCGACCAGCCGGCCCAGCGTGCGGGCGTAGCCATCCATGACCTCCTCGGCCGACACACCGCGGGACTCGACGGCGGCAGCGAGATCACCCATCAACAGCGCCTCGTTCCGCACGAAACCACTGACCAGAAGGATGACGGAGATCTCCTCGCCCGCGTCCAGACCGGCGCCCGCGAGGGCCTGCAGGCCCTGTTCCCACCAGGCGACCGAGTTCGGGCTCGCGGGCGGTCCCGCGATGGGGATGCGGAGCATCCACAGGTTGGCGTGGAAGACCCGGCTCTGCGCCCGGGCCCACTGCGACAGCGCATGGCGCCAGCCGGCCTTCTCCTCCAGGGCGGGCAGCGGGGGCGGCGGACCCAGGGCCGCCTCCTGCATCAGCACGTAGAGCTCGTCCTTGGCGGCCACGTACCGGTAGAGCGACATCGTGGAGACCCCGAGGTCCTTGGCGACCCGCCCCATGGACACCCCGCCGAGCCCCTCGGCCGCCGCCACCGCCACTGCCGCGTCCACGATGCGTCCCAGGCTCAGCCCGGGCTTGGGCCCCTTCACCGGGCGCGCC
>NZ_JAELVH010000480.1 GCF_019399235.1 Streptomyces poriferorum | reverse complement strand
CGGCCGGACCCGGTGCCGCGCACTAGTCTGCGGTGCAGCCCGCCGTCCCGGTACGCGTTTCGAGGAGGACCATCAGGTGCCGCAGACCGCCGACGACCTGGACGCCGTCGCGGTGCGTACCTGGTGCTCACTGGCGCTGGACGCACTGGGCCGGGAACGCGAGGCCATCGACGCGATCAACGTGTATCCCGTCGCCGACGGCGACACCGGGACCAATCTCTACCTGACCGTGGAATCCGCGGCGGCGGCCGTCGAGGCCGTCTTCGCCGCCCACGAGACCGGCACCTCGGTCCCCTCCACCGCCGACGCGGTACGTGCCATGGCGCACGGGGCGCTGATCGGGGCCCGCGGGAACTCCGGGACGATCCTGGCGCAGCTGCTGCGCGGCATGGCCGAGGTCCTGGCCGAGGGAGCGGGCGCCGGCCGGCTGTCCCTCGCGCTGACCAGGGCCGCCGCCTCGGCCCGCGAAGCGGTCGCGCACCCCGTCGAGGGCACCGTCCTGACCGTGGCGGCCGCGGCCGCGGCCGCCGCCGCGGAACGGCCGGCGGACGGCGCCGGAGCGCCCGCGGTGGTGCGGGCGGCGTACGAAGGGGCGCGGACGGCCCTGGACGCGACCCCGGGACAGCTCGCCGTCCTCGGCCGGGCCGGGGTCGTCGACGCCGGCGGACGGGGGCTGGTGGCCGTGCTCGGTGCGCTGGTCGAAGCGGTCTCGGGCCGGGCTCCGGAACGGGCGTACGAGGCTCCCACCGCTCCGCCTCCGGCCGCCGCGGTCGCCGGGGTCGCCGGGGACTGCTCGGCGGGGGACGGTCCGCAGGACGGGCCGGCCTTCGAGGTCATCTACCTGCTGGAGGCCGGGGACCAGGCGGTGGAGCGGCTGCGCACCCGGCTCGACGGGCTGGGCGACTCCCTCGTGGTGGTCGGCGGCGACGGGCTGTGGAACGTCCACGTGCACGTCGACGACGCGGGAGCGGCGGTGGAGGCCGGTGTCGAGGCCGGGCGGCCGTACCGCAACCGGATCACCCACTTAAATGCGGACCGGCTGCACGCCCGCCCCGAGCCCGCCCAGCGCGCCGTGGTCGTGGTCGTCCCGGGCGACGGCCTCGGCGGCCTGTGCGCGGAGGCCGGGGCGACGACTGTGCTCGCGCGGCCCGGGGAGCCCCCGGCCAGCGGCGAACTCGTGGACGCCATCCGCCGCGCGCACGCCCGCGAGGTGGTGCTCCTGCCGAACGACGGGGACCTGCGCCACACCGCGGCGGCCGCCGCCGAGCAGGCCAGGGCCGAGGGCATCCGGGTCGCCCTCATCCCCACCAGGGCCGCGGTCCAGGGCATCGCGGCCCTGGCCGTCCACGAGCCGGACCGCAGCTTCGACGAGGACGTCGTCGCGATGACCGCGGCGGCCGGCGCCACCCGCTACGCCGAACTGGCCGTCGCCGAACGGCAGTCCTGGACGATGGCGGGCATCTGCCAGGCCGGCGACATCCTCGGCCTGATCGACGGCGATGTGGCCGTCATCGGCGAGGACGTCCCCGAGACGGCCCGGAAGGTGCTGGACCGGATGCTGGCGGCGGGCGGCGAACTGGTCACCCTGGTCCTCGGGGAGGACGTCCCCGACACCCTGGCCGACAGGCTGGAGGAACACGTCCGCGAGGGCTACCTGGCGGTGGACACGGTCGTCTACCGCGGCGGCCACCAGTGCGCTCCGCTGCTGATCGGCGTGGAGTAGCACCGCCGCAGCTGCGGGAATTCGGCGTGGCGCAGTGCCGCTATCGGCCGCGGGATTCGGGGTGGAGCCGCGCCGCAGTCGGCCGCGGGAATTCGGCGTGGCACAGCGCCGCCATCGGCCGCGGCAGTTCGGGGTGGAGCCGCGCCGCCGCACGCGGGATTCCGGGGTTCCGGCGCTGCCCGGCGGACAACTGTCAGTGGCGTGGTGTGCAATGGATCGTGTGTCTGCGTTCGACGAACCCCTCAAGAAGCTGCTCGGTGGCGCCACCGCGAAGGTGATGGCCGAGCACCTCGACCTGCACACGGTCGGTGATCTCCTGCATCACTACCCCCGGCGGTACGAGGAGCGCGGCCGGCTCACGGCGCTGACCGACCTCCCGCTCGACGAGCACGTGACGGTCGTCGCCCAGGTCGACGACGCCCGCGTGATGACGTTCAACGGCGGCCGGGGCAGGCGCCTCGAAGTGACCCTCACCGACGGCCACGGCCGGCTCCAGCTGGTCTTCTTCGGTCACGGCGTGCACAAGCCGCACAAGGAGCTGCTCCCGGGCCGGCGCGCCATGTTCGCCGGCAAGGTGTCCGTCTTCAACCGCAAGATGCAGCTGGCCCACCCCACGTACCAGCTGCTGGACGCCGAGTCCGCCGACGAGGCCGGGGCGACCGAGGCCGTCGACGCCTTCGCCGGGAAGCTGCTCCCGATCTACCCCGCCTGCAAACAGCTCGACTCCTGGCGCATCGCCAAGGCGGTCGACGCCGTACTGCCCAGCGCCCAGGAGGCCGTGGACCCGCTCCCGGCCACGCTGCGCGAGGGCCGCGGCTTCACCCCGCTGCCGGAGGCCCTCCTGAAGATCCACCGGCCGCAGACCAAGGCCGACGTCGCCGCGGCGAGGGACCGGCTGAAATGGGACGAGGCCTTCGTCCTTCAGGTCGCCCTGGCCCGCCGCAGGTACGCGGACACCCAGCTGCCCGCCGTCGCCCGCAAGCCGGTCCCCGGCGGACTGCTCGACGCCTTCGACGCCAAGCTGCCGTTCACCCTCACCGACGGCCAGCTCAAGGTCTCCAAGGAGATCTTCGACGAGCTGGCGACCGAGCACCCGATGCACCGGCTCCTCCAGGGGGAAGTCGGTTCGGGGAAGACCATGGTGGCCCTGCGCGCCATGCTGGGCACCGTCGACGCCGGCGGACAGGCCGCCATGCTCGCGCCCACGGAGGTCCTCGCGCAGCAGCACCACCGGTCGATCACCGAGATGATGGGGGAGCTGGCCGAGGGCGGCATGCTGGGCGGCTCCGACCAGGGCACGAAGGTGGTGCTGCTCACCGGCTCGATGGGCATGGCCGCCCGCCGGCAGGCCCTCCTCGACCTGGTCACCGGCGAGGCCGGGATCGTCATCGGGACGCATGCGCTGATCGAGGACAAGGTGCAGTTCCACGACCTGGGACTGGTCGTCGTCGACGAGCAGCACCGCTTCGGCGTGGAACAGCGCGACGCCCTGCGCTCCAAGGGCAAGCAGCCGCCGCATCTGCTCGTCATGACCGCCACCCCCATTCCGCGAACGGTCGCGATGACCGTCTTCGGCGACCTGGAGACCTCCGTCCTGGACCAGCTGCCGGCCGGCCGCTCGCCGATCGCCAGCCATGTCGTCCCCGCCAAGGACAAACCCCACTTCCTCAGCAGGGCCTGGGAACGGGTCCGCGAAGAGGTGGAGAACGGCCACCAGGCCTACGTGGTCTGCCCCCGCATCGGCGACGACGAGGACGACGCCGCCAGGAAGAAGGGGAAGAAGAAGGCCGACGAGGAGAAGGCCGGGAAGGAGGATGGCGACAAGCGCCCTCCGCTCGCCGTGCTGGAGATCGCCGAGCAGCTGGCCAAGGGCCCGCTGACGGGTCTGCGCGTCGAGGTGCTGCACGGCAGGATGCACCCCGACGACAAGGACGACGTGATGCGGCGCTTCGCCGCGGGCCAGGTGGATGTCCTGGTGGCCACCACCGTCATTGAGGTCGGGGTCAACGTTCCCAACGCCACCGCGATGGTGATCATGGACGCCGACCGGTTCGGCGTCTCACAGCTTCACCAGCTGCGCGGCCGGGTCGGCCGGGGATCCGCTCCCGGCCTCTGCCTGCTGGTCAGCGAGGCCCACGAGGCGAGCCCCGCCCGCGCCCGCCTCTCCGCCGTCGCCGCCACCCTCGACGGCTTCGAGCTCTCCCGGATCGACCTGGAGC
>NZ_JAELVH010000047.1 GCF_019399235.1 Streptomyces poriferorum | reverse complement strand
GACATAGGGGCACCCCCCCCAGCGGCGCCGACGCCGGCGCACCTGGCAGGCTCTGGACCGCCCGGAGCGACTCCGCCGGCCATGGCGACCCCGGAGCCGCCCCCGGAACAGACCGGAGTGCATGTGATGCCCTCCCGAGCGCGGGAACAGACCGTGCAGCCCGTGACGGGTTCGAGGTCCACTCCGTCACTCGCTACGGCACCGGCGTCGGCCCACTCCGCGTCTCCGGACACCGGCCCTCACGCCCTCGCGAGGCGGCCGGCCTCCGCACGGATGACCACGCGCCTCGTCCCCGCACGCACCTCGGCGTCGACCGGCGGTGGCAATGCGAGCCCCGGCGGTGGAAATGCGAGCCCCGGCGGTGGCGATCCGGGCCCCGGCGGGCGGCGCGGACCCGGGTGGGCGGAGGACGAAAGTCCTCCCGCCGCGTGACCAATGGCGTGGCCTTCCGCTCCCCAACAGTGGCAGGCTCGTAGTTGGCAAGACTCATGCCATGTGACGGGTGTCACCGAATCAGTTTTCAGAAGGGGTGGCTTTACACCCTTCCTACAACTGGCGAATTTAATATGTGCAATTGCACCACTCGGCGGGAGCGCCCCGAGGAACCCCGGCAGACCCCGTACCGGCCCCCGGGAAGGCGAGGCGCAACGCCTCACACAGAGTCCGGCACGCGCGCAGGAGACCCGTCCGGAGCCAACCGGACGCCCGGTTTCCAGTGGCGGATCGCGGACAGGAGCCAAGGTGACGACGAGGTTTCCACGTCGGCCGCGCGGACAAAAAAAGATCGCGCTGGACCCGGCGGAGTCCAGCGCGATCTCATGACGGAACCCGTATGGCACAGGTATGGCGCCCGTTGGGGCGGGCGCCCGTCATATGGAGCTATGGGTGGGCTATGTGGGTTGGGGGACCCAAAAGCCCAGTTGTGACGCGGCGACAGGGGTATGTCAGGCCTCGCTGCGCTGCTGCGGAATACCCGCAAGCAGTGCGCGGACCTCTGCCTCGCGGTACCGGCGATGTCCACCGAGCGTGCGGATGGACGTGAGCTTGCCTGCCTTGGCCCAACGGGTAACCGTCTTCGGGTCCACGCGGAACATCGTGGCAACCTCAGCCGGGGTCAGCAGCGGCTCGGCATCAGGGGTGCGAGCGGTCATGAGCGGCCTCCTCGGGAGAACCGAACCATCTCGGTTCTTTCCTCTAAATTCTGCACCTTGACCCGCGTTGCCCGAAATGGCGGACGCGGGCCGAGTCGGTTATAGGACGAACGGCTTGTCCTCGGCACTACAACTACACCATCCGTCCAGCCACGTCGGCCAAACCGATGGAATTGCCCTCCCAGGTGTTCATCAGCGACGGAAGCCGATGGACCATGCCATAGCGGACAGTCACACCACCGTGACGATCAGTCACAGAGCGATCAGGAGTCATCAGACCCCCCATAGAGTGCAATGCTGAGCATTCCACCCTTACTTGGACGGAAGGAGCCCTCCCTGGACTCCTTGTCCTATTTTGGCACGAGGAGTAGGGAAGGACGCAAGGGCCCCGTAAGTGCTATCCATCACGCTTGAGGCAAAGGCCCGGTTCGGGACGTAGGTCCCGAGACCGCTGAGGTACCGTTCCGCCTCTTCACCCTCACGTGTCACACGGGTCACAGGTTCATGGCTCGTCAGTTCGATCGTCAGTTCGCGAACTGGCGGTCCCTCACGGCCCGCCAGCGCTCCGCGAGACGCGCGTAAGCCTCGCTCGCCCTCTCGGCGTCCCCGGCACCCAGCGCCGCGATGCCCTCGGCCACGTCGGCGGCACTCCGGTCCGCCGCGAGCTGCTTCGGCGGCAGGGCGTGCACCAGCCCCCCGTAGTCCAGCTCCACGAGCGCCCGCGGATGGAACTCCTCGAGCCACCGCCCGACGTCCACCAGGCCCTCGGTCAGCGGACCGTCGTCCATGGAGTCCCGCAGCGTCTTCAGCCCCCGCGCCAGCCTCCGCCGCGCCTGGACCATCGGCGTCCGGTACCGCAGCAGGGGCGGCTCACCGTCCTCGCCCGCCTCCCGGTACTCACGCTCCTCGTCCGAGAACAGGACGAACCACCGCACCGGGACCTGCCACACCGCGGTCCTGATCCACGGCCGGGCATCCGGATTCCGCTCCGCCCACCGCTCGTGGTCGGCCACGGCCTGCCCGCGCACCACCGGCGGCAGCACCGCGTCGAGCACAGCACCGGGAAACATGTCCGTCAGCCCGTCCAGCGCCAGCCACCCGCGCAGCCGCGTCCGCCACGGACAGACGCACACCACGCCGTCCACCTCGGCGACGAACGCGTCGGCACTCTCGTGCGCCGGCACGCCGACCGGCGGGGTCGCCGCCAAGTCCGCCAGGGACCGGCGCAGTTCGTCCTGGGCCGTGGGGATCCGCTCACGGCCCGCGTAGCGGGCCCAGTGAGCACGTTCGGCCGCCGGGAAAGCCGCCAGTGGCTCGTACACCCGGAGGTAGGACGCGTAAGGGACGAGCACCGAAGACACCACCGACATGCAGCGATCGTGTCACGCCCGTACTCCTGTAGGGGGTGATCCTCGGCACTGGAACAGATCTACGTCCGCCGAGGACTTACGCTCTTGCCCGGACGGACCGGCCGTGCCGGTCCGCCAGGACCTTCCCCACCTTCAGGAGGGTCTTCCCGCCGCTTCGTACTTGGGAGTCACCACAGTGACCGATGTGACCAACGGCGTCCTGCACACCCTGTTCCACTCGGATCAGGGGGGCCACGAACAAGTCGTGCTCTGCCAGGACCGTGCCAGCGGCCTCAAGGCCGTCATCGCCCTCCACTCCACCGCTCTGGGCCCGGCCCTCGGCGGCACCCGTTTCTACCCGTACGCCTCCGAGGAGGAGGCGGTCGCGGACGCGCTGAACCTCGCGCGCGGCATGTCGTACAAGAACGCCATGGCCGGTCTCGACCACGGTGGCGGCAAGGCCGTCATCATCGGTGACCCCGAGCAGATCAAGACCGAGGAACTCCTGCTGGCCTACGGCCGCTTCGTGGCCTCGCTCGGCGGGCGTTATGTGACGGCCTGCGATGTCGGCACGTACGTCGCCGACATGGACGTCGTGGCCCGCGAGTGCCGCTGGACCACCGGCCGCTCCCCCGAGAACGGCGGCGCCGGCGACTCCTCCGTGCTCACCGCGTTCGGCGTCTTCCAGGGCATGCGGGCCTCGGCACAGCACCTCTGGGGCGACCCGACGCTGCGTGGCCGGAAAGTGGGGGTCGCGGGTGTCGGCAAGGTGGGGCACCACCTCGTCGAGCACCTCCTGTCGGACGGCGCCGAGGTCGTGATCACCGATGTGCGGGACGAGTCCGTGCGCCGGATCACCGAGAAGCACCCCGAGGTCGCCGTCGCGGCGGACACCGAGGCTCTGATCCGTACCGAGGGCCTGGACATCTACGCACCGTGCGCGCTGGGCGGCGCTCTCAACGACGACTCCGTTCCGGTGCTCACCGCCTCGGTGGTGTGCGGCGCGGCCAACAACCAGCTCGCGCACCCGGGCGTCGAGAAGGACCTGGCCGACCGGTCGATCCTGTACGCCCCCGACTACGTGGTGAACGCGGGCGGTGTCATCCAGGTCGCGGACGAGCTGCACGGATTCGACTTCGACCGGTGCAAGGCGAAGGCGTCGAAGATCTTCGACACGACCTTGGCGATCTTTGCACGAGCGAAGGATGACGGCATCCCGCCGGCCGCCGCGGCCGACCGGATCGCCGAGCAGCGGATGGCCGAAGCCCGCCGCGGCTGACCGCGCGGCCGACCACGAAGGTGACCGCGCGGGGGCCCCTGTGGGGCGTCATCCCCGCGCACGGCACAGCGACCCGCCGACCGGCGAGACAAGACTCACTCCGGTCGGCGGGTCGCATGCCAATATGAGGTTAAAATCGCAGTTGACCAGCGAGGACGAGCTCCTCGCGGGTCCTCTTCCGAGGCACGTGATGCGGGCGGCGTACCGTATGGCCGCGGAAGCAGGTACCGTTAAAGCACAGGTACGGCCTCTCTACCGAGAGTCCGTCCTGAAACATGAACGCGTGTCAAGACTCTGGGGCCGTCGAGCCCCGTCACCGAGGGGGTCGAGCCATGGGGCGCGGCCGGGCAAAGGCCAAGCAGACCAAGGTCGCCCGTCAGCTGAAGTACAGCAGCGGCGGGACTGACCTGTCGCGTCTGGCCAATGAGCTGGGCGCATCACCTTCGAGTCAACCACCGAACGCCGAGCCGTTCGAGGATGACGACGAGGAAGATGACCCGTACGCACAGTACGCGGATCAGTACAACGACGACGAGGACGCGGACCAGGACGATCAGTCCGGTCCGTCGTCACAGCGCCGCGGCGCTTGACCTCGCGCTGACACATCAACCCGGTCCGGGCTCGTCCCGGACCGGGTTCTGTGCTGTCCCGGTCCGGAACGGGCGACGCTCTCGGCCGCTGCGGGCGACTCGGGGATCATGCCCATAGCGTTCGGACGGTATGCCCGGCGTGCATGCCCATGGCGTTCGGACGGGCCCGCCGCCCCATGTCCACGACGCTCGGACGGCACCCTCGTGCATGTCCATGACGTTCGAACGGGCGCTGCCGTGGGCCGTGAGGTCCGGGCCCCGGCCGTGGGTGTCCGGGCGGGCCTCCACGGCCCGCCCGCCGCCACCTGGGGGCATCCTGCGCACCCGGACTCAGCGCGCGTACCCGCCCACGAGCTCAGCGCCTGTCGTGTGCGCTCCGCGGTCGGTGATCTCGCCCGCGACCCACGAGTCGACGCCGCGGTCGGCCAGCGTCGTCAGGGCCGCGTCCACCGACTCGGCGGGGACGATCGCGATCATGCCGACGCCCATGTTGAGCGTCTTCTCCAACTCCAGCTGCTCGACCTGGCCGGCCTTGCCGACGAGGTCGAAGACCGCGCCGGGCGTCCAGGTGGAGCGGTCCACCGTCGCGTGCAGGGAGTCCGGGATGACCCGGGCCAGGTTGTTGGCCAGACCGCCACCGGTGACGTGGCTGAAGCCGTGCACCTCGGTCGTACGGGTCAGCGCCAGACAGTCCAGGGAGTAGATCCTGGTCGGCTCCAGGAGCTCCTCGCCGAGCGTCCGGCCGAACTCCTCGACCTGGCGGTCCAGTGTCCATCCGGCCCGGTCGAAGACGACGTGGCGGACGAGCGAGTACCCGTTGGAGTGAAGACCGGACGACGCCATCGCGATGACGGCGTCACCCTTGCGGATGCGGTCCGGGCCCAGCAGACGGTCGGCCTCGACCACGCCCGTACCGGCGCCGGCGACATCGAAGTCGTCCGGGCCGAGCAGGCCGGGGTGTTCGGCGGTCTCGCCGCCGACCAGGGCGCAGCCGGCCAGCACACAGCCTTCGGCGATGCCCTTCACGATGGCCGCGACACGCTCGGGATGCACCTTGCCGACGCAGATGTAGTCGGTCATGAAGAGCGGCTCGGCACCGCAGACGACGAGGTCGTCCACGACCATGCCGACGAGGTCGTGGCCGATCGTGTCGTACACACCCATCTGGCGGGCGAGGTCGACCTTCGTACCGACGCCGTCCGTGGCGGAGGCGAGCAGCGGACGCTCGTAGCGCTTGAGTGCCGAGGCGTCGAAGAGCCCGGCGAAGCCGCCGAGACCGCCGAGGCCCGCGACCTCGGGGCGCTGCGTCTTCTTCACCCACTCCTTCATCAGCTCTACGGCACGGTCGCCGGCCTCGATGTCGACGCCCGCTGCCGCGTAGGAAGCACCTGTTGTCTCAGACATTGCCTGGGATCTTTCGTGTGGAAATACGGGGCTGGTGGGAAGGCTGCCGAGCGGTCCGGGTCACGGACGGCGCAGCGCGTCGGCCGCGGCCGTCGCCGCAGGGCCTGCCGCCAGCTCGGTCTCCAGCAGCTGCTTGCCGAGCAGCTCCGGGTCCGGAAGCTCCATCGGGTACTCGCCGTCGAAGCAGGCGCGGCACAGGTTCGGCTTGTCGATCGTCGTCGCCTCGATCATCGCGTCGATCGAGATGTACGAGAGCGAGTCGGCCCCCATCGACGTGGCGATCTCGTCGACGGACATGCCGTTGGCGATCAGCTCGGCGCGGGTGGCGAAGTCGATACCGAAGAAGCAGGGCCACTTCACCGGCGGGGACGAGATCCGGATGTGGATCTCGGCGGCGCCGGCCTCGCGAAGCATCCGGACGAGTGCGCGCTGGGTGTTGCCGCGGACGATCGAGTCGTCGACGACCACCAGTCGCTTGCCCTTGATGACTTCCTTGAGCGGGTTCAGCTTGAGGCGGATGCCGAGCTGCCGGATGGTCTGGGACGGCTGGATGAAGGTCCGGCCGACGTAGGCGTTCTTCACCAGTCCGGCGCCGAACGGGATACCACTGGCCTCCGCGTAACCGATCGCGGCGGGAGTGCCGGATTCCGGTGTCGCTATGACCAGATCGGCCTCGACCGGGGCCTCGGCTGCCAGCCTGCGGCCCATCTCCACCCGGGAGAGGTAGACGTTGCGCCCGGCGATGTCGGTGTCGGGGCGGGCCAGGTAGACGTACTCGAAAACGCAGCCCTTGGGCTTCGCTTCTGCGAACCGTGAGGTGCGCAGGCCGTTCTCGTCGATGGCGACGAGCTCGCCCGGCTCGATCTCACGGACGAAACTGGCGCCGCAGATGTCGAGGGCGGCGGACTCGGAGGCCACCACCCAGCCGCGTTCCAGCCGGCCGAGGACCAGCGGGCGGATGCCCTGCGGGTCACGGGCCGCATAAAGGGTGTGCTCATCCATGAAGACGAGGGAGAAGGCACCCCGCACCTCGGGAAGCACCTTGGCGGCAGCCTCCTCGATGGTGAGCGGCTTACCGTCGTCGTCGGTCTGGCCGGCGAGCAGAGCGGTCACCAGGTCGGTGTCGTTGGTCGCTGCGACCTGGGTGGCACGGCCGTCCTTGCGCGGAAGGTCGGCGACCATCTCGGCGAGCTGGGCAGTGTTGACCAGGTTGCCGTTGTGGCCCAGGGCGATCGAGCCGTGCGCGGTCGCACGGAACGTCGGCTGCGCGTTCTCCCACACCGAGGCACCGGTGGTGGAGTAGCGGGCATGACCGACCGCGATATGGCCCTGGAGCGATCCCAGAGACGTTTCGTCGAAGACCTGCGAGACCAGTCCCATGTCCTTGAAGACCAGGATCTGGGACCCGTTGCTCACTGCGATGCCCGCGGACTCCTGTCCACGGTGCTGCAGGGCATACAGTCCGAAATAGGTGAGCTTGGCGACCTCTTCACCCGGAGCCCAGACACCGAAGACGCCGCAAGCGTCCTGGGGGCCTTTCTCTCCGGGGAGCAGGTCGTGGTTGAGTCGTCCATCACCACGAGGCACGCCACCGAGTGTAGGCGAGATCGACCACTGGTCCGAATTGGGGACGCCCCGCCGGACTGCGGAAGAAGCGCCCTCGGAACCCCCTCCGCAGCCGCACCGAAGGGTGACGCGGAGTGATCGCCACCGGAGGGCGAACGACGGGCCGCAGCCTCCTCGGGGCAGTCGCCGCCCGGATCAACGGCGGGTTACCGACGGGTTCCGGCCACGACACCGATAGGTGGTCGGGCCGGTTCATGGCCCTCCGTGAGGAGCCCCGTCACAGCCTCCCGCGGGGTGGCCGAACGCTCGTTTCGTGGTGAGCCTCACATCGGGCGTCCGCCGGGGCGACCGGTATGCGGCTTCTGGTGGCGCCCGAAGAGGTCCTTGCGCAAGCCCGGGAAGCCGTCGGCCGGCCGCGGGGACCGTCCGGAGTGCGAGACCGGCGTTGACAGGCGCATGCCTCGTTGGCAGGCTCCTGCCTCATGCAGCCCCTCGGTGATCATTCGGTCACGCTCGTGGAGCGCCGTCACGTCGATCTGGGACGTGTCTCGAGCGCCATCTGTCGCCACGCCTGAGTCACCGGCGCGCGCGAGGGCTCTCGCATCTCCTCCTCACCTTGTTCTCTCGTTGTCTCGTTATCCCGTCTGTCACGCTCTCGCGCCTGTCGCGTTCTCGCGCTCGTCTCGCTCTCGCGCCTGTCTCGCTCTCCCGTTGTCGCGCCCTTCCGCTCTCTCGCTTTCCACGGGCACGCTGTACGGCTTGGGCCTGATGGGTCTGATGGGTCTGGCAAGCCTGACGGCGTGATGGCCTGATGGGCCCGACGGCCTGATGAACCTGACGGGCTTCGTGAACGCGGGCCTTCGAGGCGCCCCCTGAGACTTCGTGCGCCACATACGCCGCCTGCACTCTTTGCGCGTTCGCAACTCGCCATCCGGCCCGGCAACGTGTCCGGCGACCCGCAGCCGGTCCCGTACGCCTCCACACCCGCACCCGTTTCGGTACACGCCTCCACACCCGCACCCGCACCCGTTTCGGTACACGCCGCCGACGAGCGGGCCGGCCCCCTTCGCCTTGCCGCCCTGCGCGGCCGAGTCCTGCCCTGGAGCAGTCATGCCTCTTCGCAACTCGAACACCAGTTCCGGAAATCCATTGACGCGGCGCGCCTTCGGAACGGCTGTGGGCGCCACGGCCGCGACCGCCGCGGTGGGCCTGCCTGCCGCGGCTACCGCCGCCGCACCGACGGAGACCGCCACGCACGAGCAGCCCTTCCGGGCGGCCCGGGGCCGGCACTCGAGGCGGCCCAACATCCTCTTCATCCTCGGGGACGACCTAGGCTGGGCCGACCTCTCCTCCTACGGGTCGCCGGACATCCGCACCCCGAACCTGGACCGGCTCGGCCGACAGGGCGTGCGGTTCACCGACGCCTACGCCGGGTCCGCGACCTGCTCACCGACCCGGTTCAGCCTGTACACCGGCCGCTATCCCGGGCGCACGAAGGGCGGTCTCGCCGAACCCATCGCAGACCGCTCGGTCGGTCTCGACCCCACCCATCCGACCCTCGCCTCGCTGCTGCGCGGCGCCGGTTACGCGACCGCGCTGATCGGGAAGTGGCACTGCGGCTACCTCCCGGACTACAGCCCGACCAAGTCCGGCTGGGACGAGTTCTTCGGCAACTTCGGCGGGGCTCTGGAGTACTACTCGAAGCTCGGTCTCGGCGGCGAGTACGACCTCTACGAGGGCGATGCCGAGTACAAGGACCTGCGGTACTACACCCGCATCCTCACCGAGCGGGCGAGCGAGTACGTACAGCGCGACCACGACAAGCCATGGCTGCTGAACCTGAACTTCACCACCCCCCACTGGCCCTGGATCGCCGAGGGGGACACGGCCGAGAGCGCCGAGATCGTGCGGAAGATCAAGGAGGGCGGTCTCGGGGGACTCTTCCACGCCGATGGGGGCTCACTCGCCAAGTACAAGGAGATGGTCGAGGACCTGGACCGGTCGGTCGGCGAGGTGCTGAAGGCGCTGAAGCGGTCCGGCCAGGAGGAGGACACGCTGGTCTTCTTCGCCAGCGACAACGGCGGCGAGCGCTTCTCGTACCAGTGGCCTCTCTCCGGCAACAAGAGCTCCCTCCAGGAGGGCGGCATCCGGGTCCCTGCCGTACTGCGCTGGCCGGCCAGGATCGATCCGCACCAGGTGAGCGACCTGCCGCTGTTCTCTCCCGACTGGACGGCGACGCTGCTGGAACTGGGCGGAGCTCGGCCCGACCCGGCCTACCCGCTGGACGGCATCAGCCTGGCCGGTTACCTCCTGCGTGGCGAGCAGCCGAAGGAACGGAACCTGTTCTGGCGCGTACGCGGGGAGCGGGCGCTGCGACGCGGCGACTGGAAGTACTACCGGGGCAACGGCGGGGCTGATCAGCTCTTCAACCTGGCACACGACCAGCGGGAGCAGGCCGACCGGGCCACCGCCGAGCCGGAGCTCCTGTCCGAGCTCCGAGCGGCCTGGGAGCGGACGGACGCCGGACTGCTGCCCTACCCGAAGGCCTCCTGACCCCCTGTCGCTGCTGCCCTTTCCCTACCCTTCCGACCCCTCCTCCTTCGTCTCCGGAGCCGAGGCCGCGAGTCCCTTGCCGTCCGGTGCGGTGAGGGACAGCGTGTGGTGGGTGATCGCATAGGCCGTCCGTTTCCCGTCGAGCACGTCGAGCAGGGCGCGCTCCAGCCGCATCTCGGGGTCCGGGCACATCTTGCGGGTGGTGACGAGTCGGCCGAAGGCGATAGCGGTGCCGGAGACGTCCGCGGTGCCGCGGAAGCTGTTGCAACCGAGGACACCCTGGACGGTGCCGTCCTTGCCGAATGTGAGGTGCGCCTTGTTCGCCGTACCCGCGGGCAGGGACGAGGCGATGGAGCCGGAGACCAGGGTCGTGATCCGCCAGCGCGTTCCGGTGAGTGGGGCCGGGGGCCGTGCGGTGAGCGCTATGGTGCCGCCCTTCGCCCCAGTCAGGGTGATGCTGTCGTCCTTGGCCGCGACGGTGAGCTTGCCGCTGAAGGCCTGTGAGAGCAGGACCTCGAACTGCTGGATGTCCGGCTCGCATCCCATCTCGGTGGTCGTGCCGGACTCGACGGTGAGCGTGTCGCCGTCGAGCCGGGCCTCGGCCGTGAACCGGTTGCAGCCGTAGCTCCCGCTCGCCCGCCCTTTGGCGTCGAATTCGACATGGGCCCCGGCCGGGGCCACAGAACGCTTCCCACCGGCTGTCACCGATTCGATGTCCCAGCGGGTGCCGGTGAGCGGCGCGCCGCTCCGCACTGTGCCACTGCCGCCACTGCCGTCACCGCCGTCGCTGCCGCCACTGCCGTCACTGGCGTCGGAAGCAGAACCGTGGCCGGAGCCGGAGCCGTGGCCGGACCCGGCCCCCGGCTCCGTACCGCAGGCGGCAAGGGCGAGAAGGGCCAGGACGCTGACAGCCAGGCTTTGACGGTGCATGGCCATGGGACGGCCGGCACCCGCGATCCGGTTCCCGTCACCCCATCAGCGGCAGCAGCGCGGCAAGATCCGCCCGTTCACCGCTGGCGCTGACCTTGGCCTCGTCGAGCTCACGTGCCCATTGAGTACGACCGGTGGCGAGCCTGATCCAGGTGAGCGCATCGGTCTCGACGACGTTGGGCGGCGTACCGCGGGTGTGCCGGGGCCCCTGGACACACTGGACCACCGCGAAGGGCGGCACCCGCACCTCGACCGAACCCCCCGGCGCCTTCTCCGCCAGGGCGTCCGCGAGCAACCGGGTGCAGGCGGCGAGCGCCTGACGGTCGTACGGGATGCCGAGTCCGGTCGCCTCGTTGAGGTCGTACGTATGGACCACGAGCTCCACGGTGCGGGTCACCAGGAAGTCCCCGAGCCGCATGGCACCCACCCGGGTGGCCAGCAACCGATCCTCGGAGACTCCCGGCACCAGCGCCTCGAACCGTTCGGCCACCTCTCCGTACAGCGCGCCCACATCGGTGTGGGCAGCGGCAAGCGCCACGGTGTCGTCGGCGATCCGGCCGGCTCGCCCCGCCGTGGAGAACGGCCACTCCAGCAAGGTCACCTCCGGCTTGGCGAGGACGGGCTCGGGCAGCTCCAGGTTCCTGCTGACGTGCGAAAGCGCCATGGTCAGGTGGACGGCAAGCTCGCGCACCGTCCACGCACCGAGCCCGCTCGGCCCTTCTAGTTGCTGGGGGGTCAGGGTGCTTACAGCGGACCGGACTTGGGAGAACTGGGCCAGGACGGCGGCACGGGTCCTGACCGGGTCGTAGCGACGGGCGCGCTTCTGGGACGGCGGCATGAACGGGAGCCTACGGCGTACCGCCGCATCCAATGCCGCAGGACCGGCGGACAGCGCCGCCACGACCCAAGCTCGGAGCCAGGCCCGGGGCGATGCCCGGGCGATGCCAGGGGCCATGCCCAAGGTCGGGCCAGGGGTCAGGCCCGGGTCGCGAAGTCGCCCAAGCCGTTCTCGAGCAGATCGAACGCCCGCCCGGCAAGAGCCGCGGCACCCGAAGCGATGGCCTCGGCGGACTCGCCGGCCAACAACCGCCGGTGGTTCTCGCTGATCAGGGCATTGCGGGTACCGATCAACTGGGCTGCCACGATGCGCGCGACAGCCCGGTCCTCCCCCTCCTCAACCAGTACGTCGACGAGCAACTCGTCGCTGCGGGCGAAGAACGCACGGGCGCGGGTGAGCAGTGCAGGCGTCTGCTGGATCAGCTGGAGGAGCCCGAGCGCTACCGGTGAATCACTCATCCCGACCGAAGGGTCGCGGTTCTCGACAGCCGCCAGGAAATGGCGGCGCACGCCGGCCACTGCGGACTCACCGTGCACCCGGTCCCGTACCACCTGGGCGACGTCCCCGATGTGCTCCTCCATGGGAGCGAGAACCAGGTCTTCCTTGCTGTCGAAGTAGTTGAAGACGGTCATCTTCGACACGTCGGCCGCT
This sequence comes from Streptomyces poriferorum, assembly GCF_019399235.1. GTDB lineage: Bacteria > Actinomycetota > Actinomycetes > Streptomycetales > Streptomycetaceae > Streptomyces > Streptomyces poriferorum. Next base: position 17,469 of record NZ_JAELVH010000047.1, on the reverse strand, counting down.
TCGGCGATTTCCGCAACGGAGACCTGGTCGAATCCGCGCTCTCCGAAGAGCCTCGCGGCCTCGGCAAGCAGACGGCGTCGCGTCTGGATCTTCTTGCGCTCGCGCAGGCCCATCCCCTCGGTCAGCATGACATCACTGTACCAGGATGAAACTTATACTAAGGCAAATATTTGCCCAGGTGTATCTCCACGCGAAGGGTGGCACCTTCCACCGCCCCGGCACCACCGCCGCCTCCCCGCTTTCCAGGCCAGCCACCCCGCTTCCAGCTTCCAGCTTCCAGCTTCCGGCTTCCGGCTTCCGGCTTCCGGCTTCCGGCTTCCGAGCCAGCCGGTCTCAGAAGCCCTGAGTGGCACCCGAATCCGGAACGAGGCGCCTGCCAGCTGCATCCCCGGCCGTGAACGCCTCTCCGTTGGCCGGAAGACCTATCCCCCGCCAGGTAAACGGAATTCCCACCGCTACGTCCAGGTCCGGATCATCCATCAGCTGGAAATGCACATGCGGTTCGGTGGAATTCCCGGAGTTTCCGCACTCGGCGAGCATCTGCCCGGCCCGGACCTCCTCGCCCACGCGCACCTGGAGCGAGCCGCGGCGCAGATGCGCGTACATGGCGTACGTACCGTCACCGAGGTCCAGCACGAGGTGGTTCCCGACAATGCCGCCCGGACCGAGCACATCCCGTACGGACGCCTCTATCAGCATCAGGTAGATCAACGCGGGACCGGAATTCCGACTGAGATGGTCACGCCGGCCGTGCGATGCGTGCACCACCGTGCCGTCAGCCACCGCCAGAAGCGGGGCCCCGAAGGCCGGGAAGTGCCGATTGCGCCGGACGACCGGCCAGAGATAACGGAACTTCGGGCGGGACAAGCCACCGAGCACGCCGCCGCCCTTCCCTGCCCCGACCCCCGCATCAGCCTTAGCCCCCGGCTGGGCCTCGGCCTTCAGCTCCGGCTGCGGCTCCGGCTCCGGCTGCGCCTCCTGCTCCGGCTCCGCCACGATGTCGATCGCGTATGTCTGTCCGTAACCGTGTGTCCCGTGGCTGGGCACCTTGTCCGCCGGACTGTTCAGCGCCACCCATCGCCCGGCCACCGGCGGATCGATCTCCACCGCGGGCCGCGGGTTCGTGGCCGCCGATCGGGCCCTGCGGCCCGCTGCCAGGGCGAGCGCAATCGCCACCGCCGCGGGCACCCAGGTCAGCCAGTACGGAAACGGCGGGCGAGTGACGAGGCTGAGGATCACCATGGCGAAGAAGATGATCCAGCAGACCCTGTACATCACCATGACAGCTTTACGGACAGACATGACTTCCCCTGATCGTCGGTCTGGTCGCCGGTCTGGTCGTCGGCCTGGTCGTCCTGTTCGTCGATTCGCTTTCGTTCGCTCCTCGACTCGCTTCGACTCGTTCTCGACTCACTCTCGGTTCGCGCCCGGTTCGCTCCCGATCAGCTCCTCGGCCCGCTTCGCTCGCGGTTCGGTGCCCCGCCCCGTTCCGGCGTCAGCACTCGGCTCTCGGCGCGGCCTCTTCAGCGCAGCTCAGGGCTTCGCCGCCGTGAGGACCACCAGCAGCGGGACGACACGGGCGCCGGGAACCTCGTACCTCCCGCGCCCCTTCGTGTGCAGCCAGCCCGCGCCCGTCAGCTGACGCAGATGGTGGTAGATCTGCCCTGTTGTACCGGTCTCGTCGAGCGCGGCCAGTTCCGCCGCTGTGCGTCGGCCGCCGAGGATCTCCCGGAGCAGCCGCAGCCGCACCGGGTGGCCCAGTGCGGCGAACGACTCAGCGATATCCGCCCAGTCGGGGCCCGCAGGCGCCGGACCGCCCCTCTCCCCCGCGTCACGCGCCTCATCCGGGTCTCCGCCACCCCCGTCCAGCAACTGCTCCGTCAGCGCGCCGTACTGCCACTCGTACCGCTCGCCCGTGGGCAGGCGCACCGCACCCGTATAGAGCACCCCACCACCGGCTGCCCCCACCCCCTCCAACTGCTGCTTCAACCCCTCCAGAGCCCAGAAATCGGCTCCCGTCGGGGCCGGCGCGTCAGGACGCTCACCCACGAGCGCCTCAAGCCGCCGTTCCAGTTCCGAGACTCGCTCCTCCAGCTCCACAGACCAAGGATTACGTAATTACGTAATCCCCGTCAAGGGGCTACGGGAAACCAGGAAAGCAGTCCCCAGAACGGGCGCGCGGCAGCACCGGAGCGGCACGCGCAAGCCCCCGCCCGGTCGAAACCGGACGGGGGCTTGCGCGAAGGGTGACGGACGTATCCGCCCGGCTACGCGAGCAGCGCGGGGATCGTCCCCTCGTGTGCCGTACGCAGCTCGCTCAGCGGAATGCTGAACTCGCCCTGGATCTCGATCTCCTCGCCGTCCACGACGCCGATCCGGGTCACGGGCAGACCCCGCGCCCCGCACATGTCGTTGAAGCGGAGCTCCTCGCTGCGCGGGATCGAGACGATCGCGCGTCCCGCCGACTCGGAGAACAGGAACGTGAACGCGTCCAGTCCGTCCGGCACGACCAGCCGGGCACCCTTCCCGCCACGCAGGCAGGACTCGGTGACCGCCTGGATAAGGCCGCCGTCGGACAGGTCGTGCGCCGCGTCGATCATGCCGTCGCGGGACGCGGAGATGAGGATCTCACCGAGCAGCTTCTCGCGGCCCAGGTCGACCTTGGGCGGCATGCCGCCGAGGTGCTGGTGGACGACCTCGGACCAGGCCGAGCCGCCGAACTCCTCGTGGGTGTCACCCAGCAGGTAGAGGAGCTGGCCCTCTTCCTTGAAGGCGACCGGCGTACGCCGCGTGACGTCGTCGATCACACCGAGCACGGCCACGACCGGCGTCGGGTGGATGGCCGTCTCACCGGTCTGGTTGTACAGCGACACGTTGCCGCCGGTGACCGGCGTCCCCAGCTCCAGGCAGCCGTCCGCCAGGCCACGGGTGGCCTCGGCGAACTGCCACATGACGTCCGGGTCCTCGGGCGAACCGAAGTTCAGGCAGTCCGAGATGGCGAGCGGCTTGGCGCCGGAAGCGGCGACGTTGCGGTACGACTCCGCCAGGGCGAGCTGCGCACCGGTGTACGGGTCGAGCTTCGCGTACCGGCCGTTGCCGTCGGTCGCCATGGCGACGCCGAGGTTGGACTCCTCGTCGATGCGGACCATGCCCGCGTCCTCGGGCATCGCAAGCACGGTGTTGCCCTGCACGAACCGGTCGTACTGGTCCGTGATCCAGGCCTTCGACGCCTGGTTCGGCGAGGAGACCAGCTGCAGAACCTGCTCGCGCAGCTCGGCACCATTGGCCGGACGGGCCAGCCTGCCGGCGTCGTCGGCCTGCAGCGCGTCCTGCCAGGACGGGCGTGCGAACGGACGGTGGTAGGTCGGGCCCTCGTGGGCGACGGACCGCGGCGGCACGTCCACGATCTGCTCGCCGTGCCAGAAGATCTCCAGCTGGGATCCCTCGGTCACCTCACCGATGACGGTGGCGATGACGTCCCACTTCTCACAGATCTCCATGAAGCGGTCCACGTGCTGCGGCTCGACGATCGCGCACATGCGCTCCTGCGACTCGCTCATGAGGATTTCCTCGGGCGAGAGGGAGGAGTCGCGCAGCGGCACGGTGTCCAGCTCGACGCGCATGCCCCCGGAGCCCGCGGAGGCCAGCTCGGACGTGGCACAGGAGAGCCCGGCGCCGCCGAGGTCCTGGATGCCCGCGACGAGCTTCTCCTTGAAGATCTCCAGGGTGCACTCGATGAGGAGCTTCTCCTGGAACGGGTCGCCGACCTGGACGGCGGGCCGCTTGGTGGGCTTGGTGTCGTCGAAGGTCTCCGAGGCAAGCACGGAGACGCCGCCGATGCCGTCGCCGCCCGTGCGGGCGCCGTAAAGGATCACCTTGTTGCCGGGGCCGGAGGCCTGGGCCAGGTGGATGTCCTCGTGCTTCATCACGCCGATGCAGCCGGCGTTGACGAGCGGGTTGCCCTGGTAGCAGGCGTCGAAGACGACCTCGCCGCCGATGTTGGGCAGGCCGAGGCAGTTCCCGTAGCCGCCGATGCCCGCGACGATGCCCGGCAGGACGCGCCGGGTGTCGGGGTGGTCGGCCGCACCGAAGCGCAGCGGGTCGACGACCGCGATCGGACGGGCGCCCATGGCGAGGATGTCGCGGACGATGCCGCCGACGCCGGTGGCCGCGCCCTGGTAGGGCTCGATGTACGAGGGGTGGTTGTGCGACTCGACCTTGAAGGTGACCGCGTAACCCTGGCCGACGTCGACCACACCGGCGTTCTCACCGATACCGACGAGCATCGCGTCGTTCTCGGGAACCTTCTCGCCGAACTGCTTGAGGTGCACCTTGCTGCTCTTGTACGAGCAGTGCTCGGACCACATCACGGAGTACATGGCGAGCTCGGCGCCGGTGGGGCGGCGGCCCAGGATCTCGCGGACCCTGGCGTACTCGTCCTCCTTGAGGCCGAGCTCCTTCCAGGGCTGCTCCACGTCCGGGGTTTCGGCCGCGTGCTTGACCGTGTCCAGGCTCATGCGTTGACCAGCTTCTTGATGATCGAGGTGAAGAAACCGAGACCGTCGGTACGACCGGTGCCGATCAGCGGCTCCACGGCGTGCTCCGGGTGCGGCATCAGGCCGACGACGTTGCCCGCGGCATTGGTGATGCCGGCGATGTCGCGCAGCGAGCCGTTGGGGTTCGCGTCCACGTAGCGGAACGCGACACGGCCCTCGGCCTCCAACTCGTCGAGCGTGCGCTCGTCGGCGGTGTAGCGGCCGTCCATGTTCTTGAGCGGTACGGAGATTTCCTGGCCTGCGGAGTAGTCCGAGGTCCAGGACGTCTCCGCGTTCTCGACGCGGAGCTTCTGGTCGCGGCAGATGAAGTGCAGGTGGTTGTTGCGCAGCATCGCACCGGGCAGCAGATGAGCCTCGGTCAGGATCTGGAAGCCGTTGCAGATGCCGAGAACCGGCATGCCCGCCTTCGCCTGCTCGATCACCGTCTCCATGACCGGCGAGAAGCGGGAGATGGCTCCGGCCCGCAGATAGTCGCCGTAGGAGAAACCGCCCGCGAGGATGACCGCGTCGACCTGGTGCAGGTCCTTGTCGCGGTGCCACAGCGATACGGGTTCGGCGCCGGCGACCCGTACGGCCCGAAGGCTGTCCTGGTCGTCGAGCGTGCCCGGAAAGGTGACGACTCCGATACGAGCAGTCACTTCGACTCCTCGGCCTTCTCCACCTTCACGGTGAAGTCCTCGATCACGGTGTTGGCGAGGAACGTCTCGGCCATCTCGTGAATACGAGCGAGCGCGGCGTCATCCACCGGCCCCTCGATCTCCAGCTCGAAACGCTTTCCCTGACGTACGTCCGCGATTCCCTCGAAGCCGAGACGGGGCAGCGCACGCTGCACAGCCTGTCCCTGCGGGTCGAGGATCTCGGGCTTGAGCATGACGTCGACTACGACGCGTGCCACTGGCACTCCCGGTGTGGTGGTGTGGTGCGGCTGTTTCTCCGGGGGGTTCCCCAGACCCCCGCGGGTCCACTCAGCGTACCTGGCCAGAAATTCTACGCGGGTAGATATCGAGCGGACCACATCACGCCGGGATGCGGACCACATCACGCCGGGATATCGGGCACGACAACGGGGGCGAAAAATCCTGCGACAAAAATCCCCACCAGCAGCACACAAATCAGGTTGACACGCGCAGGTAATTGGGCGGGCTTCACAATGCGGTGCCGGTCGCTGTACAAATGATTACCGGGGAAAGCGACATTGCCCCTAAACGGCCGACACCGGTCGGCCCGCATCCGCGCTCACAGCCGGAAGGCCGGCATCCACGCATGTCAGGCGAGGATGCCGTAGGAAAGGACCGATATCCGTGGCTCAGCGCGTAGTGGTCACGCTCTCCGACGACATCGACGGGGGAGCAGCGGCGGAAACGGTCACCTTCGCCCTGGACGGGAAGTCGTACGAGATCGACCTGAATCCCTCCAATGCAAAGAAGCTGCGCAAGGCCCTGGCGCCGTACGTGGCGGCCGGCCGAAAGCAGACAAACGCAGGCAAGCACGGCAAGGTTCCCGTCTCGTACCGGCACACCTCGCTCGCGCCCGACCCGGCGGCCGTTCGCGCCTGGGCCCGCTCGCACCGGATGGAGGTGCCGGCCCGGGGCCGGATCCCCAAGAAGGTCTACGAGGCGTTCCAGGAAGCAAGTTGAGCGGACGGGCGGTGACGGCCGGCCGGTCGGCGGGTACGGGACCGCCCGTCACCGGCCACCCGGGCGACACCCCCGCGGGAGCCGACTTGCGCGACACCCCTGCAGGTCGGCTAGAGTCTGGAGCACGCCGAAGGGCAAGGCCGCAAAGCCGAACCCCACGCAGCGTGCGGGTGTAGTTCAGTAGTAGAACATCCCCCTTCCAGGGGGAAGGCGCAGTGTGCAATTCCTGTCACCCGCTCTGCATCGCTCTCCTCAACCACTCCAGTGGATCAGGTAGAGTAGTGCTCGCTCCACCGGTGAAAGCCGAGTGGCTGCAATGCGGACGTAGCTCAGTTGGTAGAGCGCAACCTTGCCAAGGTTGAGGTCGCCAGTTCGAACCTGGTCGTCCGCTCTTGATCGAAGGCCCTGGTCGATTTCGACCAGGGCCTTCGTCGTATTCGACCCCGGTCATATCCCTCCCCCCTTCGGCCGTCTTCACACATGGCGTTTGCCGTCCTCCAGCGATACATGACGTTTGTCATGGGCAGTGATGACAGCTCGCACTGCTCCTGGTCCTGTCCGGGCGGAAACCTTGAGTCCATGACCAGCGACGAAATTCCCCAGGGCCCTGCGATCGAGGTGGACGGTGTCCGGCGCAGCTACGCGGGTGGCTTCGAGGCAGTGACCGGCATCTCGTTCTCCGTGGCACGTGGCGAACTGTTCGCCCTGCTCGGGACGAACGGCGCCGGCAAGACGTCCACCGTCGAACTCCTCGAAGGGCTGGCCCGTCCCGACAGCGGCGCGATACGGGTGCTCGGCCACGACCCGTACGCCGATCGCGCCGCTGTCCGGCCGCGGATCGGGGTGATGCTTCAGGAGGGTGGCTTCCCGTCCGACCTGACAGCGGCGGAGACCGTACGGATGTGGGCAGGCTGCACCAGCGGGGCCCGGCCGACCGCCGAGGCTCTGGAACTGGTGGGGCTCGGCCACCGGGCCGGGGTCCGGGTCAAGCAGCTCTCCGGTGGCGAGCGGCGACGTCTGGACCTGGCGCTGGCCCTGCTCGGCCGGCCCGAGGTGCTCTTCCTCGACGAACCGACCATCGGCCTCGACGCCGAGGGGCGGCGCGACACCTGGGAGCTGGTGCGGCGGCTCAAGGAGGACGGCATCACCGTCCTGCTGACCACGCATTACCTGGAAGAGGCCGAGGCGCTCGCCGACCGGCTGGCGATCATGCACCGGGGCCGGATCGTGACCACGGGCAGCACCGCCGAGGTGACGGCCGCGCGCCCCGCACGGATCCGGTTCGAGCTGCCGGCCGGGGTCGCGCCGGGCCACCTGCCGCTGGGCCTGCGCGCCGCGGCCGAAGGGCGACGGGTCGAGATCCGTACCCACCGGCTCCAGGAGTCGCTCACCGAACTGCTGTGCTGGGCAGCAGAGTCGAATGTTCCGCTGACCGGCCTCGACGCCCGGTCCGCCTCGCTCGAAGAGGCATTCCTCGATATCGCAAAGTCCGCAGCAGAGGCCGAAGGGGTGACCGTGTCATGACGACCGCAACAACGACCACGCCGACCACGACGGTCCGGACCACGACAACGGCCCGGGGCAGGCTGATGGCCCTCGGCCGGGCCGAAATGACACTGCTCGCCCGTAACAGAACAGCCGTGATCGTCGCGCTGCTCGTGCCCTCGGCCATGATCGTGGCGATGAAGTCGACGCTCGAACAGGTGGATCTCGGCGGGACCGGGCTGACGGTCGCCGCAGCCGCACTCACCGGAGGCATCGGAACGGTGCTCATCCAGGCCGTCTACATGAACCTGGTCGCCGCCTATGTGGCTCGGCGCGAGGACCTGGTCCTGAAGCGGCTGCGTACCGGCGAGGTCAGCGACGGCGAGATCCTTACCGGGACCGCGCTGCCCTCGGCCGCTCTGGCCCTGACGCAGTCCGTGCTGATCATCGTGACCGGCGCGGCCTTCTTCGGCGTCACCGCACCGCGACGGCCCGAACTGCTCCTCGCGGGGCTACTGCTGGCCGTGGTGCTGCTGACGGCACTGGCCGCGGTCACCTCCATAGTGACGCGCACCGTGCAGACGGCACAGCTCACCACGTTGCCGCTGTTCCTCGTCTCGATGATGGGCTCGGGGCTCTTCGTCCCCCTGGAGATATTTCCCGGCCCGCTCGCGTCGGCCTGCGAGTTCCTGCCGCTGACCGGCGTGATGACGCTCGTGCGTTCGGGCTGGCTGGGCGTCCCCGAGGGCGCTGACCTGCTCGGGGCAGCACTGACCGGACTGGTCTGGACGGCGCTCGCGGTGTTTGCTGTGCAGCGGTGGTTCCGCTGGGATCCTCGACGCTGAGAGAGGTTGTGGCGCGTTGATGAACGTACGGGGATGGCGCCGCAGCTGGCAGGAGCGCAGCAAACTGGAGCGGATCGATCTCTACTCACGGGTGACTATCTCCTCGATCCCCTGGCTCTTCTCCCTGTCGTGGCAGTTGGCGCCCTTCAAGTCGGACATCCGCCATGAGCCGCTTCCGCTGGTGCTGGGCTCGGCGCTGCTTGTGGTGAGCCTCGTGCAGTGCCTGCTGAGCAACCGCAATGTGGAGTCGTCGTACGCGCACTACCTCGGCATTTCCGTCTTTCCCGGACGACGGATGCTGGCACCGCTGGCCCTGCTGATGCTCCAAGTGGGCCTGCTGGCGACGCTGGCCGCTGTGGACGGCGTAGCCGGCGCCGGCCTGCTCCTCATGGGCCTGAACACGCCGATGGCATTGGTGATCACGAGGGTGCTCCTGGTTCCGGTCCGTACGTTCGTGATCGAGTCGCTCCTTCTCGCCGCACTGACCACCGGCGCACTCGCCGCGGCCGGGGTACGGGGTGGCACGTTGGCCGGCGTCGTACCGGCCACGCTCTTCGGCTGCGTGCTGGTCCTGATTTCGGTACGACCCAGCGCCTGGAGCCTGAGCGTGATGTGGCAGGCCGAGGAGGCCCGGGATGTGCAGGCCAGGCTGGCAGTCGCCGAGGAGCGGCTGCGGTTCGGGCGGGACCTGCACGACGTGATGGGCCGCAATCTCGCGGTGATCGCGCTGAAGAGCGAACTGGCGGTGGAGCTCGCACAGCGGGGCAGGCCCGAGGCGCTGGACCAGATGGTGGAGGTGCAGCGGATAGCCCGAGCCTCGCAGCAGGAGGTCCGCGACGTCGTACGGGGGTATCGGAAAGCCGATCTGGCCACGGAACTGGCCGGGGCCCAAGGCGTGTTGCGAGCAGCGGGCATCGAGTGCACGGTGACGGGCAGCGACGGTACGGGGCTGCCCGGGCCCGTCCAGTCGGCGCTCGGCTGGGTGGTGCGCGAAGCCGCGACCAATGTCCTGCGGCACGGCGACCCGGGCCGATGCACCATCCGGCTCGGCATCTCGGCGGACGCGGTGGTGCTGGACGTGGAGAACGACGGGGCGCCTGCGGCAGCTCCGGAGGGAACCGGCTCCGGGCTGGCCGGACTGCGCGAACGGCTCGGCGAGCTCGACGGGGCGCTGGAGGCGGGTCCGGCAGCGGACAGCCTGTTCCGGCTGAGCGCGCGGATCCCGCTGGCCCGCGCGAAATCCGCTGACTTCCCGTACGCGGCTGCCGGTGACCGATCGCGTACGGCCCTTCTGGAGGAATGACGATGACCGCGGTACGCGTACTGCTCGCCGATGACGAGCACCTGATCCGGGGCGCGCTCGCTGCCCTGCTCGCGCTGGAGGACGACCTGGTGGTGGTCGCCGAGGCCGCCACCGGCCCCGAGGCGCTTGCCATGGCCCGGGCACACCGCCCCGATGTGGTGGTGCTGGATCTGGAGATGCCGGGGGCGGACGGTGTGAGCGTCGCCACATCGATACGGTCCGAACTACCGGGTTGCAGAACCATGATCGTGACGAGTCACGGCCTCCCGGGGCATCTCAAGAGAGCCCTCGCAGCGGGCGTGCGGGCGTTCGTGCCGAAGACCGTGAGCGCCCGGCAACTGGCCGGCATCATCCGCACCGTGCATGCAGGAAACCGCTATGTGGACCCGGAGTTGGCGGCCGACGCCATCGCCGCCGGCGACTCGCCGCTGACCGTGCGCGAGGCCGAGGTGCTGGAACTGGCGGCCGACGGGGCGCCGGTCGCCGAGATCGCGGAGCGGGCGTCCTTGTCACAGGGGACGGTGCGCAACTACCTCTCGGCGGCGGCCGCGAAGCTCGGGGCGGAGAATCGTCATGCCGCAGTGCGTCTCGCACGCGAGCGGGGATGGGTATAGTAGTTCTCGCGCTTCGGCGCTTGCGGACGTAGCTCAGTTGGTAGAGCGCAACCTTGCCAAGGTTGAGGTCGCCAGTTCGAACCTGGTCGTCCGCTCGGTTCAGCAAGAAGCCCCCAGCCTTTCGGCCGGGGGCTTCTTCGTGTGCCGGGAGGAGCTAGCGCCGTGGCAGGCAACGTTTGCCCCGTCGCGACGCCCGGCAGCACTCTCGCCGCACCGGACGAAAGCCCGAGTACGTCCAGTACGAGGACTTCCGGCCGGCACGCCGAGAGCACGCACCGGACGCCGCTCCTTTACGGGCAAACGTTGCCCCGTCGCGGCACTAGTTCCAGGGCGTGCCCGTGAGGAGTTCGTACGCCTCCAGGTACTTGGCGCGGGTCGCGTCCACGATCTCCTGGGGCAGCGCCGGCGGCGGCTGCTCGCTCTTGCGGTCCCAGCCGGAGGCCGGCGAGGTCAGCCAGTCACGGACGAACTGCTTGTCGTACGACGGCTGGGCGCGGCCCGGCTCCCAGCCGTCGACCGGCCAGAAGCGGGAGGAGTCCGGGGTGAGCACCTCGTCCGCGATGATCAGTTCCTCGCCGCCGTCGGCGGTGGGCGCGAAGCCGAACTCGAACTTCGTGTCCGCGAGGATGATCCCGCGCTCGCGTGCGATGTCGCGGGCTCGGCTGTATACGTCCAGGGTCGTGCGGCGCAGCTGTGCGGCGGTCTCGGCTCCGACCTGCCGGGCCACTTCCTCGTAGCTCACGTTCTCGTCGTGATCACCGACCGCCGCCTTGGTGGCGGGGGTGAAGATCGGCGTCGGCAGCTCGGAGCCGTCGACGAGCCCCTCGGGAAGGGCGAGGCCGCAGACGGTGCGGGACGCGTTGTACTCGACCAGGCCGGAGCCGGTCAGGTAGCCGCGGGCGACACACTCGACCGGGACCATCCGCAGTGACTTGCAGATCGTTGTGCGGCCGGCCCAGTCCGCCGGGGCGCCGGCGGGCAGCTCCGTGGACAGGACGTGGTTCGGCACGAGGTCGGCGAGCTGGTCGAACCACCACAGCGAGAGCCGGGTCAGGACGCGGCCCTTGTCCGGGATCTCGGTGGGCAGGACCCAGTCGTACGCGGACATCCGGTCGCTGGCGACCATGACGAGGTCACCCGCCTCGTTCCGGTACAGGTCGCGCACCTTGCCTGTGTGCAGGTGGGTGAGCCCCGGAACCTGCACGGGCTCGGGCTTTTCTACAAATCCGGACACGCTGCCTCCGCGTAGGTTGATCCAGGAGCTGCTCCGATTGTCCCGTATCAGGGTGCGGACAGCCGCGCAGGGGGTGCGGACGCGCTGCCGGGAGCGGGTGGGGGCGGCCGTGTCCTCAAGCCCGCTTGCAGATGCGGTCGAGGAGGTTGGCGGTCGCCCGCTGGATCCGCGGGTCCACATGGCCGGGGCGGTCCAGGGCCGGAGACCAGGCGAAGGTGCCGGAGGCGAAGACGAGCGCACCCGACGGGGCCCGGTACAGGGATGTCTCCTGGTGGCGCGTCACCCCGTCGCTGTCCTGGTACGGGGAGTGTGCGAGCAGGATGCGGTTGTCGTGCTCGGGAAGCGTCGTCCGCGGGAAGTAGCGGTCGGCCTCGCCCGCGACCAGGCCGTCGATCTCGTCGCCCTCGGCGGCGCCCGTCGCGTCCCAGAGCCAGTGCTCCGCGTTCCGCACGACCAGAGGGTGGGGGTCGGGCACCCGGCCCGCGTACTGGATGCCGAGCAGTTCCTGCTCGGGGCGGTCGAGCTCGCGCCAGAGCGCGGGCTTGCCCGGGCCCCGGCGCTTGCGGCAGCTGAGCAGCCGGTCGGGGACGCCCGAGGGCGACGGCGCGAGGCTGACCTGCCAGTACATGGTGTTGGCGGAGAGGAAGACGAGGGACGTGCCGTTGTCGCGGGCGCGTTCGGCGGTGCGGCGCATGGGGACCGACCAGTACTCGTCATGGCCGGGGAACACGAGGCCCCGGTAGCGCGTCGGGTCGATCCGGCCCGCGTGCAGATCACGGGTGTCGGCGTAGGCGATGTCGTAGCCGTAGCGCTCGGCCCAGCGGATGAAGTCGTAGGCGTGGCCGACATGGAGCGGAAGCCCGGCGCCCGCGTAGGGGCGGTCGAAGGAGACGGTGACCGCCGCATCCTCCTCCCCCAGCAGCCGGCCCTGTTCGTCCCAGGCGTGGTAGAGGCTGGCGCCGGTCACACCGTCCTCGGGATAGAGGTTGTACGCCTGCCACGTGATGTCCGGGAGCACCAGCAGCAGGTCGGCCGGGTGGTCGTCGCGGACGGTGAAGGGGATGTGGGAGCGGTGGCCGTCGACCGTGGTGAGCACGGCGACGTACGCGCCGATCGACCAGTACGTCGGGATCTGCAGCCGCCAGGACTGCCACCAGTGGTGGCAGGAGACCGTGCGGTCGGCCGTGAGGGGAGCCGGCTGGACGATGCCGGAGAGCCGCGGGCTCGTGGTGATCTTCGCGGCGCCGTCGCCGCCGTAGTGGCCGATGCGGTAGATGTCCACGGAGAACTGCTGGGGCGGGTCCACGGTGATGTGGAAGTCGATCGCCTCGCCGGGGGCCGCGGCGCCGGTGGAGATGAATCCCTTGATCTGGCGGCGGACGTCGTCGGCGGTGCGGGTGCCTCCGCCGGTGGAGCCGCGGGGCAGGGTGGGGTCGGCGTACCAGGGCACGACCTGACCGGTGTCGTCGAAGTAGTTCTCACTCCCGCGCAGCCAGGGAAGGGGCCCCTGGCCGAAGGGATCGGTGACGGCATGCGCCAGGGCACCCGACTCCCAACGACGAATCTGCTCCGCCCCCATGGCGCATCCCTCCCTCAGGCCCCCGGAACAACAGTGGTGCGCCAACTGTCAGCGCCGATCCCCAGCACATCACATAACGCATGCACTCCGTCACCGTTCGTCGCGAATTGACGTGAACGGAACCTGAGGTTCCGGGTATCGGGGGTGGGCGGCCTGAACAGCCGTCCGCCCTCACGTGTTTCAGACGAGACGCACGGGCTTGTCGGTACGCACGCCGACCGAGGCGAGCCAGGACCGCAACGGCCCCGCGTCCCCGTCCTCGACCAGGCTGAGGACCGGGCTGCCGAGGTCGGCCGGGCGTTCACCGTCCACCAGGAGTGCGGGTCCGTCGAGCCAGTCCAGCCCGGGCGCCGCGCCCGCCGTGTCGACCGCGGCGCAGCAGACCATCGCAGCGACATGGTCCGCAAGCAGTTCGGTACCGGTACGGGGCGGCTGGAGCGGGAAGAGCGGGAGCGGATCGGGTCCCCACAGGTCCAGCACATCGCCGGCCGCGTCCCCCGCGCCGCCGCTGACCACCTGAGGGGCCTGGGCCTCGTCCCGGGCCACGGCCGCGCTGATCCCGGCCGCGAGCTCCTCGCCGCCGTCCTGGCCCGCGGCAAGGTGCTCGACGACGCGCGCCAGTGTGGGCACCCCCGCGCACGCGGTGTCGGAACCGGTGCCGGAGGCGGGGGGTACGCCCATGCTGTCCAGGACCCGGTGCAGCCGGGCCGCCTCGGTGCGCCACTTCCGGTCGACGACCTCTTCCGGATACTGCTGCCAGTCCACCGGGGCCCAGTCGGGCCCGGTCTCCGCGGGACCGCCGTGGAAGAGCCTCGCGGCCAGCAGGGACGCCGCCTCGTCGGCCGCTCCCGGCTCTTCCAGGAGGTCGCATGCGGGACGCTCGCCGAGCCGGGTGGTGAACCCCTCGGCCAGCCGGTCACGGCGGGAGAGCTCGGTCAGGGCGGAGACGACGCCCGCGTCCAACTGGGACGGCCAGCGCCCCATCCGCCAGGCGGGAAGCGCGACGCGGGTGAGCAGCCGGTCCCAGCCCGCGTAGGCGAGACCGACCTGTTCCTGGGCGACGACCCGCAGTCCGTAGTCCACGGCCTGTGCCCGCGTCGACGCGGCGGCGGCGACGCCCCGCTCCATCTCGGCGGCATGGCCACGGCAACTGCGCAGGAGCAGCCGGGCGATCCGGCCGACGAAACGGCCGGGCAGCCGCAGGGCCTTGCGCAGCGACCCCTGGACGGGTTCCGCCGCATCGGCGACCGCCCCGTCCAGGCCGCGTACGAAACGCCGGGCCGCGGCTATGTCGGGGTGGGCGGAGGGGCCGGTGCCGGCCACGACCGGCGCGAGCACCGCCCGCAGCTCGGCGACCCGCATCCACCAGAGGAACGGGGAGCCGATCACCAGCACGGGTGCCGCCTCGACCCGGCGACGGCGCCCCGGCCGACGGCCCGAACCGTCCGCCGGCCCGCTCCGGTCCCCGTTCGCGGCCTCGCGGGCCGCGCGGTCCGCAGCCGGGTGGGTGCGGTCCTCCAGCCAGCTGTCGCAGTCGGGCGTGAGCGCTATGGCCGAGGGCGCGGGCACCCCGAGCCGCTCCGCCAGGTCGCGGACCAGCCGGTAGAGATCCGGAGCGGCCTCCTCGCTGAGCGGGACGGTCGGGCTGACCGCCGGCTTCGCCCGTACGACCGCGATCGCGACGGCCGCGGCGACGAGCAGGACGACGACGGCGCAGGCCGTCACGGCCCAGCGCACCGCATCCCAGCCGCTGCCCTCGGCGAAGCCCTGCCCGCCCGCGGCGAACAGCACGACGGCGAACGCGGCCGGCAGCAACGCTACTGCCGTTGCCCTGCTGCGGATGCGCAGCAGCACGAGAGCCCGGGCGCGCGCTGCCTGCGCACCCAGCTCCTCACCTGTACCGGTACCGGACACGGCCGGACGTCACCCCCTCTGCCCCCACGGCGGTGTTGCTCACTCCCCCACTGTGGCACCGGTCACTGACATCGCAATGCCGGTGGGCCAAGTGCCGGAACGCTTGCGCCGCACCCTAGTTGGGGCTTCGGCGGGCGTCATCCGGATGGCTCAGCCGTCACTCGATGGAATGGCTTTGGGCAAAGGTGCTGACGCGCCGCTGTCCATAGGGCAGCGGCGCGTCAGTGGTTCGGCCGGGGCGGTACGGGTCAGGCCTCCGCGGCCCTCTCCGACCGGTACGGGCAGGCCTCCGCGGCCCTCTCCGAGGAGGTACGGGTCAGGCCTCCGCGGCCTTCTTGGCGATGTCCGTGCGGAGCTGGGAGCCGTCGAGCCGGATGCGGGCAGCCGCCGCGTAGGCACGCTCACGGGCCCCCGCGAGGTCCTTGGCCGTCGCGGTCACGGAGAGCACGCGGCCGCCCGCGCTGACGACCTTGTCGCCCTCCTGGCGGGTCCCGGCGTGCAGGACGTACGCGTACGGCGCGTCCTGTGCCGCAACCTCGTCGAGCCCTTCGATCGGATCGCCCGTCCGCGGGGTGTCCGGGTAGTTGTGGGAGGCGATGACCACGGTGACCGCGGCCTCGTCGCGCCACTTCAACGGGGGCAGCTCGTCCAGGGTTCCGTTGGCGGAGCCGAGCAGGACGCCTGCGAGCGGGGTCTTCAGACGGGCCAGGACCACCTGGGTCTCCGGGTCGCCGAAGCGCGCGTTGAACTCGATGACCCGTACGCCGCGCGAGGTGATCGCGAGGCCCGCGTACAGCAGCCCTGAGAAGGGCGTGCCGCGGCGGCGGAGCTCGTCGACGGTCGGCTGGAGGACCGACTCCATGACCTCGTCGACCAGCTTCGGGTCGGCCCACGGCAGCGGGGAGTACGCGCCCATGCCGCCGGTGTTCGGGCCCTCGTCGTTGTCGAGGGCCCGCTTGAAGTCCTGGGCGGGCTGGAGCGGCAGCACGGTGGTGCCATCGGTGATCGCGAAGAGGCTCACCTCGGGGCCGTCGAGGAACTCCTCGATGACCACGCGGTCGCAGGCCAGCGCGTGGGCGCGGGCCGCCTCGATGTCATCGGTGACGACGACGCCCTTGCCTGCGGCGAGGCCGTCGTCCTTGACGACGTAAGGGGCTCCGAACGCGTCGAGGGCGGTGTCGATCTCCGCGGGCGTGGTGCAGACGTAGCTACGGGCTGTCGGGACGCCCGCTCCGGCCATCACGTCCTTGGCGAAGGCCTTGGAGCCCTCGAGCTGGGCGGCCTTTCCGGACGGGCCGAAGCAGGGGACACCGGCGGCGCGCACGGCGTCGGCGACCCCGGCGACAAGCGGTGCCTCCGGGCCGACGACCACCAGCTCGGCGCCCAGTTCGGTGGCGAGGCGCGCGACGGCAGCGCCGTCGAGAGCGTCGACCGGGTACAGTTCGGCCACCTCTGCGATGCCGGCGTTGCCGGGAGCGCAGTACAGAGCGGTGACGTCGGGGTCGAGGGAGAGAGAGCGGCACAGGGCGTGTTCGCGGGCGCCGCCGCCGATGACGAGGACCTTCACGGGGTGCAGCCTAGCCGCCGGGGCGCCGCCCCCTTGACGGAAGCCGCTCCGTGGACAGCAGGGGCGCCGGACGGGCAGGGCGGGGCCTCTCGCGGAAGGGCCCCGCCGCGCGCCCTACTCGTTGGTGAACTCCTCGACGACCGTGGCGCCCAGTTCGCGGACGATCAGGTCATGGCCGGACAGTGCCGAGTCGACGAGGTCGGGGTCGTCGGCCTCGGGGGTGTCGTCCTCGGGTGCGACCGAACGGGGCGGTTCGGGAGCGGTGTACGACGGAGGTGCGGGTTCCGCGGCGGAGCCGCCGCCGGGCTGCTGCCGCTCCGGCGCGGGCCGGGGCTCGTACTGCTGCGGGGCGGGGGCCGCAGGGCGCTGCGGTGCCGGCGGCGCGGATGCGGCCGGGCGGCCGCCGCCGACCTGCGGGGACTGTCCGGCGCCGCCCGACGGGTCGACGATCGCCTCGATCTTCCACTGCGCGCCGAACCGCTCGGCCAGGGCCTGCTTCAGTACTTCCTCGCTGCCGCTGCTCGCGAAGTTGTCGCGGGCGCCGGCGTTGAGGAAGCCGATCTGCAGGGTGCTGCCGTCGAAGCCGGTGACCTGGGCATTCTGGCTGAGCAGGATCCAGGTGAACCGGCGGCGGCCCTTGACCGCCTCCAGGATGTCGGGCCACATGTTGCGCACCTGCGCGGCGCCCTGCGTCGCACCCGGAGCGGGCTCGGCGGCGACGGGCGCCGGGGCGGC
>NZ_JAELVH010000479.1 GCF_019399235.1 Streptomyces poriferorum | reverse complement strand
CGCCGACGAGCAGCAGCCGGACGCCGGTCCGGACCACGCCGGCCAGCAGCGCCTCGGTGGTCGTGACGAGGTCCGGTTCACGGCCGGGCGCAGGACGGGTGGCGCTGATCACGACGTCCTGCCCTGTACTCAGTTCGACCACGTCGGCGACGTGTGCCGCGTCGCCGGCGCGCACCTCGACGACCGCGGGCAACGTGTGGCCACGGGCCGGGTCGCGTACCACGGCGATGACGTGATGGCCGCGGGCCAGGGCCTCGGTCACCACGCGGCTTCCCACGTTGCCGGCCGCTCCGAATACTGTGATGCGCATGGCTTCAGCTCCTTGGTTCAGTTGGCCGCGGTGGCCGATTGCTCGTCGCGGCCCCGGGGACCCGGGGTCGGTATGGACTTTCGCGCCGCTCGGCCGACGGTGAGGCGTTCCAGAACCCAGAGCACGACGGTGCCTGCCGAGAAGGTGGCCCCCAGGACACACACACCGCTCCAGCCACCGGCCGCCCACACCACCGCGGTCAGCGCGGACCCCGCGGCGCCGCCGACGAAGAAGGAGGTCATGAAGGCGGAGTTGATCCGGTTGCGGGCCTCGGGGCGCAGGGCGTAGATGACGTTCTGGGTGCTGTTGAGCACCGCCTGGTGCGCCAGGTCCAGCACGATGACGCCGGCCAGCAACCAGGCGAGGGACCGGGCGCCGGCCGCGACGGCCGCCCATGACGCCAGGAGCAGGAGCGTCCCGGCACCGGTCACGATCTGGACGTACCCGCGGTCCGCGAGCCGCCCCGCGACCGTGGCGGTCAGCGCGCCAGCGGCGCCGACCAGGCCGAGGAGGCCGATGGCCGACTCCGACCAGCCGTACGGGGACCGCACCAGCAGGAACGTCAGCGCCGTCCACAGCACGCTGAACGAGGCCAGGCTCAGGGCGCCGATCCCCGCGCGCCACCGCAGCAGCGGCTCGTAGCGGAACAGCACCACCGTCGAGCGCAGCAGCCCGAGGTAGGTCAGGCCGCCGCCGCCCCCGCCGAGCCGCGGCAGGAAGCGACGCAGCGCCACGGCCGTCAGCGCCACCAGGACCGCGTTCACCCAGTAGACCGTCCGCCAGCCACCCACCTCCGACAGCGCTCCGGAAGCGGTGCGGGCGAGCAGGAGTCCCAGCAGCAGACCGGTCATCACCGTGCCGACGACCCTTCCGCGTTCGGCCGGAGCCGCCAGTGACACCGCGAACGGCACCACCACCTGCGCTCCCACCGACGCCAGCGCGGTCAGGGCCGTGCCGACCAGCAGTACCGTTCCGTTGGCGGCGGTGGCCGACACCAGCAGGAACACCGCAGTCGCCGTGTAGAGCGAGACCGCGAGTCGCCGGCGCTCCATCAGGTCGCCGAGCGGCACCAGAAGGATCAGGCCGAGCGCGTAACCGCCCTGAGCCACGGTCACCACCAGTGCCGCCGAGGTGGAGCCGAGTCCCAGTTCCCGGCCGATCAGGTCGAGCAGCGGCTGCGCGAAGTAGTTGCCCGCGACCGCCAGCCCCGTCGCCACCGACATGAGCAGAAGCAGCCCGCGCGATAAGCCGTGGTCGGGCCCTGGTGTGGTTGTTGTCATGGCCTCATCGTCAGTGACGGGCCATCAATGAGTCCAACACATGCTGTTCATCGGACCGATCGTGTATCACGATCGATCCATGGACCTACAGCAGATGCGCTACGTCGTCGCAGTCGCGGAGACGAAGAACTTCACGCGGGCCGCCGAGCAGTGTCTGGTCGTCCAGTCCGCGCTGAGTCACCAGATCGCCCGGCTGGAACGGGAACTGGGTGCCAGGCTCTTCGAGCGGACCAGCCGCCGGGTCAGTCTGACCGCCGCCGGCGAGGCATTCCTTCCCGCCGCCCGTCAGGCGCTGGACGCAGCCGAGCGGGCCCGGGCGGAGGTGGCGGCGGCCGCCGGGGAGATCCGGGGACGGCTCGCCGTCGGGGCCATTCCCACGGTGACGGCGGTGGACCTGCCCGCCGCGCTCAAGCGGTTCCATCTGCGTCACCGGGAAGTACGCATCAGTCTGCGCGCGGGCGCGAGTGAGGAGCTGGTCGAACGGGTGCGGCAGGGGACTCTCGACGCCGCCTTCCTGGGCCTTCCTCTGGGCCCCCGTCCCAAAGGGGTTCGCGGCCGCGAGCTGGCGCGCGGGCACCTCGTCGCCGTGGTTCCCCCCGGTCACCCGCTGGCGGAACAGGGGCAGGTGGACCTGGCGCGGCTGGCAAACGAGCTGTTCGTCGACTTCCCCGCGGGCACGGCAGGACGGGTGCAGTCGGACGACGCGTTCGCCAGAGCCGGGGTGCGGCGTGAGGTCGCCTTCGAGATCACGGCACCTGACCCCATGGCCCGGCTGATCCGTCAGGGCCTCGGGATCGGGTTGCTGCCCGCCGCCTTCGTGCACGAGTTCCCCGACCTGCCCGTCGTCCGCCTCCGTGACGCACCGACGCGGGTGGAACACCTCGTCTGGAGCAGGCCCCGGCCATCCCCGGCCGCGATGGCCTTCCTGTCGATGTTCGGCGTCGCGTCCGCGGAAGCGCAGGAACCAGCGGGACCGGCGGGATCGGCTGGACCGGCTGCACCGGCTGCACCGGCTGCACCGGCTGCACCGGCTGCACCGGCTGCACCGGCTGCACCGGCGGGATCGGCTGCACCGGCGGGATCGGCGGGATCG
>NZ_JAELVH010000478.1 GCF_019399235.1 Streptomyces poriferorum | reverse complement strand
GTGGCGGCTGTGGGTCACGACCGCCTTCCTCCCGAACATCCCGGCCATGCGCGGCCTCGTCCTCACCCACGCCGACCTCCTGAGCGAGCCGGTGATGCCGCCGCTCCCGCTCAAGCTGTGCGCCCATGTGCCGGGTTACGAGATGACGGTCGCCCGCTGGTCGCAGAGCGGCTACGGCGAGCACCTCTCGGCCGTGCCGTTCCCCAGCCAGGAGACAGCCACGTACGCACGCATGGGCTTCACCGAACCGAAGAGGGAGCAGGCTCGCCTGCTGGGGCAGCGGCACGGCGGCTGACCCCTACGACGAGCCCGGGAGAGTAGGGGGATCATCCCTCTAGGCATGACAGGTGCATGACTGCATGCTGGAGCGACCTCGTTCACCCCGCGAGGCGAAGGCAGGGCCGGCCGGTCAACGGCCGCCCCGACTTCCCCCCACCCCATGGAGGTTGCTCATGCGTCGCCGCGTCGCCACCCTGCTCGCCACCGTCGGTCTGTCGCTCCCGCTGGCCCTGTTGCCCACCACCTCCGCCTCGGCGGCTCCCGCGGACAAGCCCCAGGTCCTCAGCTCATGGACCCAGACGAGCGCCTCCAGCTACAACGCCTGGAACGCCGCCCGCAACAACAAGGGCGCATGGTCCGCGTACGGCTTCGACTGGTCGACGGACTACTGCAGCACCTCGCCCGACAACCCCTTCGGCTTCCCGTTCCAGACCGCCTGCGCCCGCCATGACTTCGGCTACCGCAACTACAAGGCCGCGGGTACGTTCTCCGCCAACAAGGCCCGCCTCGACTCCGCCCTCTACTCGGACCTCAAGCGCGTCTGCTCCGCCTACTCCGGCGCGACGCTGACCTCGTGCAACGCCACGGCCTGGACGTACTACCACGCGGTCGACATCTTCGGCGTCGCACCGGCGAAGGCGGGCACCGCCAGACCGGCTCAGGCCGCCTGACCTGCTCCACCCGGAGGCTCGGGCCCTCTCGCGGCCCGGGCCTCCCGCGTAAGGCGTCCGCCAGCCTTCGGCGACGACGTGTCCGCGGTGCACGACCATGATCGAGTGACACTCGCCGGATCGCTCTTCGAGCCGGTCCGGCAGCAGGGCGACCGAACGGGACGACATCCCGGAGACCGCCGGTGCCGCACGTGGGAGCAGAAGCCGCCGAGAAGACATTCCGACCTTCCGACAGGTCCGCGCGGACCTGCGCGACGGAGTTCCGCAACCGGGGCGGCGAGGAATGGACAACGGGCCGGTCCGCATCAAGTGAGTGATGCGGACCGGCCCGTTGCGACACGGCAGGATCGGAAGAGGACTCCCCCGCCGTACGGGAGAACGGTCAGCCGATCTCCGCCCCGAACGCCGACAGCGCCTCCGGCACCGGCTGGAAGAACGTCTCGCCGCCCGAGGAGCAGTCGCCGCTGCCGCCCGAGGTCAGGCCGATCGCCGTGTCGCCGGCGAAGAGCGAACCGCCGCTGTCGCCGGGCTCGGCGCAGACCGTCGTCTGGATGAGGCCGTTGACGATGTCGCCGTTGCCGTAGTTGACCGTGGCGTCGAGGCCGGTCACCTCGCCGTCGTGCACCTGGGTGGTGGAGCCGCTGCGCGTCACCGTCATCCCGACGGTCGCCTCGCCCGCCTTGGTGATCGGCTGGGCGGAGCCGTTGTAGAGGTCGACCTCACTGGGGTGCGCCGTGTCCGAGGTGTACTTCACCAGGCCGTAGTCGTTGTCGGGGAACGACGAGCCCGCGTTCGTACCGATCTCCGCGCCGCCCTGGGAGTCCGACCAGCTGGAGATCGCCTCGGTGCAGTGACCGGCGGTCAGGAAGTACGGTTCGCCGTCCTTGACCACGTTGAAGCCGAGCGAGCAGCGCCCGCCGTTGCCCCAGATCGCGTCGCCGCCGGCGATGAACGGCTTGAACTCCCCGGCGGTCCGCTTGAGCTCGGCCTTTCCGCCCAGCTCCTCGACCACCGAGCCGAGCTTCTTCCAGGCATCGCCCTTGACCGTGCGGTCCGCGGTGACGACCACCTTGTTGCTGACCGGGTCGACGGCCCACGAGGTGCCGGGGATGGTGGCCTTGCCGGTCAGGGTCTGCCGGGCCGACTTCAGCTCGGCGAGCGAGTTCTGCACGACTCTGGCCCTGCCGCCCGCCTGCCGCACCCGCTCGGCGGCGGCCTCGTCGACCACGTTCATCACGAGGTTCTTGGCGGTGGCGTCGTAGTAGGCGCCCGCCGCGTCGGTGCCCAGATCCTTGTCCAGACCGGTGGCGAGCTTTCCGGCCGCCACCGCGTCGAGCGTACGCGCGGTGAACTGCGGTACGTCGTCACTGGCGTTCGCACTCTGGAACGTCAATCCTCCCGCGACCAGGGCGACCACGGCCGACCCGGCCAGCACTGCGCGCTTCCTGGACATGCGTCGATGCTTCAACTTCGACCTCCTGTGGGGCCGCGCACGGATGATGTGGGGTCGCCCGTACACGGAGGATGGGGCGCCCACTATTCCGACCGGGCAGATAGCACACAAGGTCGACTTCAGGACGCACACACGACACCACCGGTTCGGTCGTGTCACGTTCACTTCCGGAGGTCGGAGCCCGTCGGTTCCATCTGCGAACACCCGGTGCGACCGTCCGGTCGGCAGCGGGTGAGGACTAGTCCTGTCCGGTATTCACCCCTGCGGGTCCGATTCCCGGCACACCCCCGCCC
>NZ_JAELVH010000477.1 GCF_019399235.1 Streptomyces poriferorum | reverse complement strand
TCCCCGGCCGCCCCCGCCAGCGCCTCCAGCACCGGGGCGATCAGCGGATGCGCCTCCGCGCCCCGCCGCACGGCCGCGAAGACCCGGCGGGTGGGCGCGCTGCCCTGCACCGGGCGGACCACCACACCGGCCAGGGCCACCCCGCGCAGCGCGGAACGCGGGACCAGGGCCACTCCGGCGCCGGCGCCCGCGAGTGCGACCACCGCGTGGAAGTCGTCCGAGGAGTGTTCGAGGTTCGGTGCGAATCCGGCGTACTCGCAGGCCAGGACGACCACGTCGTGGCACGGGTTGCCCGGGTAGGGGCCGATCCACTCGTCCTTCGCCAGGTCGGCGAGGGCCACCTGCTCCTGGCCGGCCAGCCGGTGTCCCACCGGGAGCACCGCGTCGAACGGTTCCGAGTACAGCGGTACGCGGGTGAGCCGCCGGTCGTCCTCACCCGGTGCGCCGCGGTACTCGACGGCGACCGCCACATCGACCTGCCGGTCGAGCACCATGGGGACGCTCGCGTCGCCCTCGGCGTCCTGGACGCGGACCTTGATGCCGGGTGCGGTCCTGTTCAGGGCGGCGATCGCGGGGGCGAGGACCAGGCCGATGCCGGTGGCGAAGGCGGCGACGGTGACCGTACCGGCGTCACCCGCGCTGTACGCCGCCAGTTCGGCCTCGGCCCGTTCCAGCTGGGCCAGCACCGCGTTGGCGTGGGTCAGCAGGATCTCCCCGGCGGGGGTGAGCCGGGCGCCGCGGGCGTTCCGCTCGACCAGCCGGTGGCCGGTCTCCTGATCCAGCGCGGCGAGCTGCTGGGAGACGGCGGAGGGGGTCAGATACAGCGCGGCGGCCGCGGCCGTCACCGTGCGGTGGTCCGCCACCGCACGCAGGATGCGCAGCCGCCGTGCATCGATCATGTGCCCTATTGTCCCAGGTCGCGAAGGACGCCCCCGCCGGGCCTCACTCCCCCAGCGCCGCCCGAGCGTCGACGAAGGCGTCGACCGCCCGGTTGACGTCCGCGGTGGAGTGCGCGGCGGAGAGCTGGACGCGGATGCGGGCCGCGCCCTGCGGGACGACCGGGTACGAGAACCCGATCACGTACACACCGCGCTCCAGGAGCAGCTCCGCCATCCTGCCTGCCTTCGCCGCGTCCCCGATCATCACGGGGGCGATGGCGTGGTCGCCGGGCAGGACGTCGAAGCCCTCCTCGGTCATCCGGGTTCGGAAGAGCGCGGTGTTGGCGTTGAGCTGCTCGCGCAGGTCGCCGGCGGACTCCAGCAGGTCGATGACCTTCAGGGAGGCCGCCGCGATGACCGGGGCGAGCGAGTTGGAGAAGAGGTACGGGCGCGAGCGCTGGCGCAGCAGCGCCACGATCTCGGCGCGGGCGGCCACGTAACCGCCGGACGCGCCTCCGAGCGCCTTGCCGAGGGTGCCGGTGATGATGTCGACGCGGTCCATCACGTCGTGCAGTTCGGGCGTTCCGCGCCCGCCCGGGCCGACGAAGCCGACGGCGTGCGAGTCGTCGACCATGACCATGGCGTCGTAGCGCTCGGCGAGGTCGCAGATCTCGCGGAGCGGGGCCACGTACCCGTCCATGGAGAAGACGCCGTCGGTGACGACGAGGCGGCGCCGGGCCCCGGACGCCTCCTTGAGCTGCTGCTCCAGGTCGGCCATGTCGCGGTTGGCGTAGCGGAAACGCTTGGCCTTGCACAGCCGGATGCCGTCGATGATCGAGGCGTGGTTGAGGGCGTCGGAGATGACCGCGTCCTCCGGGCCGAGGACCGTCTCGAAGACTCCGCCGTTGGCGTCGAAGCAGGAGGAGTAGAGGATCGTGTCCTCCTGGCCCAGGAACGAGGAGAGCCGCTGCTCCAGCTCCTTGTGGACCTCCTGGGTGCCGCAGATGAAGCGGACGGACGCCATGCCGTAGCCCCAGCGGTCCAGCGCCTCGTGCGCGGCGGCGATCACGTCGGGGTGGTCGGCGAGACCCAGGTAGTTGTTGGCGCAGAAGTTCAGCACCTCACCGGGGCGGCCGCCCGCGGTGACGGCCACGGTCGCGGACTGCGGGGTGCCGATGACGCGCTCGGGCTTGTGCAGCCCGGCGGCCTCGATCTCCTGGAGAGTGGTGCGCAGATCGTCGCGTACGGAGTCGAACATGCGGAATTCCTTAAGGGTTTCGAAAGGCCGGGCGATCCGGTTTCAGACGGTCCAGTCGAGGATGACCTTGCCGCCGAGTCCGCTCGCCGCGTCGTCGAAGGCCGCCTCGAAGTCGCGGTAGCCGTACCGGCCGGTGATGACGGGGGCGAGGTCGAGGCCGCCCTCCAGCAGGACGGACATGGCGTACCAGGTCTCGTACATCTCGCGGCCGTAGATGCCCTTGACCGTGATCATGGAGGTGACGATCCGGGACCAGTCGACGGCGAACTCCTCGGACGGCAGTCCGAGCATCGCGATGCGGCCGCCGTGCGTCATGTTCGCGATCATGTCGCGCATCGCCTCGGGGCGGCCGGACATCTCCAGGCCGATGTCGAAGCCCTCGCGCAGCCCGAGCTCCCGCTGGCCGTCGGCGATGGACTGCTCGCCGACGTCGAGGGCGAGGCTGACGCCGACCTTGCGGGCGAGCTCCAGGCGGGCCTCGCTGACGTCGGTGATCATGACGTTGCGGGCGCCCGCGTGCTTGGCGACGGCGGCGGCCATGATGCCGATCGGGCCGGCGCCGGTGATGAGGACGTCCTCGCCGACCAGCGGGAACGACAGCGCGGTGTGCACGGCGTTGCCGAACGGGTCGAAGATCGCGGCGATGTCCAGGTCGACGGGGACCCGGTGGACCCACACGTTGGACGCGGGCAGGGCGACGTACTCGGCGAAGGCCCCGTCGCGTCCGACGCCGAGCCCCAGCGTGGAGCGGCAGAGGTGGCGGCGTCCGGCCAGGCAGTTGCGGCACTTGCCGCAGACCAGGTGGCCCTCGCCGCTGACCAGGTCGCCGACGGCGATGTCGACGACGTCGGAGCCGATCGCGGCGACCTCGCCGACGAACTCGTGGCCGAGGACGAGCGGGGTCCTGATGGCGTTCTGCGCCCAGCCGTCGTAGTTACGGATGTGCAGGTCGGTGCCGCAGATGCCGGTGCGGAGCACCTTGATCAGCACGTCCGAGGGGCCGGTCTCCGGCTCGGGCACGTCCATCAGCCAGAGTCCCGGCTCGGCCTTCTGCTTCACGAGTGCCTTCACGGCTGCGGCTCCCTGTACCTGGTGCGGCGTTGATGTCCCCGGGCCGGGGGCATGCCGAAGGAAGCCTGCGGCCCGGGGAAGTATGAGAGGGACTGCGTGGCAGCGCGTTCGACCGGCTGCCGCGCACCATCCTCCGCCGTCACGGAGCAATCTGCCGTACCCCGCGCCCCAGGTCCATCGAGGTTTTCTTAAGCGCGCCCGCAGCTTGGCTTCACGCCC
>NZ_JAELVH010000476.1 GCF_019399235.1 Streptomyces poriferorum | reverse complement strand
GGGGAGTCCTGGGGGTGGAGGTAGCTCCACCCCCAGGACTCCCCCTCGCTGCGATGTGCCGTCCGGGCGGCGCCGGTTGAGTGGTGGCCATGAATCACGCAGCTGTCCGGCTTCGCTCGGTCACCCGGTCCTACGGCAGGAACACCGGCGCGGTGACCGCGCTCGACGGGGTCACCCTCGACGTCCCCCGGGGCACGTTCACCGCCGTCATGGGCCCGTCTGGCTCCGGCAAGTCGACCTTGCTCCAGTGCACCGCCGGTCTCGACCGGCCCACCGGCGGGCAGGTGTTCCTCGGCGACACCGAACTGACCGGGCTCAGCGAGCGGAAGCTGACGCTGCTCCGCCGCACCCGCATCGGTTTCGTGTTCCAGGCGTTCAACCTGCTTCCCTCGCTCAGCGCCGAGCAGAACGTCGCCCTCCCCCTACGGCTGGCGGGCCGCCGGCCGAAACGGGCCGAGGTCCTGGACGTCCTGGAGCGCGTCGGGCTGCGCGACCGGGCCGGGCACCGGCCCGGTGAGCTCTCGGGCGGCCAGCAGCAGCGCGTGGCCCTGGCCCGCGCCCTGGTCACCCGGCCCGATGTGCTGTTCGGCGACGAACCCACCGGGGCCCTGGACTCCGAGACCGGCCGGCAGGTGCTGAAGCTGCTGCGGGCCATGGTGGACGGCGGACAGACCGTGATCATGGTGACGCACGACCCGGTCGCCGCCTCCTTCGCGGACCGGGTGCTGTTCCTGGCCGACGGCCGGGTGCGGGACGAACTGTCCTCCCCGGCCGCCGGGCAGGTCGCGGCGCGCATGACCCGGATGGCGGCCGTCCCGTGCTGAATGTCGTGCTGCGCGGCATGCGGACCCGCTGGGTCACCTTCGTCGGCTCCTTCCTCGCGCTGGCCCTCGGTGTGGGGATCGTCGCCGCCACCGGACTGGCCCTCGCGGCCACGTTCGACGCCCCGCGGCACGGGCCCGAGCGGTTCGCTGCGGCGCCCGTCGTGGTCCGGGGCGAGGACCGGCTGCGGGTACGGACCCCGATCGGGGTCCGAACGCAGGAGTTGACCTCGCCCCGGCCGGTCCCGGCGGAGCTCGTCACCGCCCTCGCGGAGCTCGGCCGTACGGTCGAGGACCGCACGTTCTCCGTCACGGTCGGCAGCGCCCGCCTCGACGGGGACGGCGAGGGAACGGTCGGCCACCCGTGGCCCGTCGCGGCCGCCACCCCCTACCGGCTGGCCACCGGACGGGCCCCGGCCGCCGACGGAGAGGTCGTCGTCACCGCGGGGAACGGCTCCGACGTGCGTACGGGGGAGCGGATCACGGTCACCACCGGCTCGGGGACCGTCGCCCGGACCGTCGTCGGCACGGTGCGTCCCGCCGGGTTCGAGACCGCCGTGTTCTTCACCGCGGCCGAGGCGGCCAGGGTCTCCCCGGCCGTCGACGCCGTGGTGGTGCACGCCGATCCGGCGGTGGTGCGCGCGGTCGTGGCCCACGAGGACCGGATGGTGGTGCTCACCGGCGACGACCGCCGCCGGGCGGACCCCGACCCGGACCGGGACGCCGAGGCGCTGGTCTCCGTGAACGCGCTGCTGGGCACGGCTGCCGGCATCACCGTCTTCGTCTCCGTCTTCGTGGTCGCCTCGACGTTCTCCTTCGCCGTCGCCCAGCGCCGCCGTGAGTTCGGCCTGCTGCGCACGGCGGGCGCGACCCCCGGCCAGGTACGGCGGACGGTCTACGCGGAAGCGGCCGTCATCGGTGTCCTGGCGTCGGCGGCGGGCTGCAGGATGGGCGCCCTCGGCGCGCCCCGGCTCGCCTCCTGGATGGCCGGCGAGCACATCGCACCCCACTGGTTCGTGATCGGTGACCAGAACTGGCCGCTGCACACCGCCTTCTGGACCGGAGTCGCCGTGGCGCTGGCCGGAGCGGTCGCCGCCTCGCGCCGGGCCGGGAAGGTGGGGCCCGTCGAGGCGCTGCGTGAATCCGCCGTCGACAGCGGTTCGATGCCCCTGAGCCGGGTGCTGCTGGGCGCAGCCGTCCTGCTGACCGGGGCCGCGCTGCTGGGTATCGCGCTCGTCCAGGACCCCGGAAGCCTCCTCAAGCGCAAGACGTACGTCACCCAGCCGATGCTGCTGATCGTCGGGTGCGCCCTGTTCGCCCCCGTTCTGGTACGTCCCGTCACCCGCTTCCTCGCCTGGGCACCCGCTCAACTGCCGGGCGCCACCGGTGTGCTGGCCAGGGAGAACGCCTCCGCCGGGCTGCGCAGGACGTCCGCGGTCGCCGCCCCTGTGATCGTCACCGTGGCGCTGGCCGCCTCGCTGATGGGTACCACGGCGACGCTCGACGAGGCCCGGGCCGCCGAGGCGCGCACCCAGGTGACTTCGGACTTCGTGGTCACGGCGGCCACCGGGGGCGCCACGCTACCGGCGGAGTTCGTGGAGCGGGCCCGGCGGATCCCGGGCGCGGTCGTCAGCGCCTCGCGGTCCACCTCCGTGACCGTGCTGGAGGAGGGCACGGCACTCGTTACCTCCGAGGCGCGGGCGGTGGACCCGGACGATGCGGCGGCGGTGTCGGAGCTCCCTGTGGTGGCGGGCGGTCTCGCCGGGCTCGACGACGGTTCCCTCGTCGTCAACGTCAACGAGGAGTGGATGACCACGAGGGTCGGCGCGCGCGTCGGCGTCTGGCTGGCCGACGGCCGCAAGGTCACCCTGCGGGTGGCGGCCGTGCTGAGCACCGGCACCGGGAACAACGGGGTGTATGTGACCCCGCGCAACTCCGGGGGAGCCGCAGTCGACCGGGTCGACGTCAAAGTCCGTGACGGCGCGGGGCGTTCGGCCGTCGCGGCGCAGCTGGCGGCGGCCGGACGGGCGACCGGCACGGAGGTGGCGACGAGGGCCGGGTGGCTGGCGGAGAGCCACCGGCGGACCGGTGGGAACACCCGTCTCGGGCTGCTGATGATCCTTCTCATCGCCGTGGTGTACACGGGCATCGCCCTGGCCAACACGCAGGTGATGGCCACCTCGGACCGGGTGCGCGACCTGGCGGTGCTCCGGCTCGCGGGGGCGACGAAGGCGCAGGTGCTGCGGCTGGTGGGCGTGGAGGCGCTGGTCGTGGTGGCGGTGGGGGCGGTGC
>NZ_JAELVH010000475.1 GCF_019399235.1 Streptomyces poriferorum | reverse complement strand
GAGCAGCAGCAGGACGACGCCGAGCGTCACCACCAGCTCCGCGCCCGTCCACAGCCCGCGCGCGGCCAGCCGCCCTCCGCGCACGCCACGCTGCACCACCACCGGTATCCGCTCACGTCTCCGCTGCCGCACGGCCCGCACGATAGGCCCAGGGCCCGCAACTCTCCAGAGCCGTAACAAGGCTCACTGACCGGCGCCGCTTCCCGGAGCCGCAACATCCCGCCGTGCCACACCCGTACGGCAGTACCGTGTTGTCCATGCGCCCCGACACGCCTGCCGACCACACCACCGAAGCCGAGCGCCTGCTGCGCACCGCGGCGCAGTACCCGGAGGACCACGAACCGCTGCTCCTCCAGGCGGCGGCCCATCTGGAACTCGCCGGCGACCGCGCCCGTGCCACCACGCTCTACGACTCCCTGCTCAGCGACCCCGACACCGAACACCCCCACCTGGTGAAGGCGCTCAACGCCGCCAACCTGTGGGAGTACGGCCACGAGGCCGAGGCCCGCGCGATCATCGACGGCATCCGCGCGGCCGCCCCGCCGGAGGCGGCGCCCTGGGAGATCGCGGCCGAGACCCTGGAGGCCCACGACGAGCTGGAGGCGGCCCACGACTTCTTCTCCACGGCCCTCACCCTGCTCATCGCCCCGGGCGAGGAGGTCCCGTACGCCACCCAGTCGCTGCTGACCGGCCGCCACCGGGTCCGCCGCCTGATGGGCGTCACGCACGACGCCTGGGACGAGCTGGCCGACGCCCTGCACACCGCGGCCGTCCCGCTGGACGAGCTCCACGACCCGAAGCGGCTGTGGGCGCTGGGCTCCTCGGACCCGGGCGAGCTCCGGGCCGAGATCACCCGCCTCCGCGCCGAACTGGGCACGTACCGCACGGCCCTGTCCCGCCCGTTCCCGGTGGCGGTGCTCCACTGGCCGGAGCCCGAAATGCGCGAGCTCCTCACCGCGTACCCCGGCCTCGGCAGCGAGTACGCCTCGCACCCGGACCACCTGGCCCGCCTGGAGGCGGCCCTGCGCGACCTGCATGCGGCGGGGACCCCGAACCTCGGCATCGTGACGGGCACGGTCCCGTCGTACGAGGCGTTCGCCGCCTCCGAGGCCGCCTCCCCGTCCGACCCGGACCTGCTCCCGCAGTACGCGACGACCCTGGCAGCCCGCGGCCGCGCGGTCCCGTGGCCCCCGGCAAGGAGCGCGGCGTGCTGGTGCGGCTCGGGGCGGTCGTACCGGGACTGCCACGGGGGCGCGTAGGAGAACGCCAGTTCTCCTACGCGGGTACGGGCACGGGCACGTACCCGTACCCTTCCCGCGAAAACCGCCTAGTGCTGGGGCGGACGGGCGGCGCGCCGGGGCAGGCGGCGGTCGAGGATGCCGCGCAGCCGCTCCGTGTCGTCCCTGCCCAGGGCACGCTTCGGCAGGTAGTGCACGACCAGCAGGTGGGGCGCGGGCGACAGCAGGACGAACCCGGCGGCGGTCTCCACGTACCCGCCGAGGCTCTGCCAGCCCCGGCGCGTCTCCATGTGCGCGCCCGTGAAGCGGACGGCCTCGTCGGAGTCGCTCACGGTCACGGTCCAGGCGCCCATCGCGGCACCCACCTTGGCGTGCCGCGCCGCCAGGAATCCCGTCCTGGCGACGAGCCCGAGCAGACAGCCGATGAAGGCGCATCCCGCCGCCGAGGGGCTGTCCGAGATCAACCAGACCGACGCGGCGAAGAGCACCGGCACCAGCAGCCCCCGCAGCCGCCCCTTGATCCCCCGCGTCTTCCCGCGTGCATGGAAGGCGTCGGACCAGTCCGACCGCCCCAACTCGTACCTCAGCTCGACGACGGTACTTTCCGCAGCACTGCGCGCCTCGGCCATGGCCCTCCCCTTCCAGCGACGAGCGGCGATCGTAGCGGGTGAGCCGCCCTCGCCCCAGCCCGAGGACGAACCGCCCGTAACGCCCCGCATCAGCCGCGCCGAGGCCCATCGGCGGACGGCCGCCACCCCGGCAAATCCCCGAGCCCTCGGCACGCCCGCCCGCATACCCTGCCGCCATGCCCGAACTCCAGCGCCTGCGCCCCGACCACGCCCCGGCCCTGCTCGCGTTCGAGGAAGAGAACCGCGCCTTCTTCGCGGCCTCGGTGCCGGACCGCGGAGACGACTACTTCACCCACTTCACCGCGCACCTCACGGCACGCCTCGCCGAACAGGCCTCGGGAGACTGCCACTTTCACGTACTGGTGACGCGGGACGGCGAGATCCTGGGCCGCTTCAACCTGGTGGACGTGGCGGAGGGCGAGGCCGAACTGGGCTTCCGCCTGGCGGAGAAGGCCACGGGCCGCGGCCTGGCAACGGCCACGGTCCGCCGCCTCTTCACGCTCTGCACCACGACGTACGACCTGACGAGGCTCCGCGCCGCCGCCACCGTCACGAACACCGCCTCACGCACGGTCCTGACCCGGACGGGATTCGTCCCGACGGGAGAGGAACCGGTGCTGGGCGGGGAGCGGGGGCTCGGGTACGTACGGGAGCTGCCGGCGGAGCCGCCGACCACCGCGTAACACCGTCGGACGTGGCCTGCATACCTCTGGCCAAGCACACCCCGCGCCCTGACCATGGCCTCCAGGAGCGTGGACCGCTGCGGGGGAAGGCCACACATGAGCAAGGACGACCCGGACACACCCGGCAACAACCCTCCGCCGCCCCAACGTCCTTGGGCCCGCGGAAACCCGGACCCCGGCGGCC
>NZ_JAELVH010000474.1 GCF_019399235.1 Streptomyces poriferorum | reverse complement strand
AGGACGGCCTGGAGCCGGCGGGCCGCACGGGCTTCGGACTCCACGTACGCGGCCGAAGCCCGTGCGGCCCGCCGGCTCCAGGCCGTCCTTCAGGTGCAGTGACGGGATCTCGTAGTCACCGAAGTTCTGGCGGCGGAACGCGATCGGCTCCGTCGACTCCAGTGTGAGCAGGCGCTGTTCCCAGGCCTTGGCGGCGTCCGGGAAGTCCTCGCCGGTCATCCGGTCGGTGCCGTAGAGCACGAACGGGGGCAGTACCTCGATGCCCGGGTAGTAGAGGATGCCGTGCTGGATGGGGAACAGCAGGTCGTCGATGGGGCCGTTGATCCCGCGCGCGGTGTAGTGCGACTCCTGGCCGCCGACCGTGACCGACAGCAGGGCCCTGCGGCCCGCGAGGGTGCCTTCGCCGTAGCGCTCGCCGTACTTGGTCTCGTTGTGCTCGCCGACGCCGTACGCGAAGTGAAAGGTGAACACCCGGTCCACCCAGCCCTTGAGGATCGCGGGCATCGAGTACCACCACAGCGGGAACTGGAAGATGACCGTGTCGGCCCACAGCAGCTTCTCCTGCTCGGCGCGGACGTCCGGGGTGAGCGTGCCTGCGTCGAAGGCCCGGCCCGAGTCCCGGGCGACGCTCAGTGGGCTCGACGCGTCGGGGCCGTAGTCCGCGGCGTCCACGACCGGCTTCCAGTCCATCGCGTACAGATCACTCACCCGCACCTCGTGGCCGGCGGCCTCCAGCGTGGACACGGCGAGGTCCTTCAGCGAGCTGTTGAGCGACTTCGGCTCGGGGTGGGCGTGGACGATCAGTGTCTTCATCGGAACTCCTTCGAGAAGGTCGGTGCCCTCGATTCAAGGCGTCCTGGCGCCCGCTGTTCAGGGGCGCCTCTTCCGTCGGACCGGACTTCCTGGGACTGGCAGGGCCACCCTCACGGGCCGTACCGCGGTGATACTGGAGGAATGGACGATCTCGATCTCGCGGGCTTCCTGCGGACCCGGCGCTCCCGGGTCGACCCGGCGGACGTCGGCATCCCGACCGACAGCCGCCGCCGGGTCGAGGGGCTGCGCCGGGAAGAGGTCGCACACCTGTCCGGAGTCAGCGTCGACTACTACGTACGCCTGGAGCAGGGCCGGGCCACCCAGCCCTCCGAGCAGGTCCTCGACGCGCTCGCCCGCGTCCTCGGCCTCGACGAGACCGAACGCGAGCACCTCCACCGCCTCGCCCGCCAGCGGCGGCGCCGTGCGAAGGCGCCGGGCGGGCGGGTGCGGCCGGAGGTGCTGCGGGTCCTGGATCTGGTCGTCGACGCACCCGCGCTGATCATGGACCACCGCCTGGACGTGCTCGCCGGGAACCGTCTCGCGGGGCTGCTGTACGGCCTGCCCGTGCCGGGGCTGAACACCGCCCGGCATCTCTTCCTGGAGGAGACCGAGCGCGGCCTCTACGCGGACTGGGAGACCTGCACGCTCGACGCGGTCGGGCACCTGCGCCTGGCTGCCGGCAGATATCCCGAGGATCCCCGCCTGGCCTCGCTCATCGGCGAGCTGGCGATGGGCAGCGAACGCTTCCGCCGGCTCTGGGCCCGCGCGGACGTGCGCGCCCGGACCCACGGCCGCAAGGCGTACCGGCATCCGCTGGTCGGACTGCTGGAACTGCACCAGGAGAACTTCGCGTTGCCGGACGACTCCGGCATGGAGCTGCTGGTGCTGTCGGCGGCCCCCGGAAGCCCCGCCGAGGACGGGCTGCGCCTTCTCGCGGGGCTCGGCGCGGACGGCGAGGACGCGCGGCCCGCGGTGGACGGCCGGTCTTCGGCGAGCGCGCGTCAGGTCCGCGAGTAACTCACTGCACGCAGAACTCGTTGTCCTCCGGGTCGCTGAGCACCGTCCACGTCCCGCCCTGCTCCGCCACCTCGCGGAGCACCTTCGCGCCCAGCTTCTCCAGCCGGGCCACCTCCGCGTCCCGGCGCTCGGGTCCGGCGTGCAGGTCGAGGTGGAGGCGGTTCTTCACCGTCTTGGGCTCCGGTACACGCTGGAACAGCAGCCGCCGCCCGAGCCCCGTCCCGCTCTCCGGCTCGAAGGGGTCGTCCGGATGCCGTACCGCCGCCAGGTCGAGCCAGGCACGCCGTCCGTGTGCGGTCGTCGTGATCGCCTCCGGTACGGCTCCGAGGCCCAGGAGGCGTTCGACCAAGGGGCTGTTGTCCTCGATCTCGTAGCCGAGAGCCGCGGACCAGAAGCCCGCCTGGGCGTGCGGGTCCGCGGCGTCGATGACGACTTTCCAGTCAAGAGTCATGCGGGTCATTCTTGCCCGGAAGGGTTGATTCCGGTGGGTGAATCGCTACGAGCCGGGCGAAGGCGACCACGTTCGACTGGTAGCCGCCCGCGGCCGGATCGTAGGCACCGCCGCAGGTGAGCAGGCGGAGTTGGGCGTCCTTCGCCGGGCCGTAGACGCGGGCGCTGGGGAAGTCGCTCTTCTCGAACTCCTCGATCGCGTAGACGCGGAAGGCCGCGACCGTCCCGTCGGACCGCCGCACGTCGACCGTCGCGCCGGAGCGCAGCGTGTCGA
Source organism: Streptomyces poriferorum (assembly GCF_019399235.1). Taxonomy (GTDB): domain Bacteria; phylum Actinomycetota; class Actinomycetes; order Streptomycetales; family Streptomycetaceae; genus Streptomyces; species Streptomyces poriferorum. The sequence continues at coordinate 207 of NZ_JAELVH010000474.1, read as the reverse complement.
GCCCGGCGAAGGCGGCCGGGCCGGTCGGGGTGTCGACGTGGGCGACCACGATCGCGGTGCCGGGGGAGCCGGGGGCCACCCCGTCCCGGTACCAGCCGGCCAGATTGCGTGCCGCCGGGTCGGGCACGCCGAGCTTGCCCCGGTCGTCCAGGGTCAGGTCCACCAGGGGCGCGCTGACCTGGAGGGCGGGGATGTCGACGCGAAGGG
>NZ_JAELVH010000473.1 GCF_019399235.1 Streptomyces poriferorum | reverse complement strand
GCCGTCGGTGGCGCCGCCGCCGTCACCCTCGTACGGGAGTACCGCGGCGGCGCCACCGACGGCATCGTGCGCCGTAACGGACGGATGCTCCTCGGGGTGGCGCTCGCGCCGCTGGGGTGGCTCGCGTACGTGGTGTTCGTCGCGGTGCGCGAAGGCAGCCCGTTCGCCTACTTCGACGTCCAGGCGCAGTGGGGCAACAGCATCGACGGCGGCGCGGCCCTTGCCTCATTCATCCTCGGCCTGCCGCTGCCCGGCATGCTCGGACTGTGCGCGGCGCTGGCGGCGCTCGGCTGGCTGGTGTCCCTGTGCGTGCGGCAGCGCCAGCCGCTCCCCGTACTCGTCTACGGCATCGCCGTCGTCGTCATCTCGCTGATCGGCTCCGGGTACTTCGGCTCCCGGCCCCGGCTGATGATGCCCGCCTTCCCGCTCCTCCTGCCGCCCGCCGTCGCACTGGCGCGGCTGCGCTCCACCGCCCGCACGGCCACGGTTCTCGCGGTACTCGCCGCGGCCTCGGCCGCGTACGGAGCCTGGACGCTGCTCGGCTCCGGCCCTCCGTGACCGGGCGGGTTGGGCCCGTGGACCCAAGCGTCCGGACCGCTCCGGTTGTTAGCGTGCAGAGTCCGTGCGGGAACTACGTCGGCGGGAGCGGTTCCGCCGGTGAGGAGCGGTCAGTGACTAGGGTCTTTCGTACGGCAGCCATGGCTGCCACCACGGCAGTGCTCTGCCTGGCGGCGTCCGCCTGCGGACCGGACGGCGAGAAGTCCGAGCAGGACGGCGGGAAGGCCGCGGGCGCGACCGCGAAGCCGAGTGGGACGGCCTCATCGAGCGCGGGCGACCCCGCTGCGAGCGACTCCGCCCCGGCGCCCACCTCGACCCCCACCAGCAGCGGCGAGGTCCTCGACAAGGCCGGGCTGGCCAAGGTCGCGCTGACCACCGGTGAGGTGGCGAACTACGAGGTCACGCCGATGCAGGGCGGCGAGGAGAGCGGCACGGAGCGGTCCGAGAACAAGGACTGCGAACCGCTCGTCGCCGTGATCAACGGCGCGCCCCAGCCCACCCCGGCCGCCACCGTCTTCCGTACCGTCATGGACAAGTCGGAAGAGGGCAAGGACGACCAGACCGTCGTCACCGAGATCCTCACCTCACACCCCAAGGACACGGCGCAGCAGCTGATGCGCGGAGTCCGGGACGCGGTCCGGGCCTGCGCGGGCGGCTTCCGTACGTCGAGCGAGGACGGCCCCTCCACGTACACCGAGGTCAAGCAGCTTCCGCTGCCCCCGGCGGGCCAGGAGAGCATCGCCTACCAGGTGACCGGGAGCATCGAGGGGGACAAGGTGCCGCTGGTCTTCCAGCTGGTGCGTACCGGCTCGACCGTCGTCACCTTCTACGTGGCCGAGTTCATCACGGCGAAGACCCCGCAGCTTCCGGCCGAACTGGTCGCCGCGCAGGCGGCGAAGCTGCCCTGACGCGAGGAGCGACGATGCCCCGACACCGGCGGCCCGCCGGTGATGCCCTGACACCGGCCGGCCCGCCGGTGTCAGGGCATCGTCTTGCTACGCGAGGTCGGAGCCGGGCCCGCCGGGTTCCGTCAGCCGGCCGACCCCCTGCTGCGACACCCAGGTGAACTCGCCCGGCCGGCACAGCTCCGCCCGTACACCGGGATCGGCACCGCGGACGTTCAGATGATGGCCCGTGCTGAACACCAGACGCAGCGAACCACTCCGGAAGGCGACGGCGGACAGCACCGTCGCCCCCATCAGTGCGTCGGTCTCGCCGGCCGGCAGGTCGACCGGCTCGGGAGCGGTGGCCGGGCCGTCGGTGATCCGCACCGGCCCGACGACCACGAGCCGGGTGTCGCCGCCCAGGGTGAGGTCGAGCCGTGAGCCGTCCGGTGCGCCGGTGACGGCAAGCACCGGCGCGGACCTCAGACCACGCAGGACCCAGCGGTCCGGGTCGCTGTCGATGGACGGTTCGCTCACGGTTCCTCCGGAAGATGATCGAAGATGTTCCCGATGCTGTCACCCGGGGAGCCGTCGGGCATCTGCGGGTACACCTCGCCGGTCTTCGGGTCGATGAGCATGTCAGGGTTCCGGTTGGCACCGTTGCCGCGCCAGCCGCCCTGAGCCTTCACCTTGTGGATCGCGTCCTTGATCTGCTTGACCGTGTATCCGGTCTTCTGCGCCAGGGCGTTCGGCTTGGACACCATGTCGCACGGGTCGTCGTTGTGGACCAGTACGGGCGTGCCGCCGGCGACCACGTAGTAGGTGTGGACGCCGTTGACGGTGAGGTCGTGGGTGGTCCGGCGCTGGGTGTAGCGGGACACCCCGGCGACGGTGAGCACGGAGCCGTCGGGGGACCGGAGCTTCATGCCGGGAGCGATGTCGCCCGCGTCGGTCCAGCGCCGCTCGCCGGTGATCCAGAACGGGTGGGTGTCGGTCGCGGTGATCACCGCGGGACCGCCGCCGGTGCGGAAGACCAGCCGGGTGAAGTGCTTGTCGTCGTAGGTGGTGATGGCGCGCTCGACGCGGCGGGCCTCGGTCCTGCCGGTCACCGGATCGGTGGCGGTCACCAGGTCCCCGGGGCGGACCGCCTCGATGGACGGATTACGGCCGTCGGCGAGGAGGACCGGGGTCCCGGGCAGGAAGCTGTGCTTCACCGGACACGTGGGCGGCTTCTTCTCGTCGGGTTTGGGGTCGTCCTTCTTGGGCTTCTTGGTGTCGTCGAGCTTCTTGGCGGCGTCGTCGAGGGCCTTCTGGGCGTCCTTGACTTT
>NZ_JAELVH010000472.1 GCF_019399235.1 Streptomyces poriferorum | reverse complement strand
GCGTGCGAACCACTGCTCGGTCCTGGAGGGCCTGGCCGAGCAGTGGTTCGCACGCGGCGTGAACGCCGACTACCTCACCAGCGCGCTCACCGCCGGGCTGCCCGCCCAGGTCGACTCGCCCGTCGGCTTCCTCCGCCGCCGGCTCATGGACAAGCTCCCGCCCGCGCTGCCCACCGCCCCCACACCGCCATCGGCCGGATCCTCCGTCCGCCACGTGATGATGGAGTGCACCGACTGCGGTGCACCCGGCCCCGCCGAAGCACTTCCCGACGGCCTCTGCCGCGCCTGCCGCCAGCATGCCGCTCCCGCAGAGCCCGTGCCCGTCCCGCCCGCCGAGCGGGACGTCACCGCACTCGTCGCCGGACTCCGGGACCTCCTCAAGGCGCCCTGAGACGGCTCAGTCCCACCAGAAGGCCCAGGTCTGCTGGTTGAGCACGGCCTTCTCCGCATAGGTGTCCAGACTGTTCAGCGTGGACTGCTGGATGTTGTCCGGGCAGAACGCGAAGTGCTCGGCGGCCAGGGCCTCGGACTCGGCGATGGTGGTCGGCGGGCGGCTCACCGAGACGACCATCGTGTCGAAGCCGAGCACCACGACCCGCGCTCCGAACCGGTCCTCCCAGGACCGCAGCACCGCGCAGAGCCGTGCCACGTCGTTCTCGTGGTTGAGCGGACCCGACCAGCCGATCGCCGCCGCTATGTCCGCGCTGCGGCGCGCGGGCACGAGGGCCGCCCGCAGACCGGTCATCGGCCCGCTCGCATCGGTCAGGAAGTCCGCGAGGCCCGCCGCCGACGTGTCCGGGTCCTCGGCCGCCGCCTCGGCCGGTACGGGGGCGAGGCCCGGCCAGTCGGCCGAGGACTCGTCGAGGCCCAACTCCTCGGGGGCGTACGCCTCCCAGGCCTCGCTCAGGACCTCCTCCGCGTCATGGTCGCCGGGGTACGAGGTCCTGGCCGGGCCGAGATCCCAGGCCTCGGGCCAGGCATCGCGCATCCCGCCGTCGATCAGTACGGGCAGCAGGCCGACCGGTCGCCCCGAGGTGCGCAGCGCGGCCCAACTGCCGGGGGACGCGGGCGCGTCCGCGTACCAGAGCAGGGGCTCGTGCCACACCTCGTCGATCGTGGCGTCCACGAAGGTGCCGGGCGGCAGTTGCAGTCCTGCGTCGGCCGGGGAGCTGAGTGGGTTCGGGAGCGTTGCCATGGGGGAACTTTAGGCGTCGCCTCTGACAGTCTCCCCCTGAAGGATCGCGTCCCGCATCTCGCGTGCGGCCGCCGCAGCGGTTTCGTGATCCAGACCCGGTTCGTTGAGGACGATGGTGCCGTAGCTGCGGCTGTCGGTCCATGAGCAGGCGGTGTGCGCGCCCTTCTCCTCCGTGTCGCTCGCGTACGAGGCGCAGCGCAGCCGGCCGCCTGCGGTGCCGGGGCCCGCGTCCCATGTGTCGTCGATGGCCGCGTCGGACTCGGTGAGGCCGAGCTGGGTGCCATTGGCCACGGCGGGCGGTGCGTCGAGGCGGTCACCGGTCGAGCCGAAGACGTAGGCGGCCGGCTGGGCGCCGTAGGACGCCAGCTGTTCCATGGACCCGTAGAGGTAGGCGAACGACGTGTCGAAGGCGTTGGTCCACATCCCGGCCATCTCCGAGTCGAGGCCGTCGACGGCCGGTTGCGCGGAGAGCAGCGGCTGGCCGCGGAACGAGGCCGGTGCCGGTGCCGATGCCGTGGTGTGCGGGTCGTCGGTGTCCGAGGAGGTCACGAGCCACGAAGGTGAGACCAGCGCGAAGAACCCCAGCGCGACGGCTGCCACGAGCGCGACGGCATCGCGTGCGCCGGGTGCGGGGGGTGGCGGCAGAAGGCTGTACAGAGGGTCTCTGTCGGCCGGGGGCGGCTGCAGGCGGGACGCGGCGCGGGTGCGGGCACGGCTTTCCAGGGCACCGAGCAGGCGGTTCGGGAGGAAGACGAGCAGGGCGGCGGCTCCGGCCCACAGGGACAGGGGAGACGCGGACCTGGGGATCATGGCCAAGGCCCCCAGCGCGAGGGCGAGGGGCACGAGCAGGATCGGGGCCCGCACCTGTGCCACGAGCAGCCGGCGGCCCGGGCGGCCGAGAGCGGCCAGGGTTTCGGCGCGGATCATCCAGCGCAGGTCGTACGGGTACTGCTGGGACTCCTCCGCGGCGAGGCGGGTGGCTTCGGCGAGGTTCGGGGCGGTGGTCAGGGCGGTGCGGACGTCGTGGCGTTGCGTGTGCGCGGCGGAGAGCGGGATGGGCGTGGCGAGGGAGGGCCTGCCGCCACCCGTCGCGGCCATGATGCCGCCGATGCCCTTGCTGATCCGGTCCAGACGGCGCACGTACGCTGAGTCGGGGGCCAGTTCGCCGACCCGGGCGACGAGGCCGGGGCCGCGGGCGTGGCGGCCGGGGCGGTCGAGTGCGTCGGATTCCAGGCAGAGTTCGGCGTAGGCCGTGAGCAGGCCGAGGTCGTCGGGGAAGGCGTCCAGGCCCCGGCGGTAGACGCGTTCGGCCGCGTCGTCGTGGTCGTCCTCGTTCTCGGCGACGTGGGCCCGGCCCAGCAGCGTGTAGAGGAGGGGATCGGGGCCGTACCGCTCCAGTGCGGCGGTCGCCCGGGCGCGGGCGTCGGCGGGTCTCCTGCCGCTGAGGGCTGCCTGGATCGCTTCCGCGGCGGCCGCCGCCTCCTGTGCCGCGGCTGCTTCCGGTGCCTCTTCGGGCGACGTGCCGTGCTCGGTGTCCTGCATGAGATCCCCACCCCGGGTGACGCGGCCGACGAGAGATCGGCCGCGTCACCCGGGGT
>NZ_JAELVH010000471.1 GCF_019399235.1 Streptomyces poriferorum | reverse complement strand
CTCGCGGAGGCCGTCGGCGCACCCCTGTACCGGGCGGCCCGGAGCCTCGCCGGGCGCGGCAAGGCAGACCTGAGCGACACAGATCACCGCCGGCCCGGCTACAGGACGGCGGAATAAGTGGATAGTGTCAGCACAGACTGATTAAGTTACTGCTTAGTAATCGCATAGCCGTCAATCGCACAGCCATCACCCGAGTACCCGAGTACCTGAGAAGTCAGCGAACATCGCTGGATCCCACCCTCGCAGGCCCGAGGAGCCCCCAAATGCAACTCGCCGCGATCATCGTGTCGCTGGTGCTGACCGTAGTCGGCGTTGCGCTCATCGCCCGAGCGGTCGCGCAGATCTACCGGTTCGTCCGCCTCGGACAGCCGGTACCGGCAGGCAGCCGCACCGACGACCCCAAGCAGCGCACGATCACCCTGGTCAAGGAGTTCCTCGGCCACACCCGGATGAACCGGTGGGGCATCGTGGGCTTCGCGCACTGGTTCGTCGCGATCGGCTTCCTGACGCTGCCGCCGACGCTGCTCCAGGCGTACGGACAGCTCTTCAAGGCCGACTGGGTGCTGCCGATCATCGGTGAGTGGCTGCCGTTCGAGCTCTACATCGAGTTCATCGGCCTGATGACGACGGTCGGCATCCTCGTGCTGATCGCCATCCGGCTGCTGAACCTCCCCTCCCGGGCCGGCCGCAAGTCGCGGTTCGCCGGCTCCAAGGCCTGGCAGGCGTACTTCGTCGAGTACGTCATCCTCGTCATCGGCCTGGCGATCCTGACCCTGCGCGGCCTCGAGGGCGCGATCCACCACGTCGACGGCTACGAGGCCGCGTACTTCGTCTCGTACCCGCTGGTCCTCGCCTTCAAGGGACTCGCGCTCGGCACGCTGCAGAACCTCATCTACTTCACCGCGATGGTCAAGATCGGCGTCTCGCTGATCTGGATGATCACGGTCTCGCTCAACACCAACATGGGTGTCGCCTGGCACCGCTTCCTCGGCTTCCCGAACATCTGGTTCAAGCGGAACGCCGATGGCGAGGTCGCGCTGGGAGCACTCCAGCCGATGACCTCGGGCGGCCAGGAGATCGACTGGGAGGACCCGGCCGAGGACGCCGTCTTCGGTGTCTCCCAGGTCGAGCAGTTCTCCTGGAAGGGCATCCTCGACTTCTCCACGTGCACGGAGTGCGGCCGCTGCCAGTCGCAGTGCCCCGCCTGGAACACCGGCAAGCCGCTGTCCCCGAAGCTCCTGATCATGTCCCTGCGCGACCACGCGCACGCCAAGGCCCCGTACCTGCTGGCCGGCGGCGGCAAGGACATGGAGGGCAACGAGAAGGCGACGGAGGAGCAGCTCAAGGACGTCCCCGCGGCCGCCCTCGCCGAGGCCGAGCGCCCGCTGATCGGCACGGTCGAGGAGAACGGCGTCATCGACCCGGACGTCCTCTGGTCCTGCACCACCTGCGGTGCGTGCGTGGAGCAGTGCCCGGTCGACATCGAGCACATCGACCACATCGTCGACATGCGCCGCTACCAGGTGATGATCGAGTCCGCGTTCCCGTCCGAGGCGGGCACGATGCTCAAGAACCTGGAGAAGAAGGGCAACCCCTGGGGGCTCGCCAAGAAGCAGCGCGTCGAGTGGACCAAGGAGGTCGACTTCGAGGTCCCGATCGTCGGCAAGGACGTCGAGGACCTCACCGAGGTCGACTACCTCTACTGGGTCGGCTGCGCCGGCGCCCTGGAGGACCGCGCGAAGAAGACCACCAAGGCCTTCGCCGAACTGCTCCACATCGCGGGCGTCAAGTTCGCGATCATGGGCGGCGACGAGAAGTGCACGGGTGACTCGGCCCGCCGCCTGGGCAACGAGCCGCTGTTCCAGCAGCTCGGCCAGGAGAACGTCGCGATGCTGAACATGGCGTTCGGCGAGGACGACGAGGACGACTCGACCAAGAAGGCGAAGGCGACGAAGAAGATCGTCGCGACCTGCCCGCACTGCTTCAACACCATCGCGAACGAGTACCCGCAGCTCGGTGGCGAGTACGAGGTCATCCACCACACGCAGCTGCTCCAGCACCTGGTGGACGAGGGCAAGCTGATCCCGGTGACGCCGGTCGAGGGTCTGATCACGTACCACGACCCCTGCTACCTGGGCCGTCACAACAAGATCTACACGCCCCCGCGCGAGATCATCGCCAAGGTGCCGGGTCTGCGGAACGAGGAGATGCACCGCCACAAGGAGCGCGGCTTCTGCTGCGGCGCCGGCGGTGCCCGGATGTGGATGGAGGAGCGGATCGGCAAGCGCATCAACAACGAGCGTGTCGACGAGGCCCTCTCCCTCAACCCGGACATCGTCTCCACCGCCTGCCCGTTCTGCCTCGTCATGCTGACCGACTCGGTCAACGGCAAGAAGAACGACGGCAAGGCGAAGGAGTCGATCCAGGTGGTCGACGTGTCGCAGCTGCTGCTCGACTCCGTGAAGACCCCGGCCGACCCCGCGGGCGAGCCGGAACCGGCTGACGCGCCGGAACCGGAACCGGCGAAGTAACGGGTAACCGGAACCGCGCCACCGCGTTGCACAAGCGGCCGGACCTGCCTCGGGGGCAGGACCGGCCGCTTCTGCTTTACGGCTCCGGTGGCGCATGATGTGGGGCGGCCGGGACGGAAGAGACGGCCGGGACGGCCACGACGTACGAGGTATTCCTGCGGGGATACGCATTCGGAGGTATCCCGTGCGGATACGCATCGGCAGGGCGGGAGCGACCACGCGACCCGCACGAACCACCGCCCTCGCGGCAGCAGTAGCACCACCCGCACACACCACCCTCGCCGCAGCACAAGCACCATCCGCGCACCCCGCCCTCACCGGCGGCAACGGCGGCAACAGCAACAGCAACACGGCCTACGCGAACCACTGGCCGCGCGGCAGCCACCGCGGCGATCGGCGGCCTCTGCGCCTGCGTCCTCCTGCTGACCGCCTGCACGGGCTCCCCCGCCTCCTCGGCCCCCAAGAACGGCGACGTCCCGCCCACCGCCCTGGCCGGCCTGGCGGGCGCCGAGCGCCACGCCGTCCCGCACGGCACCGGCAGCCGCACCCCTGACGACTTCAACGGCGACGGCCACCGCGACCTCGTCCTGGACGACCTGGTGAAACCGGCGGCCGACAGCCACGGCGACGACGCCGGGATCGGCATCGTGTACGGCTCCGCCACCCGCGGCCTCGACCCCTCGGTACGCCAGCTGCTCAGCGCGCGTACGAACGCCGCCAAGTCCGGCGACACCCTCCCCGCGGCCTTCGACGCCGAGGCGTCGTGCGACCTGGACCGGGACGGCTTCACCGATCTGATCGTGGCCACCGACCCCCCGTACAACGGGATCGGCCGCCCGCCCGTCCCGCTGCAGATCCTCTTCGGCTCGCCCGCGGGCCTCA
>NZ_JAELVH010000470.1 GCF_019399235.1 Streptomyces poriferorum | reverse complement strand
CGTGACGGGCCACCCGCCCCCGACCGTAAACTGGAGAATCGGCCCACCCGGGCCCGACGTCCATTCGAGCCCGTCCACCCCCTAGGGAAGTCGCCACCGTGTCGCTCACGATCGGAATCGTCGGTCTGCCGAATGTCGGCAAGTCGACCCTTTTCAACGCCCTGACCAAGAACGACGTGCTGGCGGCCAACTACCCGTTCGCCACGATCGAGCCGAACGTCGGCGTCGTCGGCGTCCCCGACCCCCGCCTGAACACCCTCGCGGAGATCTTCGGCTCCCAGAAGCTGCTTCCGGCGACGGTCGACTTCGTCGACATCGCGGGCATCGTGCGCGGCGCGAGCGAGGGCGAGGGCCTGGGCAACAAGTTCCTCGCGAACATTCGTGAGTCGGACGCGATCTGCCAGGTCATCCGCGCCTTCAAGGACGAGAACGTCGTCCACGTCGACGGCAAGGTCTCACCCAAGGACGACATCGAGACGATCAACACCGAGCTGATCCTCGCCGACCTCCAGTCCGTCGAGAAGGCCGTCCCGCGCCTCCAGAAGGAGGCCCGCCTCCAGAAGGAGAAGGTCGCCGTTCTGGCAGCGGTCGAGGAGGCCCAGAAGATCCTGGAAGCCGGCGACACGCTCTTCCACGCGGGCATCACGGCCGGCACGGAGAAGGGCCGCCTGCTCCACGAGCTCCACCTCCTGACGACGAAGCCCTTCCTCTACGTCTTCAACGTCGACGAGGACGAGCTGGTCGACGAGGACTTCAAGAACGAGCAGCGCGCCCTGGTCGCCCCCGCCGAGGCCATCTTCCTGAACGCCAAGATCGAGTCCGAGCTGATCGAGCTCGACGACGACGAGGCCCTGGAGCTGCTCCAGTCCATGGGCCAGGAGGAGCCCGGCCTGGCCACCCTCGGCCGCGTCGGCTTCGACACCCTCGGCCTGCAGACCTACCTCACGGCAGGCCCGAAGGAAACCCGCGCCTGGACGATCAAGAAGGGCGCCACGGCCCCCGAGGCGGCCGGTGTGATCCACACCGACTTCCAGAAGGGCTTCATCAAGGCGGAGATCATCTCCTTCGCCGACCTGGTCGAAACGGGCTCGGTCGCCGAGGCCCGCGCCAAGGGCAAGGCGCGCATGGAGGGCAAGGACTACGTCATGCAGGACGGGGACGTGGTGGAGTTCCGCTTCAACGTGTAATGCGTCTGGCGAAAGGTCGTCTGACCTGCGACGGAGCGGGTTGGGCGGCCTTTGCGGTCCGCACGGAGTCCGCAGCGTGCCGGATGGGTCCGGCACGCGGGGGAGCGGTTACGCCGCTTCGTCGACCTGTGGCTGGGTCTCGGCGGACCGGTCCGCGTACGCCTTGTCGACGGCGGCCCGGGTCCACTCCTCGGAGTCGGGCCACAGGTGGGTGTAGATGTTCAGCGTCATGGCCGCGTTGGTGTGGCCGAGGCGCTCGGAGACCGTCTTCACGGACTCGCCGTGCTTGATCAGCAGGCTGGCGTAGTGGTGCCGGAGTGCGTGGGGTCCGGTGCCCTTCGGTATGCCGGCCTTCGCACAGGCGGGCCGCCAGGACCCGTCCATGAAGTGCGTGTAGACCACGGGCCCGCCCTGCGGCGCCGTGAAGATCCAGCCCTCGGGGCCATCGGCGGGGAAGTCCCGCAGGTGGGCCTTCATCGCATCCACCGCTATACGGGGGAGCGGGACCGTGCGGTGCGAGCGAGCGGTCTTGGGCGGGCACACGTACACGCCGTGCTTGGCGGTCTGCTGGATCTGCTGCTCGACCGAGACGGTCGCGTGCAGCAGGTCCACGTGCCGAAGCTGGAGGCCGAAGAGCTCGCCGGGGCGGAGCCCCGTGCAAGCGCCCAGCAGGACCAGGCCCCTGTAGCGGCCGGGTATCTCCTCGGCCAGCGTCCGCACCTGCTCGACGGCCAGGGGTACGACCTTTTTCCTCGGGACTGAGGGCAGCTTCGCGTCGGTGCAGGGGTTGTGCGGAATCATGCGGTCGCGGACCGCTGCCCGGAAGACCGCGTTGACCGTGTTGAAGACGGTGCGGGAGGTGCTCGCGGCGAGCTTGTGGGTGGTCGTCAGGCTGGTGATCCAGCTCTGCACGTCACCGGGCTTGATCGCGCCGAGTGCCCGCTTCTCCCAGACGGGGTAGGCGTAGCAACGCAGGTGCTGGGCTACGGCCTTGGCCGTCGACGGCCGGTGCGGCTGGCTGGCCCGCCACTCCTCCGCGTACTCCTTGAAGGGCTTCTTCGCCGAGCGCGGGTCGACGTACTGACCGGTGACCACGCTGGTCGTGACCTCGTCGAGCCAGCGCTGGGCGTCGATCTTGCGGTCGAAGTGGCGGGCGTGTTCCTTGCCGTCGAGGTCGCGGTAGCGGGCACGCCATTTGCCGTTGGGTCGCTTCTGGATATTCGCCAAGTGGCTTCTCCTTCGTGCTGGTTGTCAGTAGTGGCCGCCGTCCTCGATGTCGCTGGTGAGGGTGCGAGCGTCCCGCTCGTCGCCCATGAGGCGGAGGCACTGCTCGTTGATCGCGCGTGAGCTGTCGGGGTGGGCCTTGATGTGGTCGGCGACGGCGACCACGGCGCGGTGCAGGCGGTCGCGGGCATCGCGAGTTTCGTAGAACGCTTCGACGGCTTCCTGGACGAGTCGTCGGCTGTCGATGTCGAGCCCTTCCAAGGGCGGTGACATGAGCTCTTCGAGGGGCAGTTCGAAGACGCGGGAGAAGGCGAGCGCCTCATCGAGGTTGATCCGCCGACGGGGAGAGCCGTTCTCGATGCGCCACACGGCGGTCTGGTTCATCTTCACGCCGGCTCTGGTCACCCGCTCGGCCAGCTCGGTCGTGCTCCACCCTCTGACCTCGCGCTCCAGGGCCACGCGGCCCGCCACGTTGCCTTCGCTGTAGAGCAGCGGCACTTCGCCGCCCTCGGCCTTCTCGCCTGCCATCGAACCTCCATCGCGACCATCGCTATCCGAATTGAAACATGAGCTTCCCGGTTTGGCTAACCGCCGATCGTGAGGTACTGATTATGCAGATCGAATCGCTATCTAGCCGAATGGGAACGCATGCGATACCTGACCACCGCCGAGGTCGCCGAGCGCTACCGCACCGCCGAGAGCACCGTCCGTTACTGGCGCCAGCTCAAGAAGGGGCCGCGCGGCATCAAGGTCGGCAAGCGAGTGCTCTACCCCGAGGCCGAGCTGCTGCGCTACGAGCGCGC
>NZ_JAELVH010000046.1 GCF_019399235.1 Streptomyces poriferorum | reverse complement strand
GCGCTGCCCTACGCCGACCTGGACCTGGAGAGCGGCCCGCTCACCGACGAACCCGCCCCCTCCCTCGTCCTCGTCGAACGCAACCGCCGCCGCCTCTCCGCGGGCAGCGCGGACCACTTCGTGGGCGACGGCGCCCGGCAGGTGCTCGACGCCCATCCGGCCCGCCTCGCCGACCTGCTGATCGATCGCAGACGGCGCCATCTGGTGCGCCCCGTCGCCGCGCTCGCCAAGGCCGAAGGCCCGTCCGCGCACTCCCTGTTCGTGCCGCTGACCGTCTACCGGGCGGCGCGCCGGCTGGCCCGCACGTCCTACCGCACCGGACTCGAAGCCGCGGCCGGCCGCCTGCCCGACGCCAACCGCCTCACCCCCGACCTGGACACACCCGCCGACGCCTCGCTCGACGCACTGACCTGGTCCCGCCCGGGCCCCGCCGCCCGGTGGCTCACCGGAGAGGCACTGGCCGAAGTGTCGGTCCGCCTCCAGGAAGCGGCGATCCGCCCCACCTCCGTCCAGCGCCCGGGCGAGGCACGAGCCAGAGCCGCGCTCGCCCGGCACGCCGCCGGTCACCGCATCCTGGAACAGGCCGCCGAGGTCCGCAGCCAGCGGCTGCACGCCCCCTTCCTGGACAACCAGGTCGTACGCGCCGCCCGCGCGCTCCCCGAATCGCTCCGGGTCCAGCCGGGCGCCCGCGCGGCGATCCTGCGGCGGGTCCTGGCGGGCGCGGGCATCCACGAGCTGCCGCCCGGCTGGGGCACCCCGTCCCAGGCCACCTCGACCGCCGTCACCCGGACCGGCCTGCGCGCCTCGCTGCCCGAACTGATCGCCCTGTTCGACGCCCCGCTGCTCGCCGACGCGGGCCTGGTCGAGGCCCGCGTCGTCCGCAAGGCCCTGCGCGCGGCCTCCGAGGGGGAGCCCCTGCCCCTGGACGGCCTGGCCGACCTCGCCTCCACGGAACTGTGGCTGCGCCGCCTCATCTCGCGGCGCGGCACCTGCTGGACGGGGACGGCGGCACCACGGCAGCGCGCGGTCGCCGGTGGGGTGGCTCCGGCCCGGCGGTCGCTGCAGGGGTAGCCGGTGGTGTCGGCTGGGTGGCGCCTGGGCAGCGCGGCGGCGCGGGTTCGCTGGTGGGGTGGCTCCGGCTCGGTGGTCGCTGCGGGGGTAGCCGGTGGTGTCGGCTCGGTGGCGCCTGGGCGGCTCGGTGGCGCCTGGGCGGCGCGGCGGCGCGGGTTCGCTGGTGGGGTGGCTCCGGCTCGGTGGTCGCTGCGGGGTAGCCGGTGGCCCGGGCCCGCTGCGTGTGATCCGGTGAGGCCGCCCATGGCCCGTTGCCCGGGTCGCCGGGACACAATGGCGGAGTGCGGTATCTGATCCTGGGCGTCACGGAGGCGCGAGACGAGCGCGGTGCCGCGCTGCCCCTCGGCGGTATGCGGCTGCGCGCCCTGCTCGCGGTGCTCGCGCTGCGCACCGGCCGGACGGTGCCGTTCGCGGTGCTCGTCGACGAGGTCTGGGACGGCGACCCTCCCGGCGACGCGTCCGGCGCCCTGCAGGCACTCGTGGGCCGGCTCAGACGGGCGCTCGGCCATGCGGAGGTCGTGTCCGCGGACAACGGCTACCGGCTGGCCGCCGAACCGGACAGCGTCGACCTCCACCGCTTCGAACGCCTCGCGGGGGAGGGCGCGCGGGCCCTGGACGCCGGCGATCCGGCGAAGGCCCTGAGCGCCCTCGACGACGCCCTCGGCCTCTGGCGGGGGCCGGTGCTCGCCGACCTTCCCGACCGGCACGCCGTCGCGGCCCGCTGGACCGCCCGCCGCCTCGACGCCCGCCGGACCCGGCTCACCGCGGCGCTCGCGCTCGGCCGGGCCGGCGAGGTGCTGCCGGAGCTGGCCGCGCTCTGCGAGGAGCACCCCCTCGACGAACCGCTCCAGGTGCTGCGGCTGCGGGCGCTGCGCGACGCAGGGCGCACGGCCCAGGCGCTGGCCGCGTACGACGAGGTCCGCACCGTGCTCGCCGACCGGCTCGGCACGGACCCGGGCCCCGGCCTGAGCGCGCTGCACGCCGAACTGCTCCGTCAGGAACCGGCCCGCCCCGCCCGGCGGCCGGCTCCCCGGCCCGCCGCACCGGCCGTCCGGCAGGGCAACCTCAGGGCCCGGCTCACCAGCTTCGTCGGACGCGAGCGCGACATCGACGCCCTGCGCGACGACCTCTCCCGGGCCCGGCTGGTCACCCTCCTCGGACCCGGCGGCGCAGGCAAGACCCGGCTCTCCCAGGAGACGGCGGAATCCTTCGACCCCGCGTCGTGGCCGGACGGCGTCTGGCTGGCCGAACTCGCGCCCGTCGACGACCCCGAAGCGGTACCGGAAGCGGTCCTCGGCGCACTCGGCGCCCGCGAGACCGTGCTGCGCGGCGCGGGTGCCGAGGAGCTCCGGGCCGCCGAACGGGGCGCGGACGAGCCGCTTTCCCGGCTGACCGAGCACTGCTCCCGGCGCCGCATGCTGCTGCTCCTGGACAACTGCGAGCATGTGATCGAGGCCGCCGCGGCCCTCGCCGACCATCTGCTGGCCCGCTGCCCGCAGCTCACCGTCCTCGCCACCAGCCGCGAACCCCTCGGTGTACCCGGCGAGTTCGTCCGGCCCGTGGAGCCGCTGCCCGACCCGACGGCCCTGCGCCTGCTGGCCGAGCGCGGCGCCGCCGCACTGCCCGGCTTCCGGGTCGACGCCGACGGGGCGACCGCGGCGGCCACCGCCGAGATCTGCCGCCGCCTGGACGGCCTGCCGCTCGCCATCGAACTCGCCGCCGCCCGGCTGCGCATGCTCACCCCGCAGCAGATCGCCGACCGGCTCGACGACCGGTTCCGGCTGCTGACGAGCGGCAGCCGCACCGTGCTCCCGCGCCAGCAGACCCTGCGAGCCGTCGTCGACTGGTCCTGGGACCTCCTCGCCGAGGACGAACGCACCACCCTGCGCCGGCTGTCCGTGTTCGCCGGCGGCTGCACCCTCGAAGCGGCCGAGGCGGTCTGTGCGGACGGGCCGCGGCAGGCGCGGGAGGTCGCCGGGCTGCTCGGCTCCCTCGTCGACAAGTCCCTGGTCGTGGCCGCACCCGGGGCTGACGGCGGGATGCGCTATCGCCTCCTGGAGACCGTCGGCGAGTACGCGGCGCAGCGGCTCGACGAGACGGGGGAGCGGGACGCCGTCGAACGCCAGCACCTCGTGTACTTCCGGGAGCTGGCCCGTACCACCGACCCCCTGCTCCGCGGTGCCGGACAGCGCGCCGCGATCGAGCTCTTCCAGCGCGAGTACGAGAACCTGCGCACCGCGCTGCGGCACGCCGTCGCCGCGCGCGACGAGCAGGAGTCCCTGTGCCTGGTGATCTCGCTCTCCTGGTACTGGCAGATCCGCAATCTGCGCGGCGACGCCCTGCACTGGGCCGATGCCGCGGCGGCTCTCGGCCCCGACCCCTTCGCCCCGCCCGTGGAGCCGGCGCCCTCGATCCACGAACGCTGCACCGACGCGCCCCCGCCCATGGGGCCCGAACTGCTTCAGGAGGCGCGGCGCCAGGTGGGGCTGATCCAGCTGGTCAGCATGGACCACGCGATGGACGAGTGGACGAACGAGGCCAGCATGACGCGGCTGCGGGGCATCGCCTCCGTCTACCGGGCAGGCCAGCCGCAGACCTGCCGGAGCCCCGCATCGCTCTGGTTCTTCGCCGTCATGCTGACCGGGGGCGTCTCGGACCTGCGGCACCTGCTGGACGAAACGGTGCGCGCCGCACGGGAGTTCGCCTTCGAGTGGGAGCTCGCCGCGGCGCTCCAGATGCGCGCCAACGTGCTGGCCAACCGCCCCGACTGGGCGGGTGCCGCCCATGTCGACGCCGCCGAGAGCCTGGAGATCTTCCATCGTCTCGGTGACGACTGGGGCATGGCCGAGGCACTGTCCTCACGTGGTGAGGCGAACGAGAAGACGGGCGGCTACCGCCAGGCGGCCGAGGACTACCAGGCCGCGATCGGCTACGCGGAGAAGCTCGGCGCCCTGGCCCAGGTATCGGTGCTCCGCACCCGGTACGCCTCCGCTCTCACCGAACTCGGCCGCGGAGCGGAGGGCGAGGTGATCCTGCGCCAGGTGATCGTGGACGAGCAGCACGCGGGGCACGAGGCGCGGCCGGCGGCCCGGCTCTACCTGGCCCTGTGGCTGGGCCGCTGCGGCCGGACCGCGGAGGCGCGTGAACAGTTCTTCGAACTGCTCGAAGAGTTCAAGTCACAGACCATGGCGATCTTCGAGGGCTTCGTCCTTGGCGGGCTGGCCTGGCTGGACAACCAGGACGAGAACTACGCGGACGCCCTGGACCGCGGCCGGCAGGCCCTGCTGCGCCTGGGCGATCCGCTGACGCAGATGGTGGCGCCGCAGATGGCCGTGATCCATCTGGTCACCCTGGCCTGGGCGCTGGGCGGGCTCGGCACGGAGAGCGGCGCGCAGCTCGGCGCCCGGCTGCTGGCCGCCGGCCGGGCCCTGCTGCCGGAGGGGCACTTCCTGACGTCGATGGAGCGGGACAACTTCGACCGTGCCGAGGAGCTGGTCCGTGCCGCGCTCGGGGACGCCTACGAGGCCGCGTACGCCGAGGGCGGCGGCCTCTCCCTGGAGGAGGCCACCGCCCTCGTGGACGCGTACCGGGACTGAGAGGTCCGAACCCCTTCCGTCAGGAGGTCAGGACTTCTTGCGGAACTTGGACACCGCGAGCGGTGCCATGGCCGCGGTGATGACCACGGTCCAGCCGAGCGTCAGCCAGACCGAGTTGCCGACCGGGGTGCCCATCATCAGGGCGCGTGCGGCGTCGGCCAGGTTGGACAGCGGGTTGTAGTCGGTGAACGTCTGGAGCCAGCCCGGCATCGTCGTGGGCGGGGCGAAGATGGACGAGCCGAACTGGAGCGGCATCATCACGATCATCCCCATTCCCTGGACGGCCTGGGCCGTCTTCATGCTCAGTCCGAGCAGGATGAAGATCCACATGATGGCGGCGCCGAACGCGGCCGCCAGCCCGATCGCCCCGATCAGCCCGAGCACCGACCCGTGGAGCTCCATGCCGAGCGCGAAGCCCATGCCCAGCAGGATCAGCGTGGCGACCATCATCCGGGCGAGCTCGACCACGATCTTGGCGATGAGCACCGAGGAACGGGCGATCGGCATCGTGCGGAACCGGTCCATGACCCCCTTGCGGAAGTCGTCGTTGACACCGGAACCGACGGCCATGGCGATGTTCATGCCCATCATCGCCATCAGGCCGGGGATCAGGTAGTTCAGGTACTCCTGCCGGCCGCCGCCCATGCTGCCGCCGACGGAACCGCCGAAGACGTACACGAACAGCAGGACGAAGATCACCGGCATCAGGAGCGCGTCGAACATCGACTCCGGATCCTTCTTGATCTGGAGCAGATTGCGCCGCACCAGCGCACCGATGTGGCGCAGGTTGTTCCGCAGCCCGATCCGGCCCTCGTCGTGGAGCTTCGCGGCCGGGGCGGCCGGGGCCGCGTCGGTGGGGGTGGGCGTCAGAGTCGTCGTGCTCATGCCGCGACCTCCTGGGGAGTCGTGTCGGTGACGGTGGCCTTGTCGCCGGTGATGGCGAGGAACACCTCGTCCAGGCTGGGCAGCGCGGTGGCCACGTGCGCCAGCGAGAAGCCCCGGGTGCCGAGCAGGCCGATGACGGCGGTGAGCTGCTCGTCGCTGAGGATGGGTACGTACAGCAGTCCCTCGTCCGGGACCGCCTGGGCGCCCGCCACACCGTCGAGACCGGCCTCCCTGATGGCCTGCGCCATCGCGGCCAGCTGGGCCGGGTCCGAGGGGCGGATCTGCAGGGTGCGGCCGCCGACCTTGGCCTTCAGCTCGTCGACACCGCCGCGGGCGATGATCCGGCCCTTGTCGATGACGGTGAGCTCGTTGGCGAGTTGTTCGGCCTCTTCCATGTACTGGGTGGTGAGCAGCACGGTCGCCCCCTCCGCGACCATCCGCTGCACCTCGTCCCAGACCTCGTTACGGGTGCGGGGGTCGAGCCCCGTCGTCGGCTCGTCCAGGTAGAGGACGGCCGGGCTGCCGATCATGGAGGCGGCGAGGTCCAGCCGGCGGCGCATACCGCCGGAGTACTCCATCGCGGCCTTCTTCGCCGCGTCCGTGAGCGAGAAGCGCTCCAGCAGTTCGTCGGCGCGCGAGCGGGCCTTCTTGCGCGGCAGGTCGAGCAGCCGCCCGATCATGTAGAGGTTCTCCCAGCCGGAGAGCTTCTCGTCGACCGAGGCGTACTGCCCGGTCAGGCCGATGGTGCGGCGGAGCGCGCGGGGCTGCTTCACCACGTCGTAGCCGGCCACGACCGCGTGTCCGGCGTCGGGCTGGATCAGGGTGGACAGGACCCGTACGAGGGTCGTCTTGCCGGCGCCGTTGGGGCCGAGCACGCCGAGGACGGTGCCCTCGCGCACGTCGAGGTCCACGCCGTCCAGTGCCTTGGTCGAGCCGTAGTGCTTGACCAGCCCCCGTACCTCGACGGCGTTCTTGCCGTTCCCGGGGTTCTTGTCGATTCGCGTCATGCCGACTATCAGACCAGCCGCCACCGACAACGCACCGACAGTCCGCCGACAGCAGGGCGACAGCCCGCCGATGGGGGAAGTCGGCGGGCTGTCGGTGGTGCGGCAGTGGTCGGTCGGTTGCCGGTGCTGTGCCGGCGTACTGCCTAGTGGAAGGTGTGCTCCGGCGCCGGGAAGGTGCCGCCGACGACCTCGTCCGCGTACGCCTTCGCGGCGTCGCCGAGGATCTGGCGCAGGTCGGCGTACTGCTTGGTGAAGCGCGGTACCTTGCCGCCGGTCAGGCCGACCATGTCGGTGTAGACCAGCACCTGCGCGTCGGTGTCCGGACCGGCGCCGATGCCCACGGTCGGGATGTGCAGGGTGCGGGTCACCTCGGCGGCCAGTTCGGCCGGGACGAGCTCCAGGACGACGGCGAACGCGCCCGCGTCCTGCACGGCCTTCGCGTCGCGCAGCATCTGCTGGGCGGCCTCCTCGCCGCGGCCCTGCACCCGGTAGCCCATCGCGTTGACGGACTGCGGGGTCAGGCCGATGTGGGCCATCACCGGGATGCCGGCGTCGACCAGGAGCTTGATCTGCTCATGGCTGCGCTCGCCGCCCTCCAGCTTGACCGCGCCGACCCCGGACTCCTTGATCAGCCGGGTGGCGTTGCGCAGGGCCTGGACCGGGCTCTCCTGGTAGGCCCCGAAAGGCAGGTCGGCGACGACCAGGGCGCGCTTGGTGCCCCGGACGACGGCGGCGGACAGGATGGCGATCTCGTCCATCGTGACGGGCACGGTGGTCTCGTAGCCGAGGTGACAGTTGCCCATGGAGTCGCCGACGAGCATGACCGGGATGCCGGCCTCGTCGAAGACGGACGCGGTCATCGCGTCGTAGGCGGTGAGCATGGGCCACTTCTCGCCGCGCGCGGTGGCGGCGGCGATGTCGTGGACGGTGACGCGGCGGTTGCTCTTGCCTCCGTACAGCGCCTTGCTGCTGTCGGAGGGGGCTCCCGCGGGGGAAGTGGGGGACTGGTTGTGCGCAGCCTGAAGCGACATTGCCAACGGCTCCTTCGTCATCTCGAGGCGCCCTGACGGCGTCCCCGGATCGCTTCCATGGTGGCATCCCGGAGCCGCTCACGGGAAGTGGGCCCGCCGCACGGGATGGCACCCGGTGTCACGAAGCCGGTAAAGACTTTCCAATACGAGACGGTCTCGTATCGAAATGGAGGTACGTTCTGTCCATGTCCATACCGTCCGGCGCTCCCGTCGCCGTGCCCCAGGTCCCCGAGGCGGTCCACCGCCGCCGCTGGGCGATCCTCGCCGTCCTGATGTTCAGCCTGCTCATCGTCGTGCTGGACAACTCGATCCTGAACGTCGCCGTCAAGACGATCGCCTCCCCCTCGCCCACCGGTCTGGGAGCCACCCAGAGCGAGCTGGAGTGGGCCATCAACTCCTACACGCTCGTCTTCGCCGGACTGCTCTTCACCGCGGGCCTGCTCGGCGACCGCCTCGGGCGCAAGAAGATCCTGCTCTTCGGCATCGTTCTCTTCGGCCTCGGTTCGGCCTTCGCCGCCATGTCCGGATCGCCCGGCGAGCTCATCACCTGGCGCGCCGTGATGGGCTTCGGCGCCGCCTTCGTCATGCCGGCCACGCTCGCCGTCCTGATGAACGTCTTCGAGCGCGAAGAGCAGCCCAAGGCCATCGGCATCTGGGCCGGCAGCGTGGGCCTCGGCATCGCGATCGGCCCGATCACCGGCGGCCTGCTCCTCGAACACTTCTGGTGGGGTTCGATCTTCCTCGTCAACGTGCCCGTCGTGGTCGTCGCGCTGGTCGCCATGGCCGTGCTCGTACCGGACTCCAGGGACCCGAAGCCGGGCCGTCTCGACCCCGTCGGTGTGGTGCTCTCCATCATCGGCCTGGTGCTGCTGGTGTACGGGATCATCCGCGGCGGCGAGCTCGCCGACTTCACCGACATCTCCGTGCTCCTGCCGGTCGTGGGGGGACTGGCCGTGCTGGTCGTGTTCGTCCTCCACGAGAAGCGCAGCAGCAGCCCGGCCATCGACATCTCGTACTTCAGGAAGCCCGCGTTCTCCGCAGCCGTCGCAGCCATCGCGCTGGTCTTCTTCGCGCTGATGGGCGTGACGTTCTTCTCCGCCTTCTACATGCAGAGTGTGCGGGGCTGGAGCGCCCTGCAGTCCGGCCTGCTGATCCTGCCGCTGGCCGTCGCGCAGATGGTCTTCGCCCCGCGGGCCCGGTTCGTGGTCGACCGGTTCGGCGCCCGCGCCGTGTGCACGGTGGGCATGCTGCTGGTCGCCGGCGGCCTCGCGGCGTTCGCCCTGTTCGACGCCACGACCCCCGTCTGGGTGATGTGCGTGGTCTTCTTCGTCCAGGGCACGGGCATGGCACACGTGATGCCGCCGGTCACCGTCGCCGTGATGCAGGCGCTGCCCCGGGAGAAGGCCGGATCGGGCTCGGCCGTGAACAACACGTTCCGGCAGGTCGGCGGCGCCCTCGGGATCGCCGTGCTCGGATCGGTGCTCTCCGCCGTCTACCGCGGCGACATCGAGGGGCACCTCGACGCGGTCCCGGCCGCGGCCAGGGACGTGGCCGGGGAGTCCATCGAGGCGACGCTCGGTGTCGCCGAGAAGATGGGGCCCGCGGGCACCCCGCTGGTGGCTGCCGCGCAGGACGCGTTCATGGGCGCCATGCACGTCACGGCCGTCGGCTCGGCGTGCGTCGCCCTGATCGGCGCGATCGTGGTCGCCGTCTTCCTGCCGGGCAGGCCGCCCGCCCGGCAGGAGGCCGCGCAGGACGAGCGGACGGCCCCCGTGGGGGCCTGAGGGTGAGATCCGGCGGTCGCGGCCCGGGCTGGACGGTGAGGCCCGGCGGTCGCGGCCGGGTGCGTAGGTGAGATCCGGCGGTCCTGGCCGGTGCGTGGTGGGATCCGGTGGTCGCGGCCGGGCGCCGAGGTGCCCGGCCGCTTCCCGCGTCGGCGAGAATCGGCGGTGGCGAAAGGTGGTTCCACGTGCAGGCGCAAGCATCGGACCGGGACGGCCGGGTCCCCGGGGACGAGGACCGGCCGGCCCACGACGGCGGCCGGGACCAGGACGCGCGGACCCACGACGGCCCGGACCGCAAGCCCCGCCCCGTCGACGAACAGGAGCCCCGCCGCGGCCGCCCGCGCAGCGCCGCCGCCGAGCGGGCCATCCTGGACGCCGTCGTCGGGCTCCTGGAGGCCGGCGAGCCCTTGGCCGGCCTGTCCATCGAGCGGATCGCCCGCACCGCCGGGGTCGGCAAGGCCACCATCTACCGGCGCTGGGCCGGCAAGGAGGAGCTCTTCGTCGACGTCCTGCGCGAGATCGAGCCGCCGGAACCCGACGTCTCCGGTGCCGGGGGCCTCGGTGACCTGCGCGTCCTGCTGGAGTCCATGCGTACCCGCGGACTCGCCCAGCGTTCCTCGGTGCTGCTGCACAACGTCTTCGCGCAGATGAAGAGCCACCCCATGCTGTGGGCGGAGTACCACCGCACGGTGATCGCGCCCCGCCGGGCCGCGATGGTCGCCGCCGTCGGCAGGGCCGTCGAGGCGGGTGAGCTGCGGGGCGACACGGACGTGGAGCTGATGGACGATCTGTTCCTCGGCCCCATGCTGGTACGCACCATTCACCGGCCCGACGCGCCGCTGCCCGAGGACCTCGCCGACCGCATCATCCGCCTGCTGATCGAGGGCCTCGCACCGCGGCCCGCGGCCTCCGGCCGAGGTGAAGACGCAGGTCACCGCTGAGACCGGCCCGCTGACTCGCCCGGGCCGAGGTGAGTGTGAGCGTTCTGTCACAAGCCACCACAGACCCCCTGTGGCCGGAACCCTTCGCACCGCCCGGGGCGTCCTCGTGGCAGTACGGTCGTCGCCGACGGCCGGAAAGGCATCGCGCATCCCCTAGGGTCGTGGGCGCGGCGATGTGTACGGCAAGGCAGTGAGGACAGCGCAATGGTGCAGGCGTACAGGGCGGACACCGGGAACGGCGGCGCAGGACCGCAGCGCACCGGATCCCGCTTCCGGGACCTGCGCGACAGACTGACGCGGGACCCCGGCATCTGGCGGCGCGGGATCGTCCTGGCCGGCTGCTCGGTCCTGCTGGCCCTCGTGATGCTCCTCCACGCGCAGATCCCGAACACCATCGGCAACCTGGGCAGCCTCACCGAGACGTTCCTGCCGTGGTGCGCCGTCTTCGTCCCGCTGCTGCTGATCCTGGGCCTGGTGCGCCGCTCGGCGACCGCGCTGATCGCCCTGCTGCTGCCGGTACTGGTCTGGTTCAACGTCTTCGGCGGGCTGCTCACCGACAAGTCGGGCACCGGCGGTGACCTCACCGTCGCCACCCACAACGTCAACGCGGACAACCCCGACCCCGCCGGTACCGCCCAGCAGGTCGCCGGCTCGGGCGCCGACGTGGTCGCCCTCCAGGAACTCCCCAGCGGCAAGGTCACGGCCTACGAGTCGGCGCTCGCCGACCGCTTCCCGTACCACTCGGTGCAGGGGACCGTCGGCCTGTGGAGCAAGTACCCCCTGAGCGACACCCGACCGGTGGACATCAAGATGGGCTGGGTGCGCGCCATGCGCACCACCGTCACCACGCCCGAGGGTCCGATCGCCTTCTACGTCGCGCACCTGCCCTCGGTACGGGTCAAGCTGCACGCCGGATTCACCGCCAGCCAGCGGGACCAGAGCGCGGACGCACTCGGCAAGGCCATCTCCCACGAACCACTGGAACGGGTCGCGCTGCTCGGCGACCTCAACGGGACCATGAACGACCGCTCGCTCAACGCGGTCACCTCGCAGATGCGCTCCACCCAGGGCGCGGCCGGTGACGGGTTCGGATTCAGCTGGCCCGCTTCCTTCCCGATGGCCCGGATCGACCAGATCATGGTGAAGGGCGTCGAGCCGCTGTCGTCGTGGACGCTGCCGGCCACGGACAGCGACCATCTTCCGATCGCCGCCCGCGTCAAACTGTGACGCAACGGTCCGTTTACCTCCGCGCACCAAACGTCTGAGAGACTTTGTTCCGATCGGGAACAAGGCCGCCGGCGAGGAAGCCGGTCCGTCACCGTGCGATCCGGCCCCGGCCGGCCCGCGCCGGCGCACGTACGGCCGCGTTCCCTCCTGCCCCCTCCCGCTCCCCGAGGCCCACCTGGCCCGGCCGGAACGCACGGGGCCCACTTCGGAAAGGTCTCTCTTCATGCCTCTGGCTCTGCTCGCACTCGCGGTGAGCGCCTTCGGCATCGGTACTACGGAGTTCGTGATGATGGGCCTGCTGCCCAACGTCGCGGACGATCTGGGCACCTCCGTCCCCACCGCGGGCTACCTCGTGTCGGCGTACGCGATCGGCGTGGTGCTCGGCGCCCCGCTGCTCACCGCCGTCGGCTCGCGCGTCCCGCGCAAACGGATGCTCCTCCTGCTGATGGCGCTCTTCACCGTCGGCAACCTCGCCTCCGCGCTGGCTCCGGACTTCGGCTGGCTGGTCGCGGGACGGGTGCTGGCGGGGCTGCCGCACGGAGCCTTCTTCGGCGTCGGGGCGGTCGTCGCCGCCCGGCTGGTCCCCGACGGGCGCCAGGCACGGGCCGTGGCGACCATGTTCCTCGGCCTGACCGTCGCCAACATCGTCGGAGTCCCCGCGGCCACCCTGCTCGGCCAGCACCTCGGCTGGCGGGCCACGTTCCTGGTGGTCTCGGTGATCGGGCTGGGCGCGATGGCCGCGCTCGCCCGCCTCGTCCCGCAGATTCCCGTCGAGGCCGACCGAGGCGTTCGCCACGAGCTGCGTGCCCTGGGCAACCGCCAGGTCCTGCTCGGACTCCTGACGGCCGTCTTCGGCTTCGCCGGGGTCTTCGCCGTGTACTCCTACCTCTCGGCGATGACTACCGAGGCGATGGGCTTCGGCGAGTCCTCCGTGACCCTGGTGCTGGCGCTCTTCGGCATCGGCATGACCCTGGGCGCACTCGCCGCGGGCCCGCTCACGGACCGGGCGCTGCGCCCGACGCTGTACGGCTCGCTGGGCGCGCTCGCCGTCGTCCTGGTCGTCTTCCCGTTCGCCGCCCATGTGCAGTGGGCCGCGCTGGTGATGGTCGTGCTGCTGGGCGGGGTCGGCTTCATGACGACCACGCCGTTGCAGATGCTCGTCATGAACAAGGCCAAGGACGCTCCGACCCTGGCATCCGCCTCCAACCACTCCGCCTTCAACCTGGCCAACGCGGGCGGCGCGTGGCTGGGCGGCGTGGCCATCGCGGCGGGCTGGGGCTGGACCTCCCCGGCCCTGGTCGGCGCGGTGCTGGCCGTGGCAGGCCTCGCGGTGGCGGTCACGGCGGGCGTACTGGACCGCGACCGGACCCCGTCGAGGGTGGTGGCCCGGGCGGCGGCATCCACTCAGTGCAAGTCCGGGGCGGACGTGCACTGAGTCAGGGCCCGGTACGGACGGGCCCGTTGGTGCGCTGAGCCAGGGTCCGGAACGGACTGGTCCGTTCGTGCGCTGAGCCAGGGCCCGGAAGGGACGGGCCCGTCCGGCGACCGAGGACGAAACCCCGGCCGGACGGGCCCGCAGTCACCACGCCACCCCCGGCATCAGCCGGACTCGCGCCACCGGTTCGTGATCGGCAGCCGCCGGTCCTTGCCGAACCCCTTGGGCGAGATCTTCGTGCCCGGCGGGTACTGCCGCCGCTTGTACTCCGCCGTGTCCACCATCCGCAGCGTCTTCGCCACCAGTTCCGCGTCGAACCCGGCCGCGACGATCGCGTCGAGCCCCTGGTCCCGGTCGACGTACATCTCCAGGATCCGGTCCAGCACGTCGTAGTCGGGCAGCGAGTCCGTGTCGACCTGACCCGGCCGCAGCTCCGCGCTGGGCGGCTTGGTGATGGAGGCCTCCGGGATCGGCGGCGTCTGCCCGCGCTCCTCCGCTGCCCGGTTGCGCCACTTCGCCAGCCGGAAGACCGACGTCTTGTAGACGTCCTTGATGGGCCCGTACGCGCCGACGGAGTCCCCGTACAGCGTCGAGTAACCGACCGCCAGCTCCGACTTGTTGCCCGGAGCCAGGACGATCTGGCCCTCCTGGTTGGACACGGCCATCAGCATCGTGCCGCGCAGCCGCGACTGCAGGTTCTCCTCGGCGAGGCCGGTGAGCCCCAGCGACCCCATGTACGCGTCGAACATCGGCTCGATCGGTACGGTCCGGAAGTTCAGCCCGGTACGCCGCGCCAGCTCGGCCGCGTCGCCCTTGGAGTGGTCCGAGGAGTACTTCGACGGCATCGAGATGCCGTACACGTGCTGCGCGCCCAGCGCGTCGCAGGCGATCGCGGCGACCAGCGCCGAGTCGATCCCGCCGGAGAGCCCGACCAGCACGCTGCTGAAGCCGTTCTTCGCCGCGTACGCCCGCAGACCCACGACGAGCGCCGAGTACAGCTCCTCGTCGTCGTCGAGCCGCTCCGCGTATCCTCCGGCGAGCTCCGCCTCGTACGCCGGCAGCGGCTTCTCGGAGAGGACCACGTGGTCGATCCGCAGCCCGTCGTTCACCACACCGGACGGCGCCTCGGGCGGGGCGGCCGGCAGATCGAGGTCCAGGATCACGCTGCCCTCGGCGAACTGCGGCGCACGCGCGATGACCTCGCCCTGCTTGTCGACGACGATCGAGTCCCCGTCGAAGACCAGCTCGTCCTGACCGCCGATCATCGCGAGGTACGCGGTCGTGCAGCCGGCCTCCTGGGCCCGCTTGCGGACCAGTTCCAGCCGGGTGTCGTCCTTGTCCCG
The DNA here is from genome assembly GCF_019399235.1 of Streptomyces poriferorum. Classification (GTDB taxonomy): domain Bacteria; phylum Actinomycetota; class Actinomycetes; order Streptomycetales; family Streptomycetaceae; genus Streptomyces; species Streptomyces poriferorum. The sequence goes on along the minus strand of NZ_JAELVH010000046.1, from coordinate 24,287 downwards.
CTCGTACGGCGAGGCGTTGATCGACAGCAGCAGCCCGGCCCCGGCGGCACGCGCGGCCGGCACCCGGCCGCCGTCCTGCCAGAGGTCCTCGCAGATCGCGAGCGCCACATCGATGCCGTGCACCCGTACGACAGGCATCGAGTCGCCCGGCACGAAGTACCGGAACTCGTCGAAGACGCCGTAGTTGGGCAGGTGGTGCTTGGCGAAGTTCAGCGCGATCCGTCCGCGGTGCAGCACCGCGGCGGCGTTCCGCGGCGATCCGGCGGGCTGGCCGTAGCGCGGCGCGGCGGACTCGGATCGGTCGAGGTAGCCGACGACGACCGGGAGTTCTCCGAAGCCCTCCGCGTCCAGGCGCGCGGCGAGCGCACGCAGCGCCTCCCGCGACGCCTCGACGAAGGACGACCGCAGGGCCAGGTCCTCGACGGGGTATCCGGTCAGCACCATCTCGGGGAACGCCACCAGGTGGGCGCCCTGTTCGGCGGAGTGCCGGGTCCAGTGGAGGATCGACTCGGTGTTGCCGGCGAGGTCGCCGACGGTCGAGTCGATCTGATTCAGTGCGAGGCGTAGTTGAGGCACGCCGCCCAGTGTAATCGTCTGACTGACGCGATGTCCTGGCGGGCCGGGCGGAAAGCTGCCGGGAGGGCGCCGGCCAAGATCTCCGGCACCCTCCCCGGACCGCCAGGAGTCCGGTCAGAGGCGGTAGCCGAGGACCGTCATCATGCCCGCCTCCGCGTGGTACAGATTGTGGCAGTGGAGCATCCACAGGCCCGGGTTGTCCGCGTCGAAGTCGACTGTCAGCGTCTGCCGGGGCAGCACGATCGCGGTGTCCTTACGGGCCCCGGCCGCGCCCCCGCTCAGCGCGAAGGTGTGCCCGTGCAGATGGATCGGGTGCCACATCGCGGTCGGGTTGTGGAACTCCATCCTGACCCGCTCGCCGGCCTTCACCGGATGACGCTGGTCGGCGGTGTACGGCTTCCTGTCGAAGGCCCAGTCGTACGCCTCCATGGAACCCGTCAGCCGCATCCGCACCGTCCGGTCGGGTTCGCGCGCGGCCAGGGCCACGGAGGCGTCCGGGGACAGCCGGTCGGCCGTCACCAGCTCGCCGTCCAGTTCCTTCGGCCGCACGGACGCGCCGGGCGCCGCACCGCTTCCGGTCCGCAGCACAGCCATCGCCGAGGCCTTCTTGCCCTCGGCCAGCGCGGTCAGCGGGAACACCCCGTCCCCGGCGGTGACCAGCACGTCGTACCGCTCGCCCATCCCGATCAGCAGCGCATCGGTCGTGGTGTGCCGGACCGGGAAACCATCGGTGTGCGTCACCGTCATCCGGTGGCCGCCGAGCGCGACGCGGAAGGCGGTGTCGCCCCCCGCGTTGATGATCCGCAGCCGGATCCGGTCGCCCGGCCGCGCGGTGAAGGCGGACGGGTCCTCGGGCACACGGCCGTTGACCAGGTAGTACGGATAGGCCACGTCACCGGCGTCGCCGCCCAGCAGCTCACTGGTGGCGCCCATCAGCATCCGCGAGGGCCCGCCGCTCGCGGGCGAAGCCGTCGACTGCATGGCGTGCCCGCTGTGCCCGTTGCCCCCGGTGAGTTCCTGGAGCACGGCGTCGGGCGTGGAGCCGTCCACGCCGTCGACCCAGTCGTCCAGGACGACGATCCACTCCTTGTCGTAACCGAGGGGCTCCTTCGGGTCGTCCACGATCAGCGGCGCGTAGAGCCCGCGGTCCAGCTGGACGCCCGAGTGCGGGTGGAACCAGTACGTGCCGGGGTCCGGCACCGTGAACCGGTAGGTGAAGTCCGCCCCCGCCTCGACGGCCCGCTGGGTCAGCCCGGGCACCCCGTCCATGTCGTTGCGCAGGGCGAGCCCGTGCCAGTGCATCGAGGTGGGCTGCGGCAGGTGGTTGGCGAGGGTGAGGGCGAGCGTGTCGCCCGCGGTGACCCGGATCTCCTTCCCGGGGAGCCGGTCCCCGTACGCCCACGAGCTGACGGTGTGACCGCCGCCGAGGTCGAGCCGGGACGGGGTCGCGGTCAGGGTGACCTCGCGCTCGGGGCCCGCGCCGCGCCGCTGCTCGGCCGCGGCGACCTCCGGGCCGTCGGGGGAGACGTAGCCCTCCGGGACGGTGGTGCCGGAGGGGGCGGGGTGGTTCATGGCGGAGTGGTCCGCGGTGACGTCGCGGCCGGCGCAGGCGGTGAGAACTCCCGTACCGGCAAGGGCGATCGAAGCACCGAGCACGGCGCGTCGGGTGTGCTGAGCGGGCATGACTGAATGCACCTCAAGGATCTGGTCGGTGTGCTGGAGGACGGAAGGGCGCGGGGCGCCTATATCCGAAGCACCGACAGTCCGGTGAGGACGGCCTTGCGCGGCCGGGGCGGGGGAGGAGGCCGGGGCATCCGCGGCGACCGGCCGCGGCCCGGGCCCGGCCGCGGGGAGACGCACCGCCGCACCGCCGGCCACAGGGTGAGCAGGGCGATACCCCAGGTACCCAGCACCGCGACGCAGACCGACAGGGGGTCCATGCCGGGCATCGGCGGCGGGGTGTCGTGCCGCACGGCCACCACGGGTCCGGGCGTCATGACCGGTCCGGTCATCACATGCGAGGCGGTCGCCGTCGCAGGCCCGGTGCCGCTGTGCTCCGCCGGGTGCCCGACCGTGTGCATGGTGAAGATCCCGAAGAGCAGCGCCGCGAACAGCAGCAGCCGCCCGCACGTCGCACTCCCCGATCCGGACATGCCGGCCACCCTACCCCCGCCGGGTATACGAAACGCGGCGGACCGCCGCCCCCGCGCGGCGGGCGGCGGTCCGCCCGGCGGGGCGCTGGTAGGCCGCCGGGGGCGACGGGCTGTCCGGCGGGGGCAGCCCGTCGCCCCTGCCGGACCGCGCGCCGCCGTCCGGTCGTGTGGCGCCCGCTGTCCGCGTGCGGCGCCCGCTGTCCGCGTGCGGCGCCCGCTGTCCGCGTGCGGCGTCCGGTCGTGCGGCGTGCCGGTCAGTTGCGGGAGTAGACCTTCTCCGCCCAGCCGGCGATCTGGTCGTCGGAGAGGTGCTGGGCCAGATCTGCCTCGCTGATCATGCCCACGAGCATCTTGTTCTCGACGACCGGCAGCCGGCGGATCCGGTGGGTCTGCATCTCCTCCAGCACCGCCTCGACCTCGGCCTCCGCGTCGATCCAGCGCGGCGTGCCCTGGGCGAGGTCGCCGGCGGTCGTCTTCGACGGATCCCGGCCCATCGCCACACAGGCGACCACGATGTCGCGGTCCGTGAGGATGCCGACCATCCGGTCCTGCTCGCCGTTCTCCGAGATGGGCAGCGCGCCGACGTTGTGGTCACGCATCAGCTGGGCGGCGCGGTCGAGGGTCTCGTGCGCCGGGATCCAGGTGGCGCCGGTGTGCATGATGTCCTTGGCGGTGGTCATGGGGTTTCCTCCTGCGTGCCGATGGGCACTCGCGTGCGACCCCGAGCGAACCCATGGTGAGGGGCCCGCCCGGGGCACGCGACCGCTGTCACCCGTTCGGGTGCACGCCGCGGAGGGCGCTCAGTGCACCTTGTCCGGCCGGGGCGCGGCGCCCCGTTCCTTCAGCATCCCGGCCATGGCCTCCAGCTCGGACCGCTGGCCCTCGACCATGCCCCGGGCCAGTCGCTTCTCGGCCTTCACGGTGCACAGGTCCGCACAGCCGCGGGCCATGTCGACACCGCCTCTGTGGTGGTCGGTCATCAGCTGGAGGTACAGGATCTCGGCCTGCCTGCCACTGGCCCGGCGGAGCTGTCCGAGCTCGGTGCGGGTCGCCATGCCGGGCATGAGGGACCCGTCATGGGCCTCGTAACCGCCGCCCATGCCCGGCATCCCGGCCATGTCGTGGCCCGCGTGCTGCCCGGCGGCCATCCAGGCCATGGGTTCCTGCCCGGCGGCGGCCTTCGGCAGCTCCCACAGGTCCAGCCAGCCGAGCAGCATGCCCCGCTGGTTGGCCTGCGTGTTGGCGATGTCGTACGCGAGACGGCGTACGTCCTCGTCGTCCGTGCGGTCGCGCACGATGAAGGACATCTCCACGGCCTGCTGATGGTGGACCGCCATGTCGCGGGCGAACCCGGCGTCCGCGGAGCCGGACGCGGGGACCTGCACGGCGGGGGTGGCCGCGTGCTGCTGCCCGTCCCCGTCGCCCCGCGCGGATGCGACGGTCGCGGCCCCCGCGAACAGGAGCGCGAGCACGACGGCGGAACCCGCGGCCCACCGGATGCGCCGGACACCGCCCGCGGAATCCTCCGCCTCCGCCTCCTCCGTGAGCTCCGTGACCTCTGTCACCTCTGTCACCTCTGTCACGGAGCCGCCTGTCCGCCGGTGCACGCGGCGCCGGGCTCGGGCGTCTGCGGGCCCTGCACGTACTTGGCGAAGAACTGCGCCACCCTGCGGTCATCGGCACTGTCCACCGTGACCTGCTTGCCCCAGGCGCTCAGCATGATGCTGCCGGCCTGGTCCGTGTACGGGCTCATCAGCGAGTACGGCGTCTTCGCGACCCGGTCGGCCAGCTTGTCCACGTCCGCGGCCGAGGCCTTGTCCGTGTACGTCACCCACACCGACCCGTGCTCCAGCGCGTGCACGGCGTTCATGTCGGGAATCGCCTTTTTGTATACGTCGCCGTCGCAGTTCATCCAGACGGGGCTGTGGTCACCGCCGACCGGCGGCTTCATCGGGTACGAGACGGTCTCGGTGACGTGGTTGCGGGTGAGTTTCTTCGCATCCCACGTCTTCTCGCCCTGGATCGGCCCGTCGGCCAGTTCCTTCTTCTCCGCCTCGGACTGCTCGGCGTTCTTGGCGTCGGCGGCCTTCTGGTCGGCCGAGGCCTCTGACCGGTCGATGAGTGTGTAGGCGCCGAAGCTGACGAGACCTGCGACGACGACGGCGCTGAGGCTTATGACCAGCACACGGGTGCGGCGGTCACGCGCACGGTCGGCCTTGCGCATCTGCTCTATGCGGGTCCTGCGGTCGAAGCTCATGTCGTGGGTCCTTCTGCGAAGGGGCGATGAGATGACGGAACGGGTCGGGGAACCGGTGCGCGCGGGGCAGTTGCGAGGCCGCCGCACCCCGTACGCACCATGGCCGACGATCGTAGTGGGTGGCCGAGTGCTCCATCTCACGTCGGGTGCGTAATCTGGGTGAAATCCGGGGTCGTGATACTGGACTCTCCCCCTTACCCCGGGCGGTGGTGCACGGACCGTCTGAACTGCAAGGATGTGGCTATGGACAAGCAGCAGGAATTCGTCCTCAGGACGCTTGAGGAGCGCGACATCCGGTTCGTACGGCTGTGGTTCACCGACGTGCTCGGTTACCTCAAGTCCGTGGCCGTGGCCCCCGCCGAGCTGGAACAGGCGTTTGACGAGGGAATCGGCTTCGACGGCTCCGCCATCGAGGGCTTCGCCCGGGTGTACGAGTCGGACATGATCGCCAAGCCGGACCCGGGCACGTTCCAGATCCTGCCCTGGCGCGCGGAGGCCCCCGGCACGGCCCGGATGTTCTGCGACATCCTGATGCCCGACGGCTCGCCCTCCTTCGCCGACCCGCGCTACGTGCTCAAGCGCATCCTGGCCAAGACCTCCGACCTGGGATTCACCTTCTACACCCACCCGGAGATCGAGTTCTTTCTGCTGAAGAACAAGCCGGTCGACGGCACCCGTCCCACCCCCGCGGACAGCTCCGGCTACTTCGACCACACCCCGCAGAACGTCGGCATGGACTTCCGCCGCCAGGCGATCACCATGCTCGAATCCATGGGTATCTCGGTCGAGTTCAGCCACCACGAGGGCGCCCCCGGCCAGCAGGAGATCGACCTGCGGTACGCGGACGCGCTCTCCACGGCCGACAACATCATGACCTTCCGCCTGGTCATGAAGCAGGTCGCGCTGGAGCAGGGCGTGCAGGCCACCTTCATGCCGAAGCCGTTCTCGGAGTACCCCGGCTCGGGCATGCACACCCACCTCTCCCTCTTCGAGGGCGACCGCAACGCGTTCTACGAGTCCGGCGCCGAGTACCAGCTCTCCAAGGTCGGCCGCTCCTTCATCGCCGGTCTGCTCAAGCACGCCGCGGAGATCTCCGCCGTCACCAACCAGTGGGTCAACTCCTACAAGCGCATCTGGGGCGGCTCCTCCCGCGCCGCGGGCGCCGGCGGCGAGGCCCCCTCGTACATCTGCTGGGGCCACAACAACCGCTCCGCGCTGATCCGCGTCCCGATGTACAAGCCCGGCAAGACCGGCTCGGCCCGCGTCGAGGTCCGCTCCATCGACTCCGGCGCCAACCCCTACCTGACGTACGCGGTGCTCCTGGCCGCGGGCCTGAAGGGCATCGAGGAGGGCTACGAGCTCCCGGCCGGCGCCGACGACGACGTCTGGGCCCTGTCCGACGCCGAGCGCCGCGCGATGGGCATCGAGCCGCTGCCGCAGAACCTGGGCGAGGCGATCGCGCTGATGGAGAAGAGCGAACTGGTCGCCGAGACGCTCGGCGAGCACGTCTTCGACTTCTTCCTCCGCAACAAGAAGCAGGAGTGGGAGGAGTACCGCAGCGAGGTCACGGCCTTCGAGCTGAAGGCGCTCCTGCCGGTGCTGTAATCGCAGGCCGGCGCCGTTGAGGCGGTTGTACGTGGCTTCGGGCCGACGGTTTCGTACCGTCGGCCCGAAGCTGTTCCGGGGCGTGTGTCGGAGGTGCTCCAGGTTGGCTGATGTGAGTGCTCGGGGGCGGAGTTACCTATATGCCGGCCCGGTCGAGCTGAAGGCTGCGGTCCGGCCGGACCCCGGTCAGTCGATGCCTTCGACGATGCGGAAGTCGCGCTCGACGCCGTCGGAGAGGGCGGCCAGCGCCTCCTGGTAGGCCGCACTCTCACGCGCCGCGACGGCCTGCTCGAAGCTGTCGAACTCGATCAGGACGGTCCGCTCGGCGATTCCGGCGTCATGCGCCACGACCCGGCCGCCACGGACGAGGATCCGACCGCCCCCGAGGCGGACGGCGGGACCGGCCAGCTTGTTGTAAGCAGCCAGCTTCTCGGGGTCCGAAATGGTGCGGTAGACGCTGACCCAGTAGCCCTTGGGCATGAAACCTCCGGTGTGGGGACGAGTGCATCTGAATTACGTGTTGGTCGCGGACGGGCGCCGGCGGGCGAGAGTGAGGCTTGTCAGCGTCGCGATCGCCATGGCGCCGATGCCGGCCAGCGCCGCGGTGGTGTAGGCGCTGTCGTCGGGGAAGAGGTGGCCGGGGCCGGTGCCCGCGGCGAGGACCAGGCCGCCGATGGCGCTGCCCAGGGAGTAACCGACGCTGCGGACCACGTAGTTGAAGCTCATGGCGCTCGACGTCTCGCTCTTGGGCGTGACGGCCAGGATGACGCCGGGCATCGCGGCCGAGAAGCCGCCCACGCCGAAGCCGAGCACGCCCATCGCCACGAACAGTTCGGCCAGGTTCGACCGGGCCGCCGCGAACAGGACGAACCCGCCGCCGACCACGACGGCGCTGCCGGCCAGGAGCAGGGGGCCGGCGATCCGCGTCCGGACCCGCGGCGTGAGCTTGCCGGCGACGAACCCCAGCACCGAGAACGGGACGAGGACCAGCCCGGCGACGAAGGTCGTCAGCCCGAAGCCGTAGCCGGCGCCGTGCGGCGTCTGCGCGTACCTGGTGACGAGGGTGAGCAGGAGGTACATGCCGATGCCGCCGACGAACATGGCGAGGTTCGCCCCGGCGACCGCCGGGTGCCGCACCGCCCGCACATCGATCAGGGGCGTCGTGCTGCGCAGCTCGATGACGGTCCAGACGCGGAGCAGCACCACCGCGACGACGGCGAGGCACGCCGCGACGGGGAGGTGCCGGCTCCACAGATTCCGTTCGCCGGCGAGGCACAGCACCAGGAGCAGCGCAGCGGCCAGGACGACCGCGCCCGCCACGTCCACGTGGGCGGAGCGGCCTTCGGGGGCTTCGGGCATGCAGCGCCACGCGGTCAGGAGGGCGGCGGCGGTGACGGCCAGGCCGAGGCCGTAGGCGGCTCTCACCCCGCCGAGCTCGGCGAGCAGTGCGGCCAACGGGTAGCCGACGCCGGCCCCGATGACCGAGACCACCGAGATCAGGGCGATCACGGACGCGCTGCGCTCCTCGGGGAGGTGGTCCCGGGCCACGCCCATCATCAGCGCCGTCAGCCCGAGCCCGACGCCCTGGGCCGCCCGGCCGGCCAGCAGCCACGCGAACGGCAGCGGCAGCACGGTGAGCGCGCTGCCGGCGACGACGACCGCCAGCGTGGCGAGGATCGTGGCCCGCCGGTGCGGGCCGGCTCCGAGCCGGCCCAGGACCGGCGTGGCGACGGCGCCGCTGAGCAGCGCGATGGTCAGCGTCCACTGCGCGCTGCCCAGGGAGACGTGGAACGAGGTCGCCACGCTGGTGATGAGCGGCGTGCCGAGGCTGGCGACCGCCGCCACGACCAGAGCGATGAATATGAGGGCGGGGACCAGCCGCGCCTCGGAACGAGCCACCGGGAACGCCTTCACCGCGGCCCCGCCGACCGGCTGCCCGGTCGCTGCTTCGGCCCGTCGCGGTCCTGGTTCTCGAGCTCTGCCAGATGCTTCAGCGCCGGAAGGGCCGCCACCAGCGCCTCGACCTCGTCGCCGGTGAGCTCGCCGATCAACGGCTCGAACGCGTGGACGCCCGCCTGGCGCCGCGTACGGACATAGGAGGCACCGGCCTCGGTCAGGCACACCAGCGTGACCCGCTTGTCGGACGCGTCGCCCCGTCGCTCGACCAGGCCGGACTCCTCCATCACCCGGACCAGGGCGGTCATCGCGGGCTGGGTGACGCCCTCGACCGCGGCCAGATCGGTGATGCGCCGCGGGCCGGTCCGGTCCAGGGTGGCCAGAGTGGCGGCGGATGTCAGGCTCATGTCACGGGGCAGGCGTCTCGCGGCCCTGGTGGCCAGGCTGTAGAGGGCTGCCCCGATGGCGGCGGACGCGCCAGGAGCGATGTCTTGACGGCTCATGCTAAAAACATAGCAGTTTTATATTCATAGTTGTTCCTTCTTTCCGGCCCTTCGGTCGGCAAGGTGGGTGCGGCCGGGCTTGCGTGGCCGGATCCTGCCGGTGTGCGGCCAGGGGAGGCGGGTTGTCCGACGGTGACGGCGGCGTCGGGTGGCGAGTGGCTCCGGAACGCCGGTTCCCGGTGCGCGAACAGCAAGGGGTGATCTGCGGCGGCATGACTGCTGACTATTCGTCAGATTCCTGCGATGCTCCGCGCCATGACGGATGGAACCGGAACGGGCGAGCCGACAGGACAGGCGCCCCGCGGCGTCCCGGACGTGCTGGCGCCCGCCCGGCTCGGGCCGCTCCGGTTGCGTAACCGGGTCATCAAGGCCGCCACCTTCGAGGGCGCCACGCCCGACGCGCTGGTCACCCGGGAGCTCATCGACTACCACCTGCGCCCCGCGGAGGGCGGCGTCGCCATGACCACCGTGGCCTACTGCGCCGTCGCGCCGGAAGGCCGCACCGAGCGCCGCCAGCTGTGGATGCGGCCCGAGGCGCTGCCGGGGCTGCGCCGGCTGACCGAGGCGGTGCACGGTACCGGCGCGGCCGTCTCCGCCCAGCTGGGCCACGCCGGGCCGGTGGCCGACGGGCGGTCCAACGGGCTGCCCTCCCTCGCCCCGATGGCGGGGTTCAACGCGCTGAGCATGCGCCGTAACAAGGCGGCCACCGCCGAGGACATCGACCGCGTCATCAAGGCGCACGCGGAGGCGGCCCTCCTCGCGGCCGAGGCCGGATTCGACGCCGTGGAGATCCATCTCGGCCACAACTACCTGGCCAGCGCCTTTCTCAGCCCCCGGCTGAACCGCCGCACCGACGCCTTCGGCGGCTCCCTGCGCGCCCGCGCCTCCGTCGCGCTGGGAGTCACCCGGGCGGTGCGTGACGCAATCGGCGACCGGCTGGCCATCACCGCCAAGCTGAACATGAAGGACGGGGCGCCCGGCGGACTCACCGTGGACGACAGTCTCCAGGTCGCCGGCTGGCTGGAGGAGGACGGCAGTGTCGACGCCCTCGAACTGACGGCGGGCAGCTCCCTGTTGAACCCGATGTACCTGTTCCGGGGCGGCGCCCCCGTCGCCGAGTTCGCGGCCAACTTCCCGCTTCCGCAGCGACTCGCGATCCGGGCGGTGGGGCGCGGGGTGTTCCGTACGTATCCCTACCGCCCCCTGTACCTGCTCGAATCCGCGCAGCGGTTCCGTGCCGCGCTCGGTCTGCCGCTCATCCTGCTCGGCGGGGTCACCGACCGGGAGGGCATGGACCGCGCCATGGCGGAGGGGTTCGAGTTCGTCGCGATGGCCCGCGCCCTGCTGCGTGAGCCCGACCTGTTGCACCGCATCGGGCGCGACGCCGCCACCCGCTCGCAGTGCATCCACTGCAACCGCTGCATGCCCACCATCTACACGCGGACCCACTGCCCGCTGATCGGGGAGCAGCCGCGCTGAGCGGCTCCAGCGGTGCGGTGTTCCGGACACCTCCCGGCCGGTCGCGCGCCCCGGGGCCCTGCGGCTGTTAGCGTCCGCCCTCCACCGGATCGGAAGGCTGTGCCGGTGACGCCCCGGCGTCACGGAGAAGGAGTGGTGTCCCCATGCGTGTCCTCCTGGTCGGAGCGGGAGGTGTGGGCACGGCGATCACGCGGATCGCGGCCCGCCGGCCGTTCTTCGAGCACATGACGGTCGCCGACTACGACCTCGGACGGGCGGAGAGCGCCGTCGCGGCCCTGGGGGAGCGGGGTGACCGGTTCAGTGCCGTCAGGCTGGATGCCTCGGACCGGCCAGCGGTGCTGGAGACGCTCGGCCGGCACCGCTGCGACGTCCTGCTCAACGCCACGGACCCCCGCTTCGTGCTGCCACTGTTCGAGTCGGCCCTCGCCCACGGCGCCCACTACCTCGACATGGCCATGTCCCTGTCCCGGCCGCACCCGTCCCGTCCGTACGAGGAGTGCGGGGTCAAGCTCGGGGACGCGCAGTTCGAACAGGCCGCGGACTGGGAGGCCGCAGGGCGTCTCGCGCTCGTGGGCATGGGTGTGGAGCCCGGCCTGTCCGACGTGTTCGCCCGGTACGCCTCCGACGAGCTCTTCGACGAGATCGAGGAGATCGGGATCCGTGACGGAGCGAACCTGACGGTGGACGGCTATGACTTCGCGCCGTCCTTCAGCATCTGGACGACCATCGAGGAGTGCCTGAACCCGCCGGTCGTGTACGAGCAGGAGCGGGGCTGGTACACCACGGCCCCCTTCAGCGAGCCGGAGGTCTTCGACTTCCCCGACGGGATCGGCCCCGTGGAGTGCGTCAACGTGGAGCACGAGGAAGTGCTCCTGGTCCCGCGGTGGCTGAAGGCCCGGAAGGTCACTTTCAAGTACGGGCTCGGTGACGAGTTCATCGGGGTGCTCCGGACCCTCCACCTGCTCGGACTCGACCGGACCGAACCGGTGTCCGTACGGAGCGACCTGGGGCAGGCCGCCGTCTCGCCCCGTGACGTGGTCGCCGCCTGCCTGCCCGACCCCGCCGGACTCGGCGAGCGGATGCACGGCAAGACGTGCGCGGGAACCTGGGTGAAGGGCGTCAAGGACGGCCGGCCGCGGGAGGTGTACCTCTACCACGTCGTCGACAACCAGTGGTCGATGCGGGAGTACGGCTCCCAGGCCGTCGTCTGGCAGACCGCGATCAATCCCGTGGCCGCCCTGGAACTCCTCGCGGGCGGCGTGTGGGGCGGCAGCGGAGTGCTGGGGCCCGAGGCGCTGCCGCCGCGGCCGTTCCTCGATCTGCTGACCGAGTACGGCTCACCGTGGGGCATGCGCGAGCAGTGACCGGTGCGACCGGTGGTGCGTACATCCGCCTGCCCGCGTGCGTGGCGGATGTACGGACCCGAATCGTCTCAATAGCATGAAAAAGGCCCATTCTGCTTCCTCCGCGGGCCCGTGACGTAGCGAGGGAACATGGCAAAGGAACTGGCCGAGCCAGCACCGCCGGCGACTCTGAAGGCCAACGCGATCGGTTTCGTCGACGCGCTCGTCATCGGGCTGAACGCCACCTCCCCGGCCTACTCCGTGGCGGCCGTCATCGGGCCGATCGTCGCGCTCGTCGGCATCTACGCACCCGGAGTGCTCTTCGCCTCCTTCGTGCCGATGCTCTTCATCGCCTCGGCGTTCTACTACCTGAACAAGGTCGATCAGGACTGCGGGACGACGTTCTCCTGGGTGACCCGCGCGATGGGGCCGTGGACCGGGTGGCTGGGGGGATGGGCCATCACGATGACCGGCGTGCTCGTCGTGGGGTCCCTCGCGGACGTCGCCGTCAGCTTCGGCCTGCTGGCCGTCGGACTCGACAGCTGGGCCGACAACACCTTCGTGCGCCAGCTGCTCACCGTGATCCTCATCCTGGTGATGACGGGTCTGTGCGTCATCGGTACCGAGCTGTCGGCCAAGGTGCAGAACGTGCTGATCCTGGCGCAGGTGGCCTTCCTCATCGTCTTCGTGATCGTCGCGCTGTACCGCGTCTACGCGGGCACGACATCGTTCGACTCCATCCATCCCTCGGCCCAGTGGCTCAACCCGTTCGGGGCGGGCGGTGCGGCTCTCACCAGCGGCCTGCTGCTGGGCGTGTTCATCTACTGGGGCTGGGAGTCCGCAGTCAACCTCACCGAGGAGGTCGAGGACTCCGCGACCGCCCCCGGCAAGGCGGGTGTGTGGTCGACCGTCATCCTGCTGGTGACGTACCTGTCCGTCGGCTTCGCGGTCGTCGCGTTCGCCGGAACGGCGTACCTGGCCGAGAACGCGGACGAGGAGGAGTTCATCTTCGCCCTGCTCGCCCGCGAGGTCATGGGCGGCTGGGACTGGATCGTGCTGCTCGCGGTCGCGACGTCCGCGCTCGCCTCGACCCAGACCACCATCATTCCCGCCTCCCGCACCGCGCTGTCGATGGCCCGCAGACACGCGCTGCCGGCGCACTTCGCCCGTATCAACCCGCGGTTCCGGACACCTGACGTGAGCACCTGGTGGGTGGCCGCCATCGCCATCGCCTGGTATCTCGTCGTCAACCAGATCAGCGAGAACGCCCTGTTCGACTCACTGACGGCGCTGTCCCTGCTGATCGCCTTCTACTACGCCCTGACCGGAGTGGCCTGCGCGGTGTACTACCGCCACCATCTGACCGCGAGCGTACGGAGCTTCCTGCTCATCGGCCTCGGCCCGGTGGTCGGGGCCGGCCTGCTGACCTGGCTGCTCGTGCGGTCCGTCATCGACATGTCGGACCCCGCGAACTCCTACAGCGGCACCTCGTGGTTCGGTCTCGGCCCGCCCCTCGTCATCGGTATCTGCATCAGCCTGATCGGTGTGGTGCTCATGGTGGTGTGGCGCTTCCGATCGCCCCTCTTCTGGGCCGAGCACCGCGGTGTGGTCGACCCCCGCCTCGTGGACGGCAAGGAGTCCTGACATGTCCGTGGTCCTCGGCTACGACGAGTCTCCCGGTGCGGCACGCGCTCTGCGCATCGCGATCGAGGTGGCGTCCGCCTACGGTGAGCCGCTCGTCCTGGTCTACGGGGCGGCGCCGCCCGGCCCGGCCGGCGAGGAGTACCGGGCTCACTACGAAGCCGTCCGGCAGGCAGGCCGTTCGGGCCTGGAACGCGCGCTCGCGGCCGCCGACGAGGCAGGTGTGCCGGCCACCGTCGAGGTGATCGACCGGAGTCCGGCGCAGGCCCTGATCGAGGCCGCCGCACGTCACGAGGCCCGGGTCATCGTGGTGGGCAGCTGGGGCGAGAGCCCGATCCGCGGGGCGCTGCTCGGCTCCACCCCGCACAAGCTCCTCCACCTGTCGACCGTGCCGGTGCTCTGTGTGCCGACGGAGACGGAGGCCTGACGCCCGCGGGCGGGCATGTGCCCGTACCCACGCCGGGCATGCCCGTCCGCGGGCCTCAGGCGAAGCCCCGGCCCATCTCGTCCAGGATCTCGTCGATCACCTCGATCGGCTCCCGGGCCAGGTCCTCCTCGATCCACAGGCGCATCGCGATCCGCAGCGAGGACAGGAACGCCGCAGCGAGGACCAGAGGGCGGACCGGCTCCGGCGAGAGGGACGGGCGGGCGGCCACGGCCTCGGCCAAGTCGCGTTCCAGGGCCGCGTGGTTGGCGAGCTGTCGGGCCAGGAGGGACGGGTGGCGCATGGCGAGACGGGTCCGGACGGCCCATTCGCGTTCCGGCGGTGCGACGCGCTCGGCGAACTGCGTCATGGCCGCCCGTAGCGCCGTCCAGGCAGCCTCCTCGGCGGGACGTTCGCGGGCGGCCCTGACGAGCTCCCTGGTCTGCTGCTCCTCGCCGTGGAGCAGGGCGTCCTCCTTGCCGGCGAAGTAGTTGGAGAACGTTCTGCGGGAGATCCCGGCGGCATCCGCCACGGCCTCCACCGTGAGCTGGTCGAAGCCGTGCTCGACGGTCAGCCGCAAGGCCGCTTCGTGCACGGCCTGCCGGGTGGCTTCCTTCTTGCGTTCCCGTAGTCCCACAGCGCGCTCCATGACTGCCATTATCCGTGGCCGGAGCACGCGGGCGGGGCCGCGCTGAGGTAGTGTTTCGCATCCCCGCACGGGGACGTAGCGAAGGAGGTGGGACCCATTACCGCTGTATCAGGCTGGGTGCTCGCCTCACACGATCGCGTGGTCGACCGGACGTAACCGGCCGCGGAGCACCCATCGGCGTTTTCCCGAAAGGCTCTCCGCTCCATGCCGCTCCCGTTGTCACCGCTCGCCCTCTCCTCCCTCGTCACCACCCTCCGCTCCGCCGGCTGCGTCTTCGCCGAGGACGAGGCGGACCTGATCGCCGCCACCGCGGCCGGTCCCGCCGAACTCACGGCCATGGTGGAACGGCGCGTCGCCGGGCACCCTCTCGAACACGTCCTCGGCTGGGCCGAGTTCAGCGGTCTGCGCATCGCCGTGGACCCCGGTGTCTTCGTCCCCCGCCGCCGCACCGAGTTCCTGATCCGCCAGGCCGCCGAACTGGCCCCGAACCCGGCCGTCGTGGTCGACCTCTGCTGCGGTTCGGGTGCGCTCGGCGCCGCGCTCGCCGCCGCGCTGGAGAGGGTCGAGCTGCACGCCGCCGACGTCGAACCCGCCGCCGTCCGCTGTGCCCGGCGCAACGTCGGCGAGCTGGGCCGGGTCTACGAGGGCGACCTCTTCGCCCCCCTGCCCGGCTCCCTGCACGGGCGCGTCGACGTGCTTCTCGCCAACGTGCCGTACGTACCGACGGGCGATGTCGCCCTGCTGCCCGTCGAGGCGCGCGTCCACGAACCCCTCGTCGCCCTCGACGGAGGCGGCGACGGCCTCGACGTGATGCGGCGGGTGGCCGCCGAGGCACCGCGGTGGCTCGCCCCGGGCGGCAGTCTGCTCGTCGAGACGAGCGAACGCCAGGCGGCACGGGCCGAGGAAGTCCTCGCCGGCAGCGGGCTCGTCCCGCGTGTGGTCAGCTCCGACGAGTGGTACGCCACCGTCGTCATCGGCACACTGCCGACCGGCTGAGCCGGCACCCCGAACGGGCCCGTACACCGGGCCCGTTCGGGTCGCCCCCTCAGACGAAGCGCCACCGGGTCTGCGTGAACGGGTCTCCCTTGCCGAAGCCGAACACCGTCCGCGGGGACACCGCGAAGACCTCGGCCCGGTTGCCCTGCGCGCCGGCGAACGCGCCGTCCGCCACGTCGAAGTGCCAGTCCGTGCCGTACTTCGCCTCCCACGCCTCCGCCAGCCGGCCCAGCCTGCCGTCGTCGGTCACCCGCTCCGCCCGGCCCTCGACCACCACGTCGAGCCCATCCGACCAGGAATTGCTCCCGGTCGTCAGGACGACCTCGTCGTTGGCCGCCAGGTTGCGGGCCTTGCGTTCCTCGGCGCCCGTACAGAAATGCAGCGCGCCCTCCCACCAGAGACCGATCAGCGGAGTGACGTGCGGGCGGCCGTCGGGGCGGACCGTGCTCAGCCAGTACAGCTCGGCCTCGGACAGCAGCCGCCGGGCGCCGGCCCAGGGGCCGGGCACCGCGCCGGGGCTGCTGTAACGGGGGTCCAGCTCGGCGACGGGTTCGGATGCGGACATGGTCGGTCCTCCTGGTCGGGTCCTGAAAGCGATCCTGATCTCTGAGTACGGACTGCGCACCCGCTCCACATTCATCGGTGCGGGACTAGGCTCGTAGAGCTGGAAGGTGAATCGGGCGGCGAGCAGGAGAGCGCGGATGACGACGTTGCCGGGGCGCAGGAGCAGTACGTTCACCCGACTGCTGCGGCACGGTTTCACCGATCCGTCCGCCGCCGAGCAGCTGCTGGACCTGCCGGAATTCTCCTCCGTACGCTCCGACCCGGTCCTCCTCGACGCCCTCGGGGCCACCGCCGACCCGGATCTGGCGCTGCGCGGGGTCGTCCGGCTCGTCGAGGCCGAGGAGGCCGACGAGCGGCAGATCCTGCTGGACACCCTCGTCACCGCCAAGCCCCTGCGGGACCGGCTCCTCGGGGTGCTCGGGGCGTCCGAGGCGCTCGGTGACCACCTGGCACGGCACCCGCGCGACTGGCAGGCCCTCGTCACGTACGAGGCGACCGATCTGCACCCCGGGGTCCCCGAGTTCGAAGGCGAGCTGGCCGGGGCCGTCGACCCGGACTCGCTGCGCGTCGCCTACCGCCGGTGCCTGCTGTCGATAGCGGCACGCGATGTGTGCGGTACGACGGATGTCGCCGAGGCCGCCGCCGAGCTGGCCGACCTGGCCACCGCGACGCTCCGGGCCGCGCTCGCCATCGCCCGTACGGCCACGCCCGCCGACGCCGCGCAGTGCAGGATCGCCGTCATCGCGATGGGCAAGTGCGGCGGCCACGAGCTGAACTACGTCTCCGACGTCGACGTCATCTTCGTGGCGGAGCCCGCCGACGGCGCCGAGGAGAGCGCGGCGATGCAGGCCGCCACCCGGCTGGCCGCGCACATGATGCGGATCTGCTCCGACCAGACCGCCGAGGGCACCATCTGGCCCGTCGACGCCAACCTCCGGCCCGAAGGCCGCAACGGGCCCCTGGTGCGCACGCTCAGCTCGCACCTCGCCTACTACCAGCGCTGGGCCAAGACGTGGGAGTTCCAGGCGCTCCTCAAGGCCCGCCCGGTGGCCGGTGACCCCGAGCTGGGCACCGAGTACGTCGAGGCCGTCTCGCCGCTCGTCTGGCAGGCCGCGGACCGGGAGAACTTCGTCCCCGACGTGCAGAAGATGCGCCGACGGGTCATCGACACCATCCCCGCCGACCGGGTCGACCGCGAGATCAAGCTCGGTCCCGGCGGACTGCGGGACGTCGAGTTCGCCGTCCAGCTGCTCCAGCTCGTCCACGGCCGCAACGACCCCAGCCTGCGCAGCGGATCCACGCTGGAGGCCCTGGGCGCGCTCGCCCGGGGCGGATACGTGGGGCGGGTGGACGCCGCCCAGCTGGACGACGCCTACCGGTTCCTGCGCACGATGGAGCACCGCATCCAGCTCTACCGGCTGCGACGCACCCATCTCGTCCCGGTCGACGAGCCGGACCTGCGGCGGCTCGGGCGCTCCCTCGGCATGCGCACCGATCCCATCGCCGAGCTGAACCAGGCCTGGAGGCGGCACGCCTCCGTGGTGCGACGGCTGCACGAGAAGCTGTTCTACCGGCCGCTGCTCGACGCCGTCGCCCAGCTCGCCCCCGGCGAGTCCCGGCTCAGCGCGAAGGCCGCCGCCCACCGCCTCGTCGCTCTCGGCTACGAGGACCCGACGGACGCCCTGCGGCACCTGGAGGCGCTGTCCTCCGGGGTGTCGCGCAAGGCCGCCATCCAGCGCACGCTGCTGCCGGTGCTGCTCGGCTGGTTCGCCGACTCCGCCGATCCGGACGCCGGACTCCTCGGCTTCCGCAAGGTGTCCGACGCGCTCGGCAAGACCCCGTGGTACCTGCGCCTCCTGCGGGACGAGGGCGCGGCGGCCGAGAACCTCGCCCGGGTCCTGTCCGCCGGCCGCCTCGCCCCCGACCTGCTGCTGCGCGCCCCCGAGGCCGTGGCGCTCCTCGGCGACCCGCAGGGGCTGAAGCCCCGCAGCAGGGAGCACCTGGAACAGGAGGTGCTGGCCGCGGTGGGGCGCTCGGAGGACGCGGAGTCGGCGGTGGCGGTCGTGCGCGGGGTGCGGCGGCGCGAGCTGTTCCGTACGACGGCCGCGGACCTCATCGGCTCCTACGGCACCGAGGAGAGCCCCGCCGAGCCCGACCCCGGGGCCCTCGTGGACCGGGTCGGCAGCGCCGTCACCGATCTGAACGCCGTCACGATCGCCGGGGCGCTGCGCGCCGCCGTCCGCGCGGAGTGGGGCGACACCCTGCCCACCCGGTTCGCGGTGATCGGCATGGGCCGCTTCGGCGGCCACGAGCTCTCGTACGGCTCCGACGCGGACGTCCTGTTCGTCCACGCGCCCCGCGAGGGCGTCGACGAGCAGGAGGCGAGCCGGGCCGCGAACCGGGTGGTCGCCGAGATGCGCCGGCTGCTCCAGCTGCCCACCGCCGACCCGCCGCTGCTCATCGACGCGGATCTGCGCCCCGAGGGCAAGAGCGGGCCGCTGGTACGGACCCTGAAGTCGTACGAGGCGTACTACCGGCGCTGGTCGCTGGTCTGGGAGAGCCAGGCGCTGCTGCGCGCCCAGCCGATGGCGGGCGACATCGACCTGGGCCGCGACTTCATCGAGCTCATCGACCCGCTGAGGTACCCCGTGGAGGGGCTCGGGGAGGACGCGGTCCGGGAGATCCGGCGGCTGAAGGCCCGGATGGAGTCCGAGCGGATGCCGCGTGGTGCGGACGCGACCCTCCACACGAAGCTGGGCCGGGGTGGGCTGAGCGACGTGGAGTGGACGGTCCAGCTGATGCAGATGCAGCACGGCTGGGCCGAGCCCGGGCTGCGGACCACCCGGACGAGGGAGGCGCTGGCCGCGGCGTGCGCGGCGGAGCTGATCTCCGGCGAGGACGCGCAGACGCTGGACGAGGCGTGGGTCCTGGCGACCCGGGTCCGCAACGCGGTGATGCTGGTGCGGGGGAGGCCCTCGGACACGTTCCCGTCCGGGCCGCGGGAGCTGACCGCGGTGGGGCGGTATCTGGGGTACGAGCCCGGGCATGTCGGGGACATGCTGGACGACTACCGGCGCACTACGCGCAGGGCGCGGGCGGTGGTGGATGAGCGGTTCTACGGGGGGTGAGGGGGCGGAGCCCGTTCCGGGGCCGCGGTGCGGGTGCGCGGGGGCTTCGGGGCTCCGCCCCGGGCCCCGCTCCTCAATCGCCGGAGGGGCTTGGATGGCCCGGGCCGTCCGGATCGGTGGAGGGGCTTGAATGGCCCGGGCCGTCCGGATCGGTGGAGGGGCTGGGGCTTGAGTTGTCCGTCAGGTAGTGCTGCAGGGTGGGGGCCACCATCGCGATGATCTTTTCCGGGTCCGCCGATGCCAGGGGCTCCGCCCTGAGCACGTACCGCAGCATCGCGATGCCCACCATGTGCGAGGCCGCCAGTTCGGCGCGGAAGGTGGGGTCGGGTACGTCGAGCTGTTCCGCGATCCGTCCGAGCAGGCGGCTCAGGACGAAGCCGCGCAGGACGTTCGCCGCCGCCTCGTTGGTCAGGGCCGACCGCAGGACCGCCAGCAGCGGGGTCCTGGACGCCGGGTTCTCCCAGACCGCGATGAAGAAGCGGGCCAGCCGCTCCCCCAGGCCGTCCTTGTCGCTGCCCAGGATCGCCGGGACCACCAGGGCGGGCTCGAAGGAGAGCTCGATCGCGGCGGCGAAGACCTCGTCCTTCGTACCGAAGTAGTGATGGACCAGGGCGGCGTCCACGCCCGCCGCCTTCGCGATCCCGCGGACCGACGTCTTGTCGTAGCCGCGTTCGGCGAACTCCGTGCGGGCGGACTCCAGGATCCGGGTACGCGCGTCGGGACCCTCCGTCGCCGTGGTGCGGGCGGGACGGCCGCGGCGCCTGGGGCCCGGGGCTTCGGCGCCCGGGGTCACGGGCGCGGCACCTGCGCGGAGGAGGCGAGGTGCAGCCGGGTGAAGGCGAGCGCCTCGGCGAGGTCGGCCTCGCGTTCTGCGGTGGACATCGCGCGGCGCGTGTTGACCTCGATGACGACATGGCCGTCGAAGCCGGTACGGGCCAGCCGCTCCAGCAGTTCGGCACAGGGCTGGTCTCCCCGGCCCGGCACCAGGTGCTCGTCCTTGCCCGAGCCCTTGCCGTCGGTCAGGTGGACGTGGGCCAGCCGGTCGCCCATCCGGTCGACCATGGCCATGCCGTCCGTACGCGCCGTCGAGGTGTGCGACAGGTCGACCGTGAAGTGGCGGTAGTCGTCGTTGGTGACGTCCCAGTCGGGGGCGTACGCGAGCATCTCGCGGTCCCGGTAGCGCCACGGGTACATGTTCTCGACGGCGAACCGGACGTCGGTCTCGTCCGCCATCCGCCAGATCCCCGTGACGAAGTCACGGGCGTAATTGCGTTGCCAGCGGAACGGGGGGTGGACGACGACCGTCGACGCACCGAGCTTCTCCGCCGCGGCGCGCGCCCGCTGGAGCTTGACCCAGGGATCGGTGGACCAGACCCGCTGTGTGATCAGCAGGCAGGGGGCGTGAACGGCCAGGATCGGCACCTGGTGGTAGTCCGAGAGCCGGCGCAGGGCCTCGATGTCCTGGCTGACGGGGTCGGTCCAGACCATGACCTCGACGCCGTCGTATCCCAGGCGCGCGGCGATCTCGAAGGCCGTCGCCGTCGACTCCGGATAGACCGAGGCCGTCGACAGGGCGACCTTCGCATCCGGGATGCGCACCACTGGTTCTGCCACGCAGACAGCGTACGGGCAGCGGTGCGCGGCGCCGAGGGCGTCCGGCCGAAAGTGAGAAGGGCCATGAGGTGACACGCCCGGGGGCGGCCCCTTCAGTTGAGGGCCACGTCCTCGCTCGACGTCAGGTGGTCCAGGCGGCGCAGGATCACTCCTTCGCGCAGCGCCCAGGGGCAGATCTCCAGGTCCTCGACGCCCAGGAGGTCCATGGCGCCCTCCGCGACCAGCGCGCCCGCCAGCAGCTGGGCGGACCGTCCCTCGGAGACGCCGGGCAGGTTCCCGCGCTCCTCCACCGTCATCGCGGCCAGCTTCGGCACCCACTCCTCCAGGGCCTTGCGGCTGAGGGTGCGCTGCACGTACAGCCCTTCGGTGGAACGCGCGGCGCCCGCGATCCTCGCGAGCTGCTTGAAGGTCTTGGACGTGGCCACGACATGGTCGGGGCGGCCGAAGCGGGTGAACTCGCCGACACTGCGAGCGATCCGCGCCCGCACGTGGCGGCGCAGTTCCTTCACCTCCGCCGGGTCCGGCGGATCGCCGGCCAGCCAGCCGGCCGTGAGACGTCCGGCGCCCAGCGGCAGCGACACGGCCGCGTCGGGCTCCTCGTCGATGCCGTACGCGATCTCCAGCGAGCCGCCGCCGATGTCCAGGACCAGCAGCTTGCCCGCCGACCAGCCGAACCAGCGCCGCGCGGCGAGGAAGGTGAGGCGGGCCTCCTCCGTGCCGCTGAGGACGGCGAGGTCGACACCCGTCTCGTCGCGCACCCGGGCGAGCACCTTGTCGGCGTTGCTCGCCTCCCGCACCGCGGAGGTGGCGAACGCCAGCACGTCCTCGCAGCCCTTGTCCTCGGCGGCCTGGAGCGCACCGGCGATCGTCGTCACCAGCCGGTCCACGCCGAGCGGGCCGATCGCCCCGTCCGCCTCGAGGAGCTCGGCCAGGCGCAGCTCCGCCTTGTGCGAGTGCGCGGGCAGCGGGCGGGCGCCGGGGTGCGCGTCGACCACCAGCAGATGAACCGTGTTCGACCCCACGTCGAGGACTCCGAGTCTCATATGCAGAACGCTACTGCGGCTTCGGGCGGGGGTGGACCGGCGCACTGTCTCCGCCCATGCGCCCCGCGGTCTTACTCTGGGCGCGTGCCAAAGACGAAAAAGGCGAAGCCGGGCAAACTCACGAAGAAGCAGAAGACGAAGCAGGAGATGCAGCAGCCGCAGACAGACGGACCCCAGGGGTCCGACGAGACGGGAATCGACTTCGCGCGGGCGTGGGTGGAGTTCCCGGACCCCGCCGACGACGAGCAGGTCTTCCGCTGTGACCTGACCTGGCTCACGTCCAGGTGGACCTGCATCTTCGGCAGCGGCTGCCAGGGCATCCAGGCCGGCCGCGCGGACGACGGGTGCTGCACCCTGGGCGCCCACTTCTCGGACGAGGACGACGAGAAGCGGGTGGCCGGTCACGTCGCCCGGCTCACCCCGGACCTGTGGCAGTTCCACGACGTGGGCACGGAGTCGGGCTGGGTCCAGACCGATGACGACGGGGAGCGCCAGACGCGGCGCTGGGAGGGGTCCTGCATCTTCCAGAACCGTCCCGGCTTTGCCGCGGGAGCCGGCTGCTCCCTGCACATCCTGGCGCTGCGGGAGGGCAAGGAGCCCCTGGAGACCAAGCCGGACGTGTGCTGGCAGCTGCCGGTCCGGCGTACGTACGACTGGATCGACCGGCCCGACGACACGCGCATCCTCCAGGTGACGATCGGTGAGTACGACCGCCGGGGCTGGGGACCGGGCGGGCACGACCTGCACTGGTGGTGCACGTCGGCGACGTCGGCGCACGGTGCCGGGGAGCCGGTCTACGTGTCGTACCGGCCGGAGTTCACGGAGCTGATGGGCAAGCCGGCGTACGACCGGCTGGTCGAGCTGTGCGAGGAGCGGCTCTCCTCGCTGCTGCCGATGGCCCCCCACCCGGCGGACCCGGCTTAGCCCCCGGGGCTCCCCGGGCCCGTCAGTCCGCCCTCGGCGGGGTGCTCGGGCCCCCGCGTCCCCGGGCCCGTCAGTCCGCCCTCGGCGGGGTGCTCGGGCCCTTTCCCGGGTCCGACGGGGACGGGGACTCCGTCGTCGGGTCCGGGGACGGGCTCGGTGAGCCCGGGTCCGTCGGCGTCGGGGTGCCCGTCGGGTCGGGTGTCGGCGTGGGCGTCGGATCGGGGTCCGGTGAGGACGGCGACGGCTCCTGCGGAACGGGCGGGTGCGGGCGGACCGGGCCGCTCGGCAGGGGCGGCCGCGGTGCCGTGGTCGACGCCGGCCCGCCGTACCCGTGTATCGCCACGACCGACCCCGAGGGGGCGACGGCGATCCGTGCCGTCCAGTACCCGTCCGGTTCGCGCGCGTGGTCCACCAGGACGCGGACCGTGATGCTGTCGCCCGCCGCGAGCGTCCCCGAGGTGCTGCTCAGGCGCAGCCAGGACTGTCCCGTGCCGGCCGACCAGACGACCGGGCCGGCCTTCGACGCGGTGAGCGTGATCGTCGTCGTGCCGCCGGAGGACCGGGCCTCGACGGTGAGGCGGCCCGCCGCGGCCCCCGCGCCGTCCCCGTCCGGGTCCGTGCCCACGCTGATGACCTCGGCGGAGACGTCCGGGAGGCGGGCGCCGTCGGTGAAGCCGGGACCGGGCTCGGGGCGGGCGTTGCCCGCGTTCTCGTAGTGGCCGTACGGGTCGTCGCTCCCGCGGTCGTCGTCCGCCTCGGTCGCGGTGACCGCCGAACCGTCGCGCCCCTCGCCGGTGAGCGGCGCGCCCCGGTAGGCGGACCACAGGGCGATCACGGGGGCGGCGACGACCGTGGCGACGACCGTCGTCGTCATGACCCTGGACCGCATCCGGTCCCGGCGCGCGGCGTGGTCCTTCGGGTCCATCGGGTAGCCCGCCCGGTCGAACCGGGGAGTGGCGGACCGATTCTTCTGATGTTTCTGCGCGTACATCATCGCCACGTAGGCGGAGGGCCGCGGCGCCTCGACGACCGCCAGCGCGGCCACGGGCGTGACCGCGGCGCCCGGCCAGGGGCCCTGGGCGCCGGCCCGCTCGGCGGCACGGCGACAGCTCGGGCAGTCGTCCACATGCCGTACGAGCTCACGGCGCAGGGTGGCGGAGAGCAGCACACGATGGTCGCCGGTGAGCCGGCCGACCGCGGGGCAGTTGCCCTTCTCGACGACCGCGAGGGCGGCCCTCGTCCGTTCCACTTCGCAGGCGGCGGCGGCCAGGAGCTCCCGGGCCGTCGCGGGTTCCAGCCCGAGGACGGCGGCGACGGCGCGCGGGGCGAGGCGGTGTCGGACCGCGAGCTCCAGCGCCTCGCGCTGTTCGGGGGTGGTGCCCGCCGCCTCCGGCCAGGCGAGCCGGGCCAGCTCCCGGCGGTGCGCGTCGGCGGCCGCGGGGCTCTCCATGGGGACGGCGGAGGAGAGGGGTGCGGCGGGCACCACCCCCGA
>NZ_JAELVH010000469.1 GCF_019399235.1 Streptomyces poriferorum | reverse complement strand
CCCGCCCGCACCCTCACCCGTAGCCGAGCGCGTGCAGCCTCTCGTCGTCGATGCCGAAGTGGTGGGCGATCTCGTGCACGACCGTGATCTCCGTCTCGGCCACGACGTCCTCGCGCGACTCGCACATCCGCAGCGTCGGCCCCCGGTAGATGGTGATCCGGTCCGGCAGCACGCCCGCGTACCACTCACCGCGCTCGGTCAGCGGCGTGCCCTCGTAGAGCCCCAGCAGTTCCGGATCATCGGATTCCGGTTCGTCCTCGACGAACACCGCGACGTTGTCCATCAGCCGGGTGATGTGCCCCGGTGCGCCGGATGCGCATAGCCGCCTCCCCGCCGGGGCATACGCGCCCAATGGCCCGCGACCCGTTCCGTGCCGCAGCAGCCCGTGTCCGGCACCTCATCCGCCTCCGACCGCGACCGCGCTCCGCCGGACGGCCTGGCCGCCGCGCCCATACCGGCGGCCTTCCCGGCGGGGCGCCGCACCCGTTCGCCCGGGCGCTCGGCCTGGTCGCCGTCGTGCTGTTCGGCGCCTGGCTGGGACTGCTGGTCGTCGGCAGCGTCCGCGCGCCAGTCGGCCCGATGGACACGACCATGACCCTGCGGCCCTCCCTCAGCGGCGGCACCAAGATCAACGTGTCCCCGCTCGGTGCTCTGGAGCTGGACTCGCACCGGGCCCCGGTCCGGCTCGACGTCGACATCGACCGCCTCGACCCGGTCCGCTCCGAGGCCCTGGTCCAGCACCCCGAACGGCTCGCCGGGCTGGAGGCCGAGGTCGGTGACGACGTCGGCGCCGGGGCCCGCGAGCTCGCCGTGCGCTCCTGCGTCGCGGTCGTCTCCGGAGCCACCGCACTCGGCCTCGCCGTCTACCGCAGGCCCCGGCGCGCCCTGGCCGCGGGAGGGCTCGCACTCACGCTGCTGACCGCCTCGGGCGTCGGGGCGTACGCCACCTGGAACCCGGAGTCGGTCCTGGAGCCGAAGTTCTCCGGGCTGCTGTCCAGCGCCCCCTCCGTCGTCGGCGACGCCCGCTCGATCGTCACCGACTTCGACGTCTACCAGCAGGAACTCGCCCGTCTGGTCACCAACGTCACCAAGCTCTACGACGCCACCTCGACGCTCCCCGTGTACAGCCCGGACCCCGCCACGCTCCGCGTCCTGCACGTCTCCGACATCCACCTCAACCCCGCGGCCTGGCACATCATCGGTTCGCTCGTCGAGCAGTACGACATCGACGTGATCATCGACTCCGGCGACACGATGGATCACGGGGCGGCCGTGGAGAACAGCTTCCTCGACCCGATCAGCGACCTGGGCGCCCCCTACGTCTGGGTCCGCGGCAACCACGACTCGGCGGTGACGCAGCGGTACCTGGAGAAGAACAAGCGTTTCAAGAACGTGCACGTGCTGGACGGGGGCCGCGCGGTGAACGTCGGCGGGCTGCGGGTCGCCGGCATCGGGGACCCGCAGTTCACCCCGGACCGCACGGGGCCCGAACAGGCGGAGGGGGCCGAGCGGGCGGCGGGTCTGCGGCTCGCCGCCGCGCTGCGCGACCAGCGGCGGGCGGGCACCCCGGCGGACATCGCCGTCGCCCACGAGCCGGAGGCGGTCAGGCAGACGGACGGACTGGTCCCCCTCGCTCTGGCCGGCCATGTGCACCACCGGCAGAACGAGGTCATGAAGGGCGGCACCCGGCTGATGGTCGAGGGCTCCACGGGCGGCGGCGGGCTGCGTGCCGTGCAGAACGAGAAGCCGGAACAGGTGCTCGCGTCGGTGCTCTATCTGGACCGCTCCACCCGCCGTCTGCAGGCCTGGGACGAGATCACCCTGGGCGGCCTCGGCCTGACGACCGCCGAGGTCAGCCGCCACCTGCCCAAGGAGAGCAGGCCCGACGCGACGCCGTCTCCTATTCGGTTTGGCTGACACCGAAAGCCCCGTGTACAGTCTCCGACGTGCCCAAGGGCGCCGGTCAGGGCTCGACCGTTCTGAAACCTCAAAGGTTGAAGGAGAAGCCGAACCTCTTGGGGGGAAGCGGAGTCACACGCTTCTTCACTTTCCCTTCGGGCGACAGACGCGGAAGCAAGCTGTACCAGCAGTTCTGCCCTCATCGTCTAGTGGCCCAGGACGCCGCCCTTTCAAGGCGGTAGCACGGGTTCGAATCCCGTTGGGGGCACGCACAACCTGTGCGACACTTAGTCGCACAAAGCTTGGTCCTGTGGAGCAGTTTGGAGTGCTCGCCACCCTGTCAAGGTGGAGGCCGCGGGTTCAAATCCCGTCAGGACCGCTGCAGCCCTTGTGAGCTGCGTGGCTGGGTAGCTCAGTTGGTACGAGCGATCGCCTGAAAAGCGATAGGTCGCCGGTTCGATCCCGGCCCCAGCCACCACCCGAAGGCCCCGTCCGATGGACGGGGCCTTCGCCGTGTCAGGCGCCCTCCCGCTCGGCGGTGTTCGTGCCGTCCGCGCCGCCCCGGCTCCGCCCGGACCGCACCGCGAGGACGAGCAGCACCACACCCACCACCGCCACCAGCAGCACCCCGTCCGGCACGCGCTCGCCGATGCCGCGGGCCCACTGCTCGACGGCGAACGACTGGTCCACGTTCAGCAGCCCGGGCAACGCCGTCGTCCCGTCGTACGCGAGGAACAGTGCGCCGAGGCCGATGAAGAAGAGGCCCGACAGCAGCGTCGTGGTGTGCAGCTCGAAGCGGCCGAGCCGCAGGGCACGGCCGCGCAGCCACGCCCGCCGCCCCAGGTCGAACCGCTCCCAGAGCAGCGCGAGCAGGAACAGCGGCACCGCCATGCCCAGCGCGTACACGGCGAGCAGCAGTCCTCCGTACGCCGGGCTGCCGCTGACGGCCGCGACGGTGAGGACGCTGCCGAGGATCGGCCCCGCACAGAAACCGGCGAGGCCGTAGACGGCCCCGAGCGCGTAGACGGACAGCGCGGTCGTGGGGCGGATCCGGCCGCTCAGCGCGGAGATCCGGCGCGAGGCGAAGCCCAGACCGACGATCTGGGCGACACCGAGCCCGATGATCAGCCAGCCGGCGCCGAGGACGAGGGCGTCGCGATGGCCGTAGAAGAGCCTTCCGGCGTACGAGCCCGCGGCGCCGAGCGGGACGAGGGTGGTGGCGAGGCCCGCGTAGAAGATCCCGGTCCGGGCGAGCAGCCGGGAGGCGGAGTCGATGGAGTACGCGAAGAAGGCCGGGAGCAGCAGGGCACTGCACGGGCTGAGCAGGGCCAGCAGCCCGCCGAGGAACGCGGCGAAGTAACCGACGTCCGCCGTCACTTCGCGGAGCCTTCGGGAGACGCGGAGCCATCGGGGGACGTGGAGCCGTCAGGTGACGCGGAGCCGTTAGGGGACGCGGAGCCGTCAGGGGACGCGGAGCCGTCAGGGCCTTCCGCGCTCGCCGGACCGGCGGTGCCCTTGGCGTCCTGGCCTGCGCTGCCCAGGTTCTTCGCCCGGTCGGCCGCCTGCTCGATGGCCCGGGTGAAGGTCTCCGCCGGCTGCGCCCCCGCGATCGGGCGGCCGTTGACCAGGAACGACGGAGTGGACGTCGCGCCGATTCCGTACCCCTGCTCCTGGTCCTTGCTCACGGCCGCCGCGGCCGCTGCGCCCTCCGTGTCGCGGAGGAAGCGGTCGAGGTCGGGTACCCCGGCCTGGTGGGCGAGGGCCTTCAGCCGGTCCTTGCCGAACCCCTTCTCCTTGGCTCCTTCGGCGTACGCGGCACGGTGGAACTCCCAGAAGCGGTTCTGCTGCCCGGCGGCCCAGGAGGCACGTGCGGCGGCCTCGGACTCGGCGCCGAAGATCGGGAAGTTGCGCCACTCGATGCGCAGGGTGCCGGCGTCGACGTACTTCTTCACCAGGGCGGGTTCGGTGTCCCGGGCGAACTTCGCGCAGTAGCCGCACTTGAAGTCGGCGTACTCGATGAGGACGACGGGTGCGTCCGCCCGGCCCAGCGCCAGTTTGTCGCCCGCGTCGCGCCGGGCAAGCTTCGCCAGCTCCGGGTAGACACCCTCGTCCGCGGTGACGTCGGCCACCGAGGACGAGGAGGAGGCGGG
>NZ_JAELVH010000468.1 GCF_019399235.1 Streptomyces poriferorum | reverse complement strand
TCGCCGGACGGGCTTGATTCTGCCGGGCTGCTCGGTGCGCGACGGCGCTGGTCGGCTACGCGCACAGCGCCGACGTAGGACGCGTAAAGATCGGAGGGGTGGGGGGTGCCCGGCGGCGGCCCCCACCCCTTCGCGCGTGCCGGGGCCGGTCAGTCGCTGATCTTCGTCGCGAACTGTTCCAGCGCCTCGACCACCAGTGCGTGGTCCTCCGCCTGGGGCAGGCCCGAGACCGTGACCGAGCCGATGACGCCCGCGCCCTCGACCGCGATCGGGAAGGAGCCGCCGTGCGCGGCGTACGTGTCCGGGTCCAGGCGCGAGGCCTCGTCGAACGTTGTCCCCTTGGCCCGGAACCGGGTCCCGACCAGGTACGAGCTCTCGCCGTACCGCTCGACGACCTTGCGCTTGCGGTCGATCCACGCGTCGTTGTCCGCGCTGGAGCCGGGCAGCGCCGCATGGAACAGCTGCTGGGCGCCGCGCCGGATGTCGATCGCGACCGGGGCGTGCCGTTCCCGGGCCAGGGCGACGAGCAGGCCGCCGAGCGCGTATGCGTCGTCGTAGCCGAAATGCGGCAGCGTCAGCCGGCGCTCCTGGGCGATCAGCTCGGAGATGGTCGGAGCGGTGGGGTTCATGCGGACTGCTCCTCGGTGGCGTGAGCGGTGGCGGATACGGAGGCGGAGGCCGGGGGCAGCGCGACCGTGACGCCGTCGCGGGCCGAGCGGCGGGCGGCCTCCAGAACGTCCAGCGCGGCGGCGGCCTGGAGGGCGGTCACCGGATTCTCGCCCTTGCCGCGCAGCGCGTCGGCGACCGCCGCGTAGTACGCGGGGTAATCGCCCGGCAGCGTACGCACCGGGGTGCCGCCGCCCGTGAGCGGGGACTCGCCCGAACCGAGCCTGCCCCACAGCGCCTCGTCCTCCACACCCCACGGCACCCGGGCCGACGGGCGGGTGCCCTCGCGCAGGGCGGCCTCCTGGGGGTCGAGGCCGTACTTGACGTACCCGGCGGTCGACCCGAGCACCCGGAAACGCGGGCCGAGCTGGGCCGTCGTCGCGCTGACGTACAGATGCGAGCGGACCCCGCTGGTGTGGGTGATCGCCAGGAACGTGTCGTCGTCGGCCGCGGCACCCGGGCGGCGTACGTCCGACTCCGCGTACACCCGGTCCGCCGGGCCGAACAGGACCAGCGCCTGGTCGACGACATGGCTGCCCAGGTCGTACAGCAGCCCGCCGATCTCCTGCGGATCGCCCGACTCGCGCCAGCCGCCCTTCGGCTGCGGGCGCCACCGCTCGAAGCGCGACTCGAAGCGCTGCACCTCGCCCAGCTCACCGTCCGCGATCAGCGAGCGCAGGGTGAGGAAGTCGTTGTCCCAGCGGCGGTTCTGGAACACGGAGAGCAGCAGCCCGCGCTCCTCGGCCAGCGCCGCCAGCTCCCGGGCCTCGGCGGCCGTACCGGCGACCGGCTTGTCCACGACCACCGGCAGACCGGCCTTCAGCGCGGCCGTCGCGAGCGGGACGTGGGTCTTGTTCGGCGAGGCGATCACGATCAGGTCGAGCTCGTCCGCGCGTGCCCACAGCTCGTCCGGCGAGGCGGCGAACCGCACCTCGGGGAACTCGGCGCGGGCCTGCTCCCGGCGCTCCTCGTTCGACGTGACGACCGTGTCCAGGGCGAGGCCCTCGGTGGCGGCGATCAGCGGGGCGTGGAAGACGGAACCCGCCAGGCCGTAGCCGACGAGTCCGACGCGCAGGGAGGTCCCGGACGATCCGGAGGTCTCGTGAGTCACGTGGGCAGTCATGCTTCCACTTTGGCAACGCTGTTGCCAAAGTGCAAGCGCAGGAGACAATGGGTCCGTGAACAGGAGCAACAGCGGCGCGAACCTGCCGACACTGCGCAGCCACAACGCGGCGCTCGTGCTGGACCTGCTGCGGGCGGCGGGCGAGCGCGGCATCAGCCGGCTCGAACTCGCCGGGCGCACCGGACTCACCCCGCAGGCCGTCAGCAAGATCACCGCCCGGCTGCGCGCCGAGGGCCTGGCCGCCGAGGCCGGGTACCGCGCCTCGACGGGCGGCAAGCCGCGCACCGTGCTGCGGCTGGTGCCGGACGCCGCCCACGCGGTGGGGCTGCACCTGGACCGCGACGAGCTGACCGTGGTGCTCGTCGACCTCGCGGGCACGGTGGCCGCGAGCCGTACGGCCCCGCTGGACCTCGGCGCCCCGGCGGACGAGGTGCTCGCGGCGGCGGCCGGGGCTGTCGCCGCCGTGCGGGGCGACGGCGCGCGGGCAGTGCTCGGGGTGGGCGTCGCCGTACCGGGGCCGCTCGACCACCGGGGCGGGGTCCTGCACCGCGTCACCGGGTTCCCGCAGTGGGACGGCTACCCGCTCCGGGACGAGCTCACCGCGCGGACCGGGCTGCCCGTCGTCATCGACAAGGACACCAACGCCGCCGCCCTCGGGCTCGCCCTCCAGACGCCGGATCCCGCCGACTTCGCCTACCTCCACCTGGGCACCGGCCTAGGCTCCGGACTGGTGCTCGGCGGGGCGCTGCACCGCGGGGCCCGTACCGGAGCGGGGGAGTTCGGCCACCAGACCGTCCAGCTGGACGGCGCCCCGTGCAGCTGCGGCGGGCGCGGCTGCATCGAGGCGCTCTGCCTGGCCGCCGTCGACCGGGGCGACGTCGCCGAGGCCGCGCGGGTGCTCGGGACCGGCGCCGCCAACCTGGTCGGGCTGCTCGACATC
Organism: Streptomyces poriferorum; assembly: GCF_019399235.1. GTDB lineage: Bacteria > Actinomycetota > Actinomycetes > Streptomycetales > Streptomycetaceae > Streptomyces > Streptomyces poriferorum. Next base: position 215 of record NZ_JAELVH010000468.1, on the reverse strand, counting down.
GACCGGGTGGTGCTGGGCGGACGCCTCGTCGCCGCCGACCCCGACGCGTACGTCCGAGGGGTACGCGCGGTGCTCGACGAGCGGGCACGGCGCGACGGGGCGGACGGGGCGCCCGTACCGGTCGTCGCCGCGGGCGGCGGGGAGCAGCCGGTCGCCGAAGGGGCGGCCCAGCTCATCCTCGCCCCGCTGTTCGGCCGGGTGGCGGGCGCCCCGTC
>NZ_JAELVH010000467.1 GCF_019399235.1 Streptomyces poriferorum | reverse complement strand
CCTCGCGACCCGCGCCGGCGATCGCGTGGACCTTCTCGCCCACGACCGCCGGGTACGCGCCCAGGTCCGGGGCCGTGGCGCCGGCGACGTCCTGCCGGCCATGGTCGACGCCCTGGCCCCACTGGAGCCGGAACTCGTGGAAACCGACGCCCGGGGTCTGAGCGCCGCCGCGCTGACGCACGCACCTCGGCGCTCCCTCATCGTGCTGCTGACCAGCCTCGACGCAGCCCCCGTCGCGGAAGGACTGCTGCCCGTGCTGCCACGTCTTACTCAGCGCCATACCGTGCTGCTGGCAGCCGTGCGGGACCCTCACATCGAGGAGATGGCGGCAGCGAGGGGGACAGTGGACGCGATCTACGACGCAGCCGCGGGAGCCGAGGCCCAGGCAGAAAGGCGTCGGACGGCGGACCAGCTCCAGCGTCACGGCGTGGTCGTCGTGGACGCCACCCCGGACAGCCTCGCGCCGTCCCTCGCAGACGCCTACCTGGCCCTCAAGGCCGCCGGCCGGCTGTAACGTCCCCCGCCCGTGGCACCGAGCCGACCGCCCGAGCAGGGGCGAGGGCAGCGCCGAATCGCGATACGAGAGTCAGGCTCGGATCCCTGCCGCATCCGGCTCAGGCTGGGGCTCGCGTGCGGACCAGGGAAGCAGGAACGGGGTGAACAGCATGAGAAGACCCGCGACGGCGATCGCGGCGCGAGGACCGGTGACGGCGGCCAGCAACCCCCATAGCCCGGTCATGGCGGCGACGGTCAGCTTGCTGGTGACCGACCACGCCGACAGGGTGCGGACGATCCGGTCCGTCGCCGTCTGCTCCAGCCGGTAGGTGGCGAACACCGGGTTGAACACACCCATGCAGGTGATCAGCCCGAACTCGACCACGATGACGAGCACGAGTCCGCCTGCACCGGGCCGGATGAAGGCCAGCCCGAGCGACCAGCACGCCCGCAGCGCCCCGGCGGCGAGCAGGACCCTCTGCCGTCCGGCGCGTGCGACAAGCCTGCGTGCCAGCCGTGAGCCGATGATCCCGCCGACACAGGGCAGGCCGAAGGCGAGGCCGTACTGCCAGGGGGCGAACCCCAGGTCCCCGAGCATGAGGACGGCCAGCAGCGGCGAGGTTGCCATGATCAGACCGCTGACCAGGACCGTGTTGAAGAACAGAGGACGCAGGGCCGGGTGGCCCAGGATGTGCCGCCACCCTTCGAGCAGGTCGCGGGGCCGGAGCCGCGACCTGGGCGTACCCGTCCGCGCAGGGGGCGGCTCACTGCCACCGATGGCACGGATCCCCGCGGCTGAGAGCAGATAACTGACCGCGTCGGCCACCACCGTCGTCACCGGTCCGAAGAATCCGATCGCCGCCGTGCCGGCCGGCGGTCCGAGCACGGTGACGGTCCAGGCCGTGGACTCGAACCGTCCGTTCGCGACGAGCAGGTCCTCAGGCCGTACGAGCGTCTTCAGGTACGCGCCGCCGGCCGCGGTGAAGGCGATGTCGGCCGCGCCGACGACGACGGAGACAAGCAGAAGCTGCGCGAAGCCGAGCAGACCGAGCGCATACGCGGCGGGTACGCTCATCAGCGCTACGAACCGGGTCAGGTCCATCGCGACCATCACCGGCCGCTTACGGCGAAACTCCAGCCACGGCCCCAGCGGCACGGCCACGGCGGCTCCCACAGCAAGCCCTGTCGCGGCCAGTACGGATACCTCGGTCGGCCCTGCGTGGAGTGCAAGGATCGCGATCAGAGCGAACGCGTCGAACGCCAGCCGCGTGCCGAACCCGCTGACGGCATACGCCGCCCACAGCCACCCGAACTGTCGGCCCAACGGTCTCCTGCCCACCATGCTCAGCCGCCCTTGATGTCTTACCCAACAAACAGACATTGACCAGGAACAGCTAATCGAGCAGGACAGCAGCAGGTCAAACAACCAACTTGGCGCCGCTACACAACGATCCGTTGTGAATTACCGTGGTTCTCCATGGATCTCGAAGCCGTACGCACCTTCGCTGCCGTCGCTGACACGGGCCAGTTCCAGGAAGCAGCCGCCGAGCTCTCGATCACCCAGCAGGCCGTCTCCAGACGTATCTCCGTGCTGGAGAAGAACCTCGGTGTGCGGCTGTTCACCCGCACGCCACGCGGCGCCGAGCTCACCATCGACGGACAGGCACTCCTGCCTCACGCACGTGAGCTGTTGCGGGTCGCAGAGCGCGCGGTCGCATCCGTGCACGCCGGCCGTCGCCCGCTGCGTGTCGACGTGATCGCGTCGCGCGGCGCACAGGCGGGCCTGATGCGCGGATTCCACCGCGCGCATCCCGAGATCGAACTCGACGTGTTGATGCTGTTCGAGATCGAGACGGCCGTCGCCGCTATCGGGTCCGGTGCGATCGATGCGTCATTCCGCGCCGTCGCGGCGCCCGGCCGGCCACTTCCCGAGGACATCGAATCCGCCCGAGTGCTCGATGAGCCGTTGCAACTCCTCACGGGGCCTGCCCACGCGCTGGCGGGCGCCAGGTCCGTGACCCTCGCGCAGCTCGCCGGGCACCGGATCTGGATGCCAGGCATCGTCCCCGGTACCGAGTGGGGCGCCTACTACGACGATCTCGTCGCCGAATTCGGCCTCACCATCGAGGCAACCGGCCCCAACTTCGGCTCCGATGCCCTTCTGGACACCATCGCCGACACCCCGGCCCTGGCCACCTTCATGGGCGAGCACACCCGCCTCATCTGGCCCGCCGGCCATGGACTGCGGCGCATCCCGGTGACCGACCCCACTCCTGTCTACCCGCACTCGCTGATCTGGCGTCGCGACAACCCACACCCCGCCCTCATCGCTCTCCGCGACTATCTCGGCTCCACACGGCCTCACCAGGCCGACGGCGAGACTTGGAAGCCTGCCTGGGTCAAGGACTCCGATGTGCGGCGGACCTGATGCGATCGTTCCTGGCCGGGAACGCAGAAAAGCCCCGT
>NZ_JAELVH010000466.1 GCF_019399235.1 Streptomyces poriferorum | reverse complement strand
CACGAGTTCAATCTCAGTAGCTGCCATAATGCAGTTTAACGAGGCGGCAATTGTAGTACCGTGCCGGCGGCCCAGTGGAACCGGGTAAGAACGAGGCGGGTGAGCTGCACATCCGGATGGTTCGGGTCCAATTTCTGGAGTCCCATCTCCAGGAGATCCGAGAGGATCGCTATAGCCCCCGCGAGGTCGCCGGACCTGCCCTTCCAGTAGCCAAGGTTATGCAGGAGTGTGCGGATGTTCGGATGATGGGCCTCGAGGTCTGATTCCTCCTCCAGGAGAGCGGTATAGTCCGCGATTGCTCCCGCGATGTCGCCCGAGCACCCCTTCCACCAGGCAAGGCTTGTGCGCAGGGAACGGACGGATTCGTGGTTCAAGCCCAGATACTGGCCGAGCCCTTCAGTAAGTTCGGCGTATTGTTCGACTGCTCCCGCTGCGTCTCCAGATCTCCCGCACTGTTCGGCGAGGCTGGTGAGGCCGCTCAAAATTGCGTCGAATTCTTCTTTTGTCATCCGTTCGGGATCGATTTGCTGGTGACGTATGGAGAGCACTTCCTTGATGCCATCCGTGGCTAGCGTCGTGTCGCCAGCTAAACCTTGCCAGTAGGAAAGGTTATGGCGAACGTCCAGAGCAAAGAGATCGGTTGCCCCACGGTCCTTCACGGCATCTTCAAGAACTTCCGCGAGTTCTGCCACGGCAGTGGTTGCCTCTCCGGCTTCTCCCCTGACGTTGGCTAGAACCTGGCGAGTGGCCAACGTGAGGTGGTCCATCGACCCGAATACGCGTTGCGTGTCGCCCAACAGGTCTACTAGCGCGGTGGAAGCGTTACCCAGGTCTCCCGCGCGCCACTGCCAATAGGCGAGGTTGTAGCGCATTGCGAGCGTGTGCCGACTGTCCGAACCTAGTCGGAGGTTGGCTGCCTCCACCAGTTGGCGAAAATGCTCCAGGGCGGCATCGTACTGGCAATCGGCACCAAGGCTGGCGCCGAGCTTCGGGACCAACGGGTGTGGCTCAGGGTCCCACAGGTCGCCTTGTGCGTTCTGAATCACCGCTAGAGCATTGGCAAGAAAGTCATCCTTGTCGGCCCTGTCATTCCGGTGCTCGTGGACGGTAGCCAAGAGCGAGTTAGCGGCTGAACGGGCCATATCAGCACGATCGATGGGTGAGAGTGACTCGCGTGTGGTGCGTTGGACGAGTTGATGGACTCGAATGCGTGGGTGGGGCGCATCCGGAGAATGCTCAATCAAACTGAGACGGTGCAGGACTCGCAGGGCCGCACGTGTTTTGTCGCCAGAGACGCTGTACTCCGTCTGATGGCCATCACAGCGGGCTCTGTGAGCGACGAGGTAGGCGAGGGCGGGCGGGCTGGTGAGAGCGTGTTCAGGAATACCGTTCGGGTCCATGGCCGAGGCAAGCTGGAGCACCGGCCGGGCCAGACCAACGGGGCGCAAAGTATCGGCGCGGTCGAGAGACAGGCTCCAGGCAGCGGCCACGGTGTGGGTTTGGTCGTCGGGTAGGACGTCGGGCGCAGAGTCGGCGAGGGAACGAGTGCGGTCGGCCAGCAGGCCCCGGTAGACCCGGCAGCTGATGCCAGCATCAATGATGTAGGCGGCAGCCTGAGATAGCGCAAGCGGAAGCTGGCCCAAGTCGTTGGCGAGGGCGGTGAGCTGCATTTCGGGCTCGATACGGCCGTGGGCGGCCAGAGCACTTGTGAGGTAGGCCAGGGCCTGGCCTACAGTGAATAGGCCGACCTCGATCAGGCGTCTACCACCCCCGGTCAGGGCGGCGTCCTTGCGTCGGGTGGTGGCCAGGGCGCGGCCGTGCGGGCTGACTGGCGGCCACCACCCCTTCAGGTCAACGGGGTCGGCGATGTCGTCCAGAACCACGAGCCAGCGGCATGGGCTCGGCTGCGACTTGGGCTCCAGCCAGGCCAGGAACTCCCTCGCCGCCTCTTGGCCACCTGGGTCAACGCCCAGGATCTCCACCGCAGCCTGGGCGTAGCCAGCTACGACGGCGCTACGGCTGTTGGCAGTGATCCACACCAGCACATCCAGCGTGCCAGCCTCCCAGGCAGTGCGCGCATAGTGGGCGGCTAGCTGAGTCTTACCAACCCCGCCCATCCCTGCCAGTACCCCGCTCGTAGGCACTCGGTCTGCAGATCCGACGACCGCGGTACCGCCGCTGGCCAGCAGCTGGGCCAGTCGACTGGTCTCGACCCGGTCCTGGAACCACTCCGCTTGAGATGGGATCACCCCGACCTGACACGGCCATGTGGCAGGCACGCGTGGCGCGGCCTGGTAGATGACCCCGACTGCTGTGCTGTTGTGGGCGGCATGGACCGCTACCCTCTCGGGCATAGCGGTGCTCGCGGACTGTGGTGGTGGGCTTGGAGCTGCCGGTCCGTTCAGCCCTGGGACGGATCCGGCGCCGGAGGGGGGCCGATCTGCGCGCCTCCGTGAATGATTCCGGCTGCGATCGAGCCTCCCTCTGCGCGGATGCCTATGCTGCCAACAACGGCCAGCCCACCCTGGCCGGCCGATGCCTCGCTGTGGGGGGTGTGCTGGGCGAGCAGGGCACGCAGTTCGTCAGCGGCCTGGTCGCACTCCGTCTCATCCAGGCTCTCCAGCATGGCCTCGATCCGGGCCTGCCAGGTCGCCTCTTGGCGAATGCGTACCCGATCCACTGTGTCCGCATTAGAGGCTTCGAGTGCAGATGCGGTCTGGTCCAAGCGCTCCAGCTCTGCCTGCTCGCGTTGTCCGTCGCCGCGCCCGAACCACCGTGCAATCGCCTGCCGCAACCCTGTCCATGCCTCCGTTCCGGCGGCCTCCACCACCGCGATGCCGCCCGCTGCGGCTGCAGCCGCCAATGCCTCTTCCAGCACCTTGTGCCCCCTTGCTTTGCCGCCGATCCGTGGTAGCTGACTGAAGAGTGCATCGGTCAACAACCGTTTTTTCCTGGCTAGATCACGCTGAGCGGCATCCTACTGAGATTTAACTCGTG
>NZ_JAELVH010000465.1 GCF_019399235.1 Streptomyces poriferorum | reverse complement strand
ACCTGGCGTTCCACGTCGAGGACCGGGCCGGGCTCGACGTGGAACGCCAGGTGGTTGAGCCCGGGGCGGCGTCGCTCATGCCCTCCGGGGACCAGGTCGGGCGACTGCTCGATCACCACATAGCTGTCGCCCCGCCGCCAGCTGCGGCCGTGCGCCCATTGCTGGTACGGGACATGGCCCAGCTCACCGAGGAGCCAGCCCCAGCCGGACGCGGCGGCCGCCAGGTCGGGCACCCACAGCTCGATGTGGTGGAGCCGCCCGGTGCGGGCCCCGCCGGCCGGCAGCGGTACGGCCCGCCGGGTGCCCCTCGGTTCGAACGCCACGGTGTCGCCGTCCTCGTGCCAGTGGATCAGGAAGTGCTCCCCCGTCCGGTAGCCGTCCAGGCCGGCGCGGCAGTACGCGACCATGTCGTCCGGCAGGGCGTCCAGCGGGAACCAGGCCAGCTCGGAGCACTTGTCCGGTTCGCGGTTGTACGGCGGACGCTCAGGGTCGTACGCCGCCTCGAAGAACCAGCCCGTCCTGGGGCTGCCGCCCGGCCCCCGGTGCTGCATGACCAGGGCGGTGCGCAGTTCCCCGGGCTCCAGCGCCACCCCGATCTCCTCGGCCGTCTCCCGGATCACTGCCTCCCGGACGTCCTCGCCGTCCTCCACGTGCCCGGACGGTGCGTGCAGCAGCCCGTCCGCGTACCCCGTACCGGCCCGTCGGGCGAGCAGGACATCCGGGCCGCGTCGGAGGATCAGATGCACATCGACGACCTCGGTGTGCCGGCGCGGAGGTTCGGCACGCGCCACCAGTGCGTAGCGCTCGTCGTCGACGTCCTTGCCCCAGAGGTCCCGGTCGCCGGAGAGCGGCTCGTGGTGGACGCGCTCGGTGAACGGGGCGAGAAGCGCGGAGAGTTGCCGGGCGGACAGACCGACCCCGTTCCACACGCCCTCGACCAGGACCAGTCTGCCGCCGGGCCGGAGCAGGCCGAACCAGTGGCGCAGGACGGCGGCCGGATCGGGGAGCAGCCACACCACGTGCCGGGCCAGGATCACGTCGAACCGCTGCTTGCCGACCGGCGGCGCGGCAGCGTCCCCGACCAGCACCTCCGTCCCCGTACCGGCCAGCTTGGCGCGCGCCTGCTCGACCATGCGGGGCGAGCGGTCCACGGCGGTGACCCGGTGGCCCTGCCCGGCGACGAGCAGCGCCAGACTTCCGGTGCCGCAGCCCAGGTCGAGCACCTCGGAACGCTCCCGGGGCAGCCAGGTCTCCAGGCGCTGCGCCCAGGCGTGCCGGACCACGGGGTCGAGCAGGCCGTGATCCGGCTCGTCGTCGAAGGAACCGGCGGCTGAATCCCAGTCGATCGTCGTCATGGACCGATCGTGCCAGCTGCCACTGACAACGGCGGACGTCTTCCTCGCCGTCCCCCTCACCGTCCTCCTCGCCGTCTCCTCGCGGTCTCCCTCGATGTCTCCCTCCGCAACCGGTCTTAAGCGTTCTTGAGTGGCCCCTTAAGCCCGTCATAACGATGGCCGACGGCCCCTCTCCAGGGCCTTTCCGGGGCCGGGCGCGGGCTAGCTTGCTGTTCCCGGGACGCCCCGCACATCGCCGTGGACCGCTGAAGGAGTACGTCACCATGCCTGCCATCACCCCCGCCCGCCGCAGGGCCGCCGCCGTCGCCGCGCTCGGTGCGACGCCGCTCGTACTCACCGTTCTGACCGCTGTTCCGGCCTCGGCGCACGGATCGCTGACGGACCCGGTGAGCCGGGTCTCGGCCTGCTTCGCCGAGGGTCCGGAACACCCGCGGTCCGCCGCGTGCGTGGCCGCGGTCGCGGCAGGCGGCACGCAGGCTCTGTACGACTGGAACGGGGTCAACATCGCCAACGCAGCGGGGAACCACCGGCAGTTGATCCCGGACGGCAAGCTGTGCAGTGCGGGCAACGACAAGTTCAAGGGTCTCGATCTGCCGCGCGCCGACTGGCCGGCCACCGACATGAAGGCGGGCTCCCACACCTTCCGCTTCCGGGCCACCGCACCGCACAAGGGTTCCTTCGCGCTGTATCTCACCACCGCCGGCTACGACCCCACGAAGCCGCTGAAGTGGTCGGACCTGGAGGAGAAACCGTTCGCCGAGGCCACCGACCCGGAGCTGGTGGACGGTTCGTACGTCTTCGACGGCACCGTTCCCGAGCGCTCGGGGCGTCAGCTGGTCTACACCGTCTGGCAGCGGTCGGACTCCCCGGAGGCGTTCTACGCGTGCTCCGACGTGGCCTTCGGCGGTCCGAGCGGCAGCGGTACGAGCGGCAGCGGTTCGGTCGCCGCCGTGCCCGCGCCGTCCGCTTCGGCACCCTCCGAGCAGGAGATCACCGAGGGTGCGCAGAAGTCCTCGGTCGAGCACGGCGGCCACGGCGACGACGACGCCGGTACGGGCGCGGCCGTCACCGAGGCGGCCGGTGCGACGGCTCCGGCCAATGCCCCGGAGCCGGACAGCGCGTCGGCCGATGTCCCCGTCGCAGGGGCCGACAACCTCGCCGAGACGGGCGGCGGCGCCGCCACGGGCCGGCTGGCCATGGGTGGCGCCGCCGCCGTCGCACTGGGCGCTGCCGCCCTGCTCGTCTCGGTCCGCCGCCGGGCCGCCGCAGCGACCCGGCGCGGACGCTGACGGACGGTCCGGTCAGGGACCGTTCCCGTCCGGTGCGTTCCCTACCCGATGACCGAGGCGCACGTCGTCGGGGTGGCGTGCGCCGGGTCCAGCGCGTTCGCCACCTCGTGGTAGGCGATCCGGTCGATGGTCCCGATCGCCACATGCTCGGACAGGTCGACCGGGCACAGGTCCTGGAGCAGGACGTTGCGTACGTCCGGCCCGTCGAGGAACTGTGTCCGGTACGGGGTCACGACCTCGTCGTACCTGGTCGCGATGACGGTGTAGTGCACGCCGGGCACGGTGTCGGGGACCGAGTTGAGCTTGGTGACGAAGGGCGATCCGGCCACCTGGTCGGCGAGTCCCGGCGTACCGGCGTTGAGCAGGTCCCCGGCGCCGGGGAAGTACGGCAGCAGCTTGGTCAGGCCGAGGAGGGTGGTGCCGTGGTTGTCGGGCGCGAGCCCGACCAGGGCGTTCACCTTGGGCGCTCCGCCGAGGAACTTCAGGTAGTAGTTCGGCATCATGCCGCCCTGGGAGTGGCCGACGAGGTCGGCCTTCGGGGCCCCGGTGGAGGCGAGCACCTTGTCGACGAAGGCGGCGAGCTGTCCGGCCGACTTGTCGATCGGGCCGAGGCCGTTGAAGAACGGCACACCGGGAAGCTGCCCGTAGTCGAGCGAGTAGACGCAGTAGCCCCGGTTGACCAGGTAGGGGGCGAGGACGAGCCAGTTGTCGACGGAGTTCCCGAAGGTCCCGTGGACCAGGACGACGGGCCGGGGGTGGGCTGCGGAGGGCTTGCAGGAGTAGTCG
>NZ_JAELVH010000464.1 GCF_019399235.1 Streptomyces poriferorum | reverse complement strand
ACCTCCGCACCCAACCTCCGTGGACAGAACACCAGGCTTCATCCGTGAACCACGACATCGCACGTGCCATACGGATCAGGCCGGGCGGCCCGGCCGACGCACCCGCCGTTCTGGACATGCTGGACGGGGCGGTCGCCTGGATGAACGGCCGCGGCAACACCCAGCAGTGGGGCACGACACCGTATTCGCAGAAGCCCGGCGGGGCGGAGCGGGTGCGGCGGTACACGACCGAGCAGACGCCCTACCTGGCGGAGCTGGGCGGAACACCCGTCGGGGCCATGGTGCTGGGCTCCGGGCCCAGCCCGCAGATGCCCATCGCCGCGGCCGGGGAACCGGAGCGGTACGTACGGCTGCTGGTATCGGACCGCCGGCATGCCGGTCTGGGCATCGGGGCGGCGCTGCTGGCCCATGCCGCCGAGGAGACCCGGCGGGCCGGTGTGGAGCTGCTGCGGGTCGACTGCTGGTCGGGCGGTGGGGGCGAACTGGTCGCCTTCTACGAGCGCAACGGCTTCGCCCCCGCCTCCCGCTTCATGTCCGGGGACTGGCCGGGCCAGGTGCTGACACGCCGGCTCGGCTGACGGTCCGCCGCCGGAGCGCGACCGGAGCTACTGGCCCTTCTCCGCCGCTTCCTTCATCCTGAGCGTCGTGCTGGCGCCGTCGAGCGCCTCGCGGATGATGTCGGCGTGGCCGCTGTGGTGGGTGATCTCGCGGAAGATGTGCCACAGGACGTGGCGGACGGTCCACCGGACGGGCTCCGGGGGCGACCACGGGTACTCCGGCAGCGTGACCTCGCGGTCGAGGTCGGCCTCCTCGCGCACCGTACGGTCGAAGTCGGCGGCTGCTGCGTGGAAGGCCTCCAGCAGCTCGGGCAGCTTCTCCGCGTCGGTCATCCGGTTGCCGTCGGGGTCGAGGTCCGCCCAGTCGATCTTCGCGGGGGCGGTGCCCGCGACCACGTCCAGCCAGCTGCGCTGCACGAGCCCGAGGTGCTTCAGCAGTCCGCCGAGCGTCAGCTCACTGACGGTCGTGCGGGCGCGCGCCTGGGTGTCGTCGAGATTCTCGACGGTGAAGAGAAAATTGGTGCGCTGGTCGGTCACGAGCGCGAGCAGATCGTCGCGTTCCGGCATGTTTTCCTCCAGGTCGGATATCGCGATCACACTAGGTTCGCGGGCCCGGCCACGCAGCCGGAACGGGATCATCCGGCCGCGCTCGCCCTCACCGCTTCCCGGCGCCCCGCACCTGACTGCGTACCGCTCCCATGCTCGCGCCGATGACGAGCGCGATGGCCAGTGCGTCCGTGGTGGAGAGGGCCTGGTCGAGGATGAGGAAGCCGGCCGCGGCCGCGATCGCGGGTTCCAGGCTCATCAGGATCGCGAAGGTGGGCGCGGGCAGCCGGCGCAGCGCCATGAGTTCGAGCGTGTACGGAAGGACCGAGCTCAGCAGCGCGACGGCGGCGCCCAGGCCGAGCGTGGACGGGACGAGGAGTTTCGAGCCCGACTCCATGATGCCGAGCGGCAGCGAGAGGACGGCCGCCACCACCATCGCCAGGGCCAGTCCGTCGGCCTGCGGGAAGCGGCGGCCGGTGCGGGCGCTGAAGACGATGTACGCCGCCCACATGGCGCCGGCGGCGAGTGCGTACACGGCGCCCACCGGATCGAGCCGGTCGAAGCCCCCGCCGCTCAGCAGCAGCACACCGCCCAGCGCGAGCCCGGCCCAGACCACGTTGACGAGCCGGCGCGAGGCGATCACCGAGAGGGCGAGCGGGCCCAGCACCTCCAGGGTCACGGCGGCGCCGAGCGGGATGCGGTCGGCGGCCTGGTAGAAGAGCGTGTTCATAGCGCCCATGGCGAGGCCGAAGGCCACCACCGTGCCCCAGTCGGCCCGCGAGTGGCCGCGCAGCTTCGGGCGGCAGACGACGAGCAGGACGAGGGCCGCCGCGGCGAGCCGCAGCGTGACGACACCGAGCGCGCCGGCCTTCGGCATCAGCAGCACCGCGACCGCCGAGCCGAACTGGACGGAGAGCCCGCCCGCGACCACCAGCGCGACCGGGGCGAGCGCCGCCCTGCGCCCTCCGGCGCCGACGGGGCCGCCCTGTTCGCCGAGGGCGGCGACCGCCTCCGGGACGGCGACTGCGGCGGCCGGTTCTGCGGCGGTGCCCTGGTCGTTCACCTGTGGCCTGACTTTCTGAGTTCACGGAGCAAAAAGTGCAACACAATGCACTGTCCCATTGAAGATACTGCACTCATTCCGTGCAGCCCATCCCTTTACCGTAGGCACCCGCGCGCGGCACGTGAAATGCCGATTGGGCTCCCGTTATGCTCCACACGCATGAGCACGGGACAGAGCGCGGACGGCGCCGCGGGCAAGAGCGCAGGCAGCGGCGCCGGAAACACCCACCGCGCCATCGAGATCCGCCATCTGCGGGCCTTCCTCGCCGTCGCCGAGGAGTCCAGCATCACCCGGGCCGCAGCCGGGCTCCGCCTCACCCAGCCCGCCGTGTCGCGCACCCTGGCCGCCCTGGAGCGCCATCTCGGCCTCCGGCTCGTCGACCGTTCCACCCACCACCTGGCCCTCACCCCCGAGGGCGTCGCCTTCCGCGACCGGGCGGCAGCGGCGGTCGCCGCCTTCGACGCGGCGACCGACACCGAGGGGCTGCGCCGGTGGCCGCTGCGGCTCGGCCACGCCTGGTCCGCGTTCGGCCGCTACACCACCCCGCTGCTCCGCGGCTGGCAGGAGCGCTACCCGCGGACCCCGCTGGAACTCCGCCGGATCGACGACCGCACCGCCGGGCTGACCCGCGGCGAGGTCGACGCCGCCCTGCTCCGCGGCCCCGTCGACGCGCCGGGGCTCGTCACGGAGGTGCTGTACGAGGAGGAGCGGGTCGCGGCCGTGGCGGCGGACGGCCCCCTCGCCTCCCGCGCCACGCTCCGGCTGGCCGATCTGGCGACCGGCACCGTCGTCCTGAACACCGTCTCCGGTACCACCACCCCCGAACTGTGGCCGCCGTCCGCCCGCCCCGCCGCCACCCTGACCGTCGCCAACACCGACGACTGGCTGACCGCCATCGCGGCGGGGCGCGGAACCGGGG
>NZ_JAELVH010000463.1 GCF_019399235.1 Streptomyces poriferorum | reverse complement strand
CGCCCCATCGGCAGGAAGAACCCTTCATGCTTCCCGAGCCCCTCCGCGGCCCCGCCTTCTCCTCCTACGCGCCGGACGAGGTCGGCTGGCTGCTCCAGGACCTGTCGGACGCAGAGCTGGAGGCGCCCACCGAGGAGCGCGAGGAGGCGATACAGAGCGGTGGCGCGCACTACGCCGAGTCGCTGCCGGTCGAGTACCAGCCGTCCGAGGAGTACCAGGACCTGTTCAAGGCGGCTCTGGACCTGTCGGCCGCCCGCATCGCCCGCGCCGTCGGCACGGTCACCGAAACGGTCCTCGCCGAGCGCGGCCCCCGCCCCGTGCTCGTCTCGCTCGCCCGGGCCGGCACCCCCGTCGGCGTACTGATGCGCCGCTGGGCCCGTCTGAGGCACGGCGTCGAGCTGCCGCACTACGCCGTCTCGATCGTGCGCGGCCGGGGCATCGACGCCAACGCCCTGCGCTGGCTGGCCGCCCATCACAACCCGGCCGACATCGTCTTCGTCGACGGCTGGACCGGCAAGGGCGCGATCACCCGCGAACTGGCGGCGGCGATCGCCGAGTTCGAGGAGTCGGACGGGACCGAGGGCTTCAANGACCAGGTTCACGTCGTGGATGCCCTGCTCCTCGCTGATCCGCTCCACCGCGGCCCGCCCTGGGAGGGCGGGGCCGCGGTGGAGCGGATCAGCGAGGAGCAGGGCATCCACGACGTGAACCTGGTCAAGCCGGGCGTCGGCGAGACCACCCGCGTCCTGCTGCGCCGCGTCCCGTGGAAGATCCTCGCCAAGCGAGGAGCGGGCACGGACCTGGAACACATCAGGCTGCTCGCACAGCAGCGCGGCGTCCCGGTCGAGGAGGTCGACGAACTCCCGTACACCTGCGTCGGCCTGATCCACCCGAAGTACACGCGCGGGGCGACCGGTGCCGACGGCAAGGCGGTGGACTCCAAGTGACTTCGGCCCTGACGCTGGTCGCCAGCGACCTCGACCGCACCCTCATCTACTCCGCGGCGGCCCTCAACCTCCCGATGCCGGATGCCGAGGCTCCCCGTCTCCTCTGCGTCGAGGTGTACGACAAGAAGCCCCTCTCGTACGTCACGGAGACGGCGGCGGCCCTGCTCGACGAGCTGACCCGCTCCCCGTCCACGGTCTTCGTCCCGACGACGACCCGCACCCGCGAGCAGTACCACCGCATCCATCTCCCGGGACCGGCAGTCGAGTTCGCGATCTGCGCCAACGGCGGACACATCCTGGTCAACGGCGTCTCCGACCACGACTGGCAGCGCACCGTGGCCGGCCGGCTGGCCGAGGAATGCGCCTCGCTCGACGAGGTCCGCGCCCACCTCGTCTCCGCCGCCGACCCCGCCTGGCTGCTCAAGGAACGGGTCGCCGAGGATCTCTTCGCCTACCTCGTCGTCGACCGGACCCTCCTGCCCGCGGACTGGACGAAGGAACTCGCCGCGTGGGCGGAACCGCGCGGCTGGACCGTCTCGCTGCAGGGCCGCAAGATCTACGTCGTACCGCGTCCGCTCACCAAGAGCGCGGCGATGCGCGAGGTCGCCCGCCGCACCGGCGCCACGCTCACCCTGGCCGCAGGCGACTCCCTCCTCGACGCCGACCTGCTGCTGGCCGCCGACCGCGGCTGGCGCCCCGGCCACGGCGAACTGGCCGACGCGGGCTGGAACGCCCCGCATGTGGAGGCGACCGCCGAGAACGGGATCGCCGCGGGCGAGGAGATCCTGCGACGCTTCCTCCGGGCGGCGGACCCGCACCGGGCGGCTTGAGAGGGGCTGGTCGGAGGCGGGCGGTCTTTGAGGGGCGAGTCCGAGGCGGGCGGCTTGGGAAGGGCGAGTCCGAGGCAGGCGGTTAGGGACAGGCGGCCCGAGACGGGGGACGTCAACTTTCCGGCGCGCCAACGAAATCTGCTCGAACCGCAGAGGCCCGACGACTACAGTCGCCGCGTTCCCGCCCGTCGGCGGAGCACTCGGGCGAGCGGGGAGTGGTGCGATGACCAAGGGCAACGAAACCAAGATCACGGACGAGCTGTACGCGTACATGCTCGCCCACAATCCGCCGCTGGACGCGGTGCAGCGCGAACTCGTGGAGACCACGTACGCCCGGCTGCCCGACCACGCGGGCATGCAGTCGGCCGAGGAACAGGGCCCGCTGCTCGCCTTCCTCGTACGGCTGACCGGTGCCCGGCACATCGTCGAGGTCGGGACCTTCACCGGGTTCTCCGCCCTGGCGATGGCCCAGGCGCTGCCCGCGGGCGGCCGGCTGATCGCGTGCGACATCTCGGAGGAGTGGACCGCCTACGGCCGTGAGGCCTGGGCCAAGGCAGGCGTCGCCGACCGCATCGAACTGCGGATCGCCCCGGCCCTGGACACCCTGCGGGCGATGCCCGCGGAGCCGCACATCGACTTCGCCTACCTGGACGCGGACAAGGGCAACTACATCGCGTACTGGGAGGAACTGGTTCCCCGGATGCGCCAGGGCGGCGTCATCACCACGGACAACGTGCTCTTCCACGGAGGCGTGACGGACCCACGGGCGACCGGGGGAGCGGCGGCCATCCAGGAGTTCAACAACCACGTGTCCGCCGACCCGCGGATGGACAGCGTGATGCTCACGGTGTCGGACGGACTGACGCTGTCGCGCAAGCGGTAGCGGTAGCGATCGCGGGTACCGGGGCTGGTACGGCGGCTCAGCCGCAGCAGCCCCCACCGCAGCAACCCCCGCCACCTGCCGCGGGCGCGGAACCGGCGGAACCGCCCACGGCGACGGCCGAGAGGAGCTTCACGGTGTCCTCGTGTCCGGCGGGGCAGGAGGCGGGAGCGGAGGACTCGGCCATCGGGCGGCTGAGTTCGAAGGTGTCTCCGCAGGAGCGGCAGCGGTACTCGTAACGAGGCATGCCCCCAGGCTATCGGCCGGGACGGTGCAACGGACATCCCCACGGCCGCGGCTGTCGGCCGAGCCGGTCAGGGGCATCTCCCGTCTCCCGCCCCCAGCTGTGGGCCGAGCCGGGCAAGGGCTTCTTCCCGCTCGCGGTTACCGGCCGGGCCGGTAGACGGGCATCTCCGAGATCGCACGCCGCCGCGCGAGCCGCTGCTCGTGCTCGGCCTCCTCCGGGTGGCGGGCCCGCCAGTACGGGTTGTCGTGGGGGAGTCCGCCGCTGACGCGTCCGTACATGCCGAACATCATCAGCATCAGCCCGACGACGAAGCTGAAGATCACGTTCTGCATCTCGAAGGCGAGGAAGTTGAGCCCGGTGTCCAGCAGGGCGAGGTTGACGAAACCGCTGAGGACGAAGGCGATGCCCAGCACCATGTTGAGCGTCGAGGCGAAGTTGCCCCCGATGATCATCCCGGTGAACAGCAGCAGCCCGACGCAGATCGACAGCACGCTGAGAGCACCGTTGGTGCTCAGACCTGCGACGGTGTCGCCGCCCGTGTCGAAGAAGCCGATCTTGTCGATCAGCCCGAGGATGCCGAAGGCGAGCAGCACCAGCCCCATCAGCCCGGCGCCCACCCTGTAGACGCGGCTGAGCCGGTGGTCCACGGGCAGGTGCTCATCGAGGCGGGCGGCCTTGCGGTGGGTGGCTGCCCGCGGTGCCGGGCGCAGTACCTGCGTGGCCATGGGGCCTCCTTCACGTACTCGTTCACGTACTACCAGGATCCCGCCGGGCCGGACCCCTCGCACGTCAGGGCGGCCGGGGACCGCGGGGACGTGCACGCGCCCCTTGTCCCCGTCGTCCCCGCCCCGTACCGCTCCCGCTTGTCAGGCGCCGGCGC
>NZ_JAELVH010000462.1 GCF_019399235.1 Streptomyces poriferorum | reverse complement strand
CGCCGGCCTGCACCTGGAACTCGTCGACCCCGGCAAGGACCCGCAGGAGCTGCCCGCCACCGGCGCGGCGGGCGCCGACCGCGCCACCTCGCTCGGAGCCACCGTGCTCCCGGCCCTGAGCAGGGCCGAGACCGAGGAGGCCGCCGGCCTCGCGCCCGCCGCCAAGCCGTACATCGGCCCCCGGCCGCGCATCGTCACCCGCAAGGGCTGGGGCGCCGACGAGAAGCTCCGCGAGAGCGGCTTCGCGTACACGAAGAGCGTCAAGGCCGCCTTCATCCACCACAGCGCCACCGGCAACAACTACAAGTGCTCCCAGGCGCCCTCGGTCCTGCGCGGCATCTACCGCTACCACGTCAAGAGCAGCGGCTGGCGCGACATCGGCTACAACTTCGCCGTCGACAAGTGCGGAAACATCTACGAGGGCCGCGCCGGAGGCGTGACGAAGGCCGTCATGGGCGCGCACACCCTCGGCTTCAACACCAACACCATGGGCATCGCCGTGCTCGGGACCTTCACCAAGTCGAACCCGCCGGCCGCCGCCGTCAACGCCGTCTCCAAGCTCACCGCCTGGAAGCTCGGCCTCTTCGGCGCCAATCCGAAGGGCAAAGTCACCCTGACCTCGGGCGGCAGCAACAAGTACAAGAAGGGCAAGAAGGTCAAACTCAACGTCATCTCCGGCCACCGGGACGGATTCGCAACCGAATGCCCCGGAGCGCGTCTCTACAAGAAGCTCGGCACGGCCCGGACCAGTTCGGCCAAGCTGCAGGGCCGCTGACGCGCGAGGAGCCCTGAACCGGCGCCGGACGCGCCGGAGACCTGCTGCGGGCTGCTGACCGGAGGACCCCTCCACCGGTCTGCATACACTGGCCAGCCGAAAGAAGCGGTTGTTCGCCGGCTCGGCCCCAGCAGGAAGCAGAGACAGTGCTGTGACAGAGGCAAAAGAAGCGATCCTCCTGGTCGGCGGCAAGGGAACCCGGCTGCGCCCGCTCACGGTGCACACTCCGAAACCCATGGTTCCGGCAGCGGGCGTCCCCTTCCTCACCCACCAGCTGGCGCGCGCCCGGGCCGCCGGGGTCGAGCACATCGTCCTCGCGACGTCGTACCTGGCGGAGGTCTTCGAGCCGTACTTCGGTGACGGCTCGTCCCTCGGCCTCCACATCGAGTACGTCACCGAACGCGAACCGCTCGGCACCGGCGGCGCCATCCGCAACGTCGCCCCGCGGCTCACCTCGGGCCCGGACGAACCGGTCCTCATCTTCAACGGCGACATCCTCACCGGTCTCGACATCCGGGCCCTGGTCACCACGCACGCCGACTCCGGAGCGGACGTCTCCCTCCACCTGACCCGGGTCGACGACCCGCGCGCCTTCGGCCTCGTACCGACGGACGACACCGGCCGGGTCACCGCGTTCCTGGAGAAGCCGCAGACACCCGAGGAGATCGTCACCGACCAGATCAACGCGGGGGCGTACATCTTCCGCAGGTCGGTCATCGACACCATCCCGGCAGGCCGCCCCGTCTCCGTGGAACGCGAGACCTTCCCCGGGCTCCTGGCCGGCGGCGCCCACCTCCAGGGCATGGTCGACTCCACGTACTGGCTGGATCTCGGCACTCCGCAGGCGTTCATACGCGGCTCCGCCGACCTGGTCCTCGGCCGTGCGCCCTCCCCGGCCGTCCCCGGCCGGTGCGGCGACCGCCTCGTCCTGCCGACCGCCTCCGTCGCCCCCGACGCGAAACTCTCCGGCGGTACGGTCATCGGCGCCGACGCCGTCATCGGCGCGGGCGCCAGGATCGACGGCTCCACCGTGCTCGCGGGCGCCGTCGTCGAACCGGGCGCCGTGATCACGGACTCCATGGTCGGAGCGGGGGCCAGAATCGGCAGTCGTACGGTGCTGGCGGGCGCGGTCGTCGGCGACGGGGCCAAGGTCGGCGCCGACAACGAACTGCGCGACGGCGTCCGCATCTGGTGCGGGGCACACCTCCCCGCCGCCTCGGTGCGGTTCTCCTCGGACGAATGACCGGACCGGCCACTGGGCCGTGGTCTCCCCGAGTGGCCGGAATCCGCCGTACCCTCGACAGGCACCCCCGACTACCGAGGACCTCATCCGTGGCAGGACGATTCGCTCCCCGCAGCGCCCCGCGCGCGGCCGTCCCGCACCAGGCGGCGGCGACGCCCGTCCCGGCGCCGCTGACCCGCGACTGGACCCCGACGGGCCCGCTCGACCTGCGGCTCGTCCTCGGCCCGCTGCGCCGGGGCCCCGCCGACCCCACGTTCCGGATGTCCGCGGACGGCTCCGTCCGGCGGGCCAGCCGCACCCCCGCGGGCCCCGGCACGCTCCACGTCGTCGCCCGTGACGGCCGCATCCAGGCCGCGGCCTGGGGGCCCGGTGCGTCCTGGCTGCTGGACCAGCTGCCCACCCTGCTCGGCGAGGCGGACGACCCCGAGGCCTTCACCCCCCGCCACCGGCTGCTCGCCGTGACCCACCACCGCCGCCCGGGCCTGAGACTGCTGCGCACCGGCCTGGTGCTGGAGTCCCTGATCCCGTCGGTGCTGGAGCAGAAGGTCACCACGGACGAGGCGTACCGCGCCTGGCGGCTGCTGGTCCGTACGTACGGAGAGCCTGCGCCGGGCCCGCAGGAGTACGGCCTCTACGTCATGCCGGACGCCCGCACCTGGTCGCTGATCCCGTCCTGGGAGTGGCACCGCGCGGGCGTGGACAGCAAGCGCTCGGCGACGATCCTGCGCGCGGTCCGGGTGGCCCGCCGCCTGGAGGAGGCGTCCGCCATGGACCTGGCCGAGGCCATGACCCGCCTCCAGGTGATCCCCGGCATCGGCCCCTGGACGGCCGCCGAGACCCTGCAACGGGCGAACGGCGCGGCGGACGCGGTGACGGTCGGCGACCTCCACCTGCCCGGCATCGTCGGCCACGCGCTGGCCGGCAACCGGAACGCCGACGACGCGGAGATGCTGGCCCTGCTGGCCCCGTACGAGGGCCAGCGCCACCGGGCCACCCGCCTGATCATGCTCTCGGACAACACCCCGTCCCGCCGGGCCCCGCGCATGCAGCCGCGCAACATCGCCCGTCTGTGACACGGGTTCCGGGCCTCTCAAGCCCGTCCGGCGTTTGAGGACCGGTGGTCCGGGGGCAGCGCCCCCGGTTTCGGGAAGGGGCGGGGAGGGG
>NZ_JAELVH010000461.1 GCF_019399235.1 Streptomyces poriferorum | reverse complement strand
CCGTGGGGCCGACCCGTCCTTTCGGGGGAGCCTCCGGCCCTTGGGCACACGACGTGGGACCGACACGTCCGGGCGGCCGGAACTGCGGCTGCCACGAGGACGGGTCGGCCCCACGGGTGATCCAGGAAGCTCGGGCGCCTCGGGAAGCTCCGGCGCCCCGGGAACGACTAGTCGTTGGCGACGCCGTTGCCGGACAGGATCGGGATCCCGGACAGGATGTGCGACAGAGCCTCGTCACCCTTGGCCTGGGTGGAGTTCTCGGTGCACTGCTGGTTCTGCGGGGAGGACAGGACGTTGATGTCCTGGACCGCGATCGGGATGGCACCGATCAGCGAGCCGACGTTGGCCTTGGCCGGCAGGGCGATGCAGGGCTTGTTGAGCGAGCCCTGGATGAGCGCGAACTGCGGGCTCCAGTCGCCGTGGGTGGCGGAGTTGCCGTACGACTGCACGGCGCCGTTGCCGTTGACCGAGGTGGTGCCGCCTTCGTTCCCGATCGCCATGGCCGAGGGGGCGGCCGCGGCGGAGACGCCGACGATCGAAGCAGCGACGGCTGCCGAGGCCATAATCTTCTTGATCATGAAAAAGCCCTTCTGGGGTTTTCTGTTGCCCGCCTGTCCGGAGCGACCTGATCAACTCGCGGTGGCGGGAATGGTTGTGGCGCTTCACTCGAACGGTGTTTCCGCGGTCCGTACGGTTACGGAACGCGCGGCACCGGAGACGGGCGCGTGCCTCGTGACGAGGTGGGAACCGCCGTCGTGATGACGGGTCAGCCGCCGAGCGGGAGGCCGCCCATGAGCGGGGCGGCACCCTTGGCCGCACCGGTGGCCTGGCCGGCGACCTTGGTGACCGTGCCGTCCTTCTGCAGAGACTCGGCCGCGCCGCCGACGGTGTCGACGACCGGGTCGACAGCCTGCGGAGCCGCTGCCACCACCTGGTTGACACCGCCGTCGAGGCTGAAGCTGGGGGCCGTGGCGTTGGTAACGGCGAAGGCGGGAGCAGCCGTTCCGAGAGCAACCACGGAACCGGCAACGAACGCGGCTGTCTTCGCGTACTTCACTTTCGGGTTCCCTTCTGCAGCGGCATCCGTTTCGGTCGCGTCCCCGCGCCGCACCAGCCTTCTTTAGCTGTGACTTCTGCCGCTTTCTCTCTGGGTAACGATCCGATTGCGGCCGGGCAACTGGACAGCCCCGCTTTTCTCCCGACGGCTTTCCCGAGACTTCGGAAAATTGCATGACTAATCACTGATTCGAGTGCGAGGGGGGACACCGGACGCGATTCGGTGGTGCACTGTCGGTACTCCGTCCCGCGCGCCCGCCCGGATGTCCGCCCCCAGCCGCCGGCGCACCGCGCCCCGGGCCGGGCGGAAGGCCTTCGGCCGTTCCGCCGCATCGAGGAGGGCTGCGAACTCCCGGGACGGAACACAGAAAAGAGGAAAGCCCCGGATCGCATGGAATGCGATCCGGGGCAGACCGGCGCCGAAAGGATTCGGCGAGCGTCGATCAGACGTTGGCGCAGGTGTTGCCGAAGGTCGGGTTCAGCAGCGCGATGACGTTCACGGTGTTGCCGCAGACGTTGACCGGAACGTGGACCGGCACCTGCACGAGGTTGCCGGACAGGACGCCCGGGGAGTGCACGGCCGCACCCTCGGCGCCGGAGTCGGCGAAGGCCGGAGCGGCGGCACCCATCGCCATGAGGGTTCCGGCGGCGACGGCGGCGATCTTGGTGTACTTCACTTTCAACCCTTTCTTCGACGGAGTCCGGAGCGGCCACGACTTTCGTGCCGCACGAGCGCGGTCCTGCATCGCTCGCAACTCCGCCGCTGTAATTCGTAACGATTTCAGACGGTAAGCGAAACTCTTCATCGAGGAGATTCTTCTGAATCCGCCCGAATGACACAGTTCCGGTCACGTGCGGTTACCGCTGAGAGTCCGGCCCGACGTCCCGGGCGAACCCGAGGAGGGCAGCAGCAGGCCCGGGCCACCGGACGGGAAACGCCGAAGGCCCGGGCCTGTTGACAGCTGGATCAGCTGTTGCCGGCACCGTTGCCGGAGAGCACCGGAATGCCGGACAGGATGTGCGACAGCGGCTCGTCACCCTTGGCCTGGGTGGAGTTCTCGGTGCACTGCTGGTTCTGCGGGGAGGACAGGACGTTGACGTCCTGGACCGCGATCGGGATGAGCCCGATCAGCGAACCGACGTTGGCCTTGGCCGGCAGGCCGATGCAGGGCTTGTTCAGCGAGCCCTGGACCAGACCGAACTGCGGGCTGCCGTCGCCGTGCGTCTCGGCGTTGCCGAACGACTGCGAGGCACCGTTGCCGTTGACGGCGGTCGTGCCGCCCGCGTCGCCGATGGCCATCGCCTGCGTGGCGCCGAGACCGAGGATGGAGGCGGCGACGGCGCCCGTAGCCAGGACCTTCTTGATCACGATGAACCCTTCTCGTACTGGATGCCCCGCACCGGAGCGCACTGACCAACTGGCTTCCGGACGTTTGGTTATCTCCATTCACCCGAATGCCGGGGGCGCACGGACGCCCGTGCGAAAAAGCCCGGTCGACGTGAAACGAAAACATCGGGCGAACGCACATACGTAGTCCGTCCGAGTGATCACGGGATTCTCACTGGTTCCACGTTTCCCCCTCGCTTTTGCGTCGTTATGGGTTTCGTCAAGCTCCCCCGTACGGGACGCCCACCCAGCACGAATGGCAGGCCCGACGGTCGCTGGACCGCCTGATGATTGAAATGCGGGTCAATACAGCCCGCGCGTAATGTCCTAAGGAAGGGCAACCATGCGAAAAGCCTTGAGTAAAAGCGTGCTCGTCATGGCAGCGGCGTCAGGCATCCTGACCGCCTCCGGCGGCTACGCGTTCGCCGACGCCTCTGCCGACGGTGCCGCGATCGGTTCGCCCGGTGTGGGTTCGGGCAACGCGGTGCAGGTACCTGTGCACATCCCGGTCAACCTGTGCGGCAACACGGTCAACGTGATCGGCGCGCTGAACCCCGCGTTCGGCAACGAGTGCGAGAACGAGGACGGCGACTCCCGGGGCGACGGCTCCCAGGGAGCGGAGGCGACCGGTGTCGCCGCCAACTCCCCCGGCGTGCTGTCGGGCAACCTGATCCAGGCCCCGGTCGACGTTCCGGTCAACGTCTGCGGCAACACGGTCAACGTGATCGGCGCGCTGAACCCCGC
>NZ_JAELVH010000460.1 GCF_019399235.1 Streptomyces poriferorum | reverse complement strand
GGCGGGGGGTGAGCTGGGCGTGGTGGCAGACATCGGGCTCTCCTGTCGGCGGGTTCGACAAGAGGGAACGTAGCAGATGGTTTTGTTGTAGACTATTTCTTTCGGTTCTAGTTTCTGCGGATGGCGCGGCGGGCGGTGACCGGCACCGGCGACCGGTGGTCGGTACCGGCGCCCTTCGGTCCTCGGTCTTCGGTCTTCGGTCTTCGGTGGAGCTGACTACTTCTGGCTCTGGCGGGCCCGGCGGGCCGCTCGCGGATGTTCGGCGGGGGCGGCCAGGTGCTCTCCGGCCAGCTGGTTCAGGGCGCGCAGGAGGGCCTCCCGGCCGGTCCGGGGCAGGCTGCTCAGGGCCTCCTCGTGCACCCGGTCGACGATCTCCTGGCTCTGCGCGGCGAGTGCGGCGCCCCGCTCGGTGACGGCGATGATCCGCGCCCGCCGGTCCCGGCTGGAGGGGCGGCGCTCGGCGAGTCCCGCGCCCTCCAGGGCGTCCACGGTCACCACCATCGTCGTCTTGTCCATGTCGCCGATCTCGGCGAGCTGGATCTGGGTGCGCTCCTCCTCCAGGGCATGGACCAGGACGCAGTGCATACGCGCGGTGAGCCCGATCTCGGCGAGCGCCGCCGACATCTGGGTTCGCAGGACGTGACTGGTGTGGTCCAGGAGGTAGGAGAGGTCCGGTGCGGTGCGGGTGGGTGCCATGGCGGTCATGTCCGCCAGCGTAACAATTCGGTCTGTGGCGGATCGTCCGCAAGCGAACTTGTCTCGCCGCTGCGATGTCCGGTCGGTCTGCGGTTTGCCGTGCCGTCTGCGGTCCGCGGTCTGCCGTGCCGTCTGCCGTCTGCCGTCTGCGGTTGCTGTTGCCGTTGCGGTCGTGGTCTGTGTCTGTGTCTGTGGTCTGTGGTCGTCAGGACCGTTCGGTGGAAGACCCCGGGTGTTATTCGTTGGCCGACCGCTCCCGCCGCCCGCACAGTGGCCGTATGACCTCTGCCGAACCCGCGTTCCTGCCCGGTCTGGAGCTCTCCCGGATCCTGTACGAGGAGGCGGTGCGGCCCGTCCTCGACGACGCCTTCCCCGGCCTGCCGTACGCCGCCGCGCGGATCGGTCCGGGTTCGGAGGTGCTCGGTTTCGACACCGCACGGTCGGCCGACCACGACTGGGGCCCGCGCCTGGACCTCTTTCTCGCGCCGGACGACGCCGCGGCCCATGGCGAGGCGATCCGGCGGCTGCTGGCGGACCGGCTGCCGAAGGAGATCCGCGGCTGGCCCACCCACTTCCGTCCGGCCGACGACCCGCTCGACCCGGTCGGCCACATGGCGGCGACCGACGGCCCCGTCAACCACCGCGTGGTCGCGCACGACACCGGCGCCTGGCTGACCCGGGAGCTCGGCCTCGACGCCTCCACCACGGAACCGGGCGTACGGGACTGGCTCGCCATGCCGCAGCAGAGGCTCGCCGGGGTCACCGCCGGTGCGGTTTTCCACGACGGCCCCGGTCTCCTCACCACCGCCCGCGCGCGACTCGCCCGCTACCCGGAGCAGGTGTGGCGTTATGTGCTGGCCTGCCAGTGGCAGCGGATCTCCCAGGAGGAGGCGTTCGTCGGGCGCTGCGCCGAGGTCGGCGACGCACTCGGTTCGGCCGTCGTCGCGGCCCGGCTGGTGCGGGACCTCATGCGGCTCAGCCTGCTGCTGGAGCGGCGCTTTCCCCCGTACGGCAAATGGCTGGGCAGCGCGTTCGCCCGACTGGAGGCGGCCGGGGAGCTGATGCCGTCCCTGTGCGGCGCGCTGACGGTGACGGACCACCAGGAGCGTGAGCGGCTGTTGTGCACCGCGTACGAGGCGGTGGCGATCCGCCAGAACGCGACCGGCCTGGTCGATCCGGTGGACCCGGCGCCGCGCCCGTACCACGGCCGTCCGTACCGCGTCCTGCACGCCGAGCGCTTCGCCCGCCCACTGGCCGACTCGCTCACGGACCCGGACCTGCGGGGCCTGCCGCTGACCGGGGTCGTCGACCAGTGGGCGGACAGCACGGACCTGCTCATGGGGAGGGACGGGGGCGCGCTGCGGGCGGCGAGTGCGGCGGTGGGCGGACGGTGAGGGTTCAGCGTCCGAGAGCCCGCCAACGGCGTCGGCGGCGCGGGGTGCGGGTCCGTGTGCTCCCCGCACCCGGCCGGCTGCCGGGCCGGTCGCGCAGCGGCCGCCACGGATCGTCGGGGGCGGCCATCGGTGCCTGCCGCTCCACCTGCGCCTGGATCTCGTAGTACGAGTCGTGGGCCGTCACCCGGAACGCCTCGTCGTACGACGCCATCGCGGCCTGCATCGCCGCACCGGCGAGGCCGCGTCGGCGGACCCGCGAGGCCAGCCAGAAGAAGCTGCCCAGGACCGCGGCGAGGGCGCCGGCGAACACGAGGAACGGCAGCAGCTCATCCATGCGGTCGAGCGTACGCCGCATGGGCGGGGCAGGCGCGAAAACCAGTGGCGGGCAGTCGCGCGGCCCGCCTAGCTTGAACGCCCGTGACGCATGATCCGAAAGTGTTCGTCCACGCACATGCCCTCCGCGGCAACGGGAACGACGGGTCGATGACGGGCGGCCGGCGATGACCGGCCCGGCGACGGCTCATCAGGCACCCGGGGGCGCGGAGGAGCGGCTGTTCTCGCCGGCTTACGCGGCCGCCACGATCGGCTTCGCCGCGGTGATGTTCCTGACCGGGTTCGCCGCACTCGCCGTCGTCCCCATGCTTCCGGTGGCCGCCCGCGAGCTGGACGGGGTGCCGCTCTACCCGCTGGTGGCGGGCTGCTTCGTCGCGGCGAGCCTGTTCGGCGGGGTGCTGGGCGGCGACTGGGCGGACCGGGCGGGTGCGGGGCGCCCGCTGGCGGCGGGTGTCGTGCTGGCGGTGGTCACCCTGGTCGTGTCGGCGACCAGCACCACCATCTGGCAGTTGGCGGTCGGACGGTTCCTGGACGGGGTGGCGGCCGGGATGATCGCGGTGGCCATCAACACGGCCATCGCGCACGCCTATCCGGACCGGCTGCGGGCGCGCGCCCTGGCGCTGATGAGCACCTGCTGGATCATCCCGTCCCTGGCCGGCCCGCCGCTGGCCGGGCTGGTGGCCGAGTGGTGGTCCTGGCGCGCCGTGTTCTTCGGCCTGGCCGCCCTCACCGTGATTCCGTCGCTGGCCGTGGTCCTCCTCCTGCGCAGCCGTTCCTGGCAGGCACCCCCGGAGGAGCCGGAGCCCGGTCGTCCGGAGTCCGGTCGCCCGCAGTCCGGTCGTCCGGGGTCGATCCGTCGGCGGAGCGCGCATCACGGCCCACGCTGATGGTCGCGGCCGCGGTGAGCGTGGGCGCGGCGCTGGGCCAGTACGCCGTGTCGGGCTGGGACGTACGGCATCTGCTGTGCGGGGTGGCGGGGCTCGCCCTGCTGGTGGTGTTCGTACCGCGACTGCTGCCGCCGGGCACCTGGCGTGCCGCGCGCGGACTGCCGGCCGCCGTGCTGTTGCGCGGTCTGACGTCGGGGGCGTACTTCACGCTGGAGGCCTTTGTTCCCCTCCTGCTGACCACCGCCCGGCGCGTTCCGCCCGTGCAGACCGGACTGGCCTTCACGGGGGCTGCCATCGCCTGGGCCGGTTCCTCCTGGCTGCAGGGCCGCCTCCAGGGGCGTGTCTCCCGCCACCGCCTGGTCACGGCCGGGGCCCTGGTGATGGGGGCGGCGGTCAGCGCGGGCAGTCCGGGCAGCGTCCCCACCGCGGCGACCGCCACCGCCGCCCCCATCACCAGGGCCCCGGCCGTGACCAGGCGGTGGCGGGAGACACGCCCCT
>NZ_JAELVH010000045.1 GCF_019399235.1 Streptomyces poriferorum | reverse complement strand
CCGATCAGGGGTACTGGTGGGGTCGGGGGTCGGCTCCGGGTCCGTCCCGTCCGGCGCACTCCCCCACTGCGGCGCCGCACCTTCCAGCAACACGATGTGAGGTGCGTCCACCGGTGTGGTGCCGGGGGTCGTGGCCGATGAGGGGTAGGACCAGTCGTTCGCCGGATTCCAGGCCCCGGCAGACGTGATCCGGAACTGCACCTCCTTGCGGTACGCCGACTGACCGGCCGGGGCGATGTCCGTAGCGGAGCAGTCCACGGTCACGTAGTAGACGTCGCCCGCCTGGTGCGTGGGGCCGGTCACCTCACCGCACTGGTTGTAGTTGGTGGTGAAGCTGATCTGTCCGGGCGTGACACCGGGCTCCAGCGTGAAGTAGTACCGCATGGACGCGTCGGTGAGGGCGCGCGCCGGCCAGGCGGACCGGTTGACCAGATACGCCTTGATCTCGGTGAAGTTGCTCCCCGCGGCGTTGACCGAGGCCTGGACGGACATCTCGGGCCCGTCCGGTGTCTCCTGCCGCGGGAAGCCGGTGAGAGGGGCGCCGCCGTACTCGCCGTAGAGCCGGGCCAGTGCGCCGGTGAAGGCCGCGTTGTAGTCGGTGGCCACCTCGTTGTTCACGTAGTTGGAGCGGTCGTCGGTGTACGTGTCGTCCGCCGCGCTGGGGCCGCCGACCAGTGCTCCGTACAGCGTGTGCCGGCTCTCCACGGGGTTGTTCATCTGGTCGGTCCACGAACCGTGGGCGGTGCGGTGGTGCGGTTTGGTCGGCGGGTTGCTGCCGAATCCGACCATGTAGCTCGACTTGCGCGGGTTGTCGCCGAGCGCGTAGTCGATCTGGCGGACGGCGAAGTCGTGGTAGCGGGCCTTGCGCGTGGTGTCGGTCAGCCAGTCGGAGTAACTCAGAGCGACGAAGGCGGTGTTCGCCGCGTACCGCAGCGACCCCCAGCTGTCCAGCACGGCCTGGCCGCCGGGCGAGTAGGCCACCCGCTGCCCGTTGACGCCGACCGTCCACCAGTCGAGCCAGCGGTTCGCGTCGTCGACGTACTTCTGCTTCCCCGTCAGCTGCGCGAGCAGCACGTACGCCCCGTAGGAGCTGTCGTCCCAGGAGAGCGTCCAGCGGTAGGACCGGGTGCTGCTCTGCGGCTCGGTCGAGAGGTTGTCGTAGTACGACTCGGCCTTGGCCAGGTACGAGGCGTCTCCGGTGGCCTTGTACAGCCAGATCGCACCCCAGACCAGCTCGTCCTTGTACCCGCTCCAGGAGTTGTAGTACGCCTGCGCGTCGGTGATGCAGTCGCTGTACTTCCCGCGGTAGGTGTCCGCGAAGGCGTACAACTGCTTCGCGTGGGTGATCAGCTTCGTGGCGTACGCCGGGTCGCTGCCGGCGAACACCATGGACGAGGAGGCCAGGGCCGCGGCTGTCTGGCCGGCGAGATCGGTGCCGGGGCAGGAGGCGTCGATCTTGTAGGCGGGCCGCTTCATCGGCATCACCTCGGCCGGTCCCCACCACTTGTGGTCGTCCCCGCCGTTGCCCACCTGCCCGTAGAGGACGTTCGGGGACGGATGGGCCTTGAGGAAGTAGTCGTTGACGAAGCGGAGGTTGTTCCTCAGGTACGGAAGCTGGCCCGAGGCCGCGTAGGCGTCCTCCTGCTCCGCACCGCCCCACGCGAGCATGGTGGTGGAGAAGGCCATCGGCAGGCCGAACTTGACGTGGTCGCCGGCGTCGTACCAGCCGCCCGTCAGATCCAGGCCCACGTCCTTGCCGTCATCGAGAGCGGAGTCACCGCGCCAGCCGACCCGGTTGGTGCCGGGGAGCGTGCCCGACTGCTGCGCCTCGTAGAACAGCACCGACTTCTGCAGCGCCTCGCCGTAGTCGAAGGCCGGCGCGGCAGCCGCGTTGCCCGGCAGGGAGAGCGGAAGCAGCAGGCCGGCGCCGAGCGCGAGGGCCAGAGCGATGGCGCCGGTGCGGCCGGGCCGGGGGGCCGGCGGGCCGCCGCCGGCCCCCCGGAGTCGTCTTCGCAGTTCGGCGAAAGTGAGCGAGCGCAACGGAACAATCCCTTCCGTACGTCGGTGGGGGCGCCGGCACCGCAACCAAGTGGGAGCGCTCCCATGAGCGTTGCTCATGAAGCCAGCTACCGAGGGAACCTGTCAATACTTCTGACAGGAACACCTCAGCAATGCGCTTCGGTCTACGGAAGGAGCAACCTGAGCAGGTGCGCGCACGCCTGCGCTTCACCCGGATGCCGGGCGATCACCTCGTACACGCCCCGTTCGTACGCACCGGTCTCCCACCCCCCGTCGGACGCCTGCCTCAGGAACAGGAAGTCGGTGGGGGTGGGGGCCGGTTCGTGGACCCCTTCGATGCGGTAGTAGCCGTCGGCCACACCCGCGGCGCGCAGCGCGTCTCCCAGTTCCCGGCGGTCCACGACCGCGTTACACGCCGGCGGGGGTCAGGAAGTCGTGCTCCAGCAGCCACTTGACGTTCAGCCGCTGCCCCTCGCCCGGGTCGAGGAAGACGGCGTCGAGCTTGATCTGCTGCCCGCCGCCGGGCTGTTCGAACCACGGCGCGATGCTGCCCTGCCACACCCAGAACGGCTTGGCCACCTTGTACACGCGGTAGTCGCAGGCGACGGCCGCGTCCCGGGTGTTGAGGTTCTGCGGAGGCAGCGCACGCTCCGCGTACGCGTCACCGGCCGGGGCCAGGTAGGCACCGTACTCGGATCCGAAGCGGTCCAGGCGCTGGCCCGGGCGCAGCTTCACGGGCTCCTTGTCGATCTCGCCGTTGACCTCGCCGAAGCCGTCGTTGGGCGGGTACTTCCAGCTGCCCGTGTCGGCGGGCCCTTCCCAGTACTTCTTCAGGAAGGCCTGCGGGGCGAGGTCTCCCGTGCGCTGGTAGCCCTTGAGGAGCGGGCCGACCGGGGCGAGCTTCCTGTTCGGCAGCCACTTCGGGCCGAGGCGCGCGTCGTCACGGAACTCGCCGGTGCAGGGCTCGTGCCGGGCCGCGGCGCCGGCCGTCGGGTCCTCCGGCTTGGCGGCGGCGCCGGCCGCCGGCGCCGTGATCAGTCCGGCAGTGATGCCGAGAGCGGCAAGTACGGTGCGCATGCGGTGCATTCAGGGTCCCCTCAGTGCTGACGATCAAAGCCGAGGTGACACAGGGTATCCGCATGACCACCCAACGGGTTCACGGCATGCCGTGCCGTTCCCGGGTGGGTGGGCGTTGTCGGTACAGGGCGGGGCGCACCGCCCCGGCGTCAGTCCGTCGTGGTGTCGCCGGTGTCCGCGGGGGGTGCTTCGGTGAGCGCGAACCAGGCCGTCTTTCCCTCGGGCTCAGGTCGCACGCCCCACTGGTCGGCCAGGATGTCGAGCAGCATCAGTCCCCGGCCCGACGAGGCGAGTTCACCGGGAGTCCGCTGATGGGGCAGTTCGTCACCCCGGTCCATCACCTCGACGAGCAGCCGTCGATGGCCGGTCTCGCCGGTGACGTAGGCGTTGAGGGCACCGTCCTGGTCGGTGTGGACGAGTACGTTGCCGAGGAGCTCGGTGGTCAGGAGCACCGCGGTGTCCACCTGGTCGGGCCGCGCCCAGTCGTGCAGGAGAGCCTTCAGTTGGGCCCGCGCCTCGGAGAGCCCCTCGCCCTGGTCCTGGCCCACGGTCAGCATCAGCCGGCGGCGGCTGACCTCCGCCCGCGACTGTCCGGGGTCCCGGCGCAGAAGCAGCAGCGCGATGTCGTCGCCGTCCCGTGCGGTGTCGCCCTCCCGGGCCCGGGACTCGGCGCTGAGAACAGTCGCCATCAGACGGTCGGCCATTCCTTCGAGGTCCTCGACGGGGCCGGGCGAGAACGCGTCACGCACCCGGACCCAGCCGGTGTACATGTCGTGACCGCCGTTCTCGATCAGCCCGTCCGTGCACAGCATGAGGACCTCGTCGTCGTGCAGCCGCACGATGTCGACGGGGTAGTCCTCCTCGCCGGGCATCAGGCCCAGCGGCAGGCCCCCGCTGATGTGCTTGATCAGGCAGGTTCCGTCGGGCGTGCGCAGTACCGGGTGCGGATGCCCGGCCCGTGCGATGTGCAGGTCGCCGGTGGACGGGTCGGCCTCGATGTAGAGGCAGGTGGCGAACCGGTCCTCGTCGAGGGTGGTCAGGAAGCGTGAGGCGCGT
Source organism: Streptomyces poriferorum (assembly GCF_019399235.1). Classification (GTDB taxonomy): domain Bacteria; phylum Actinomycetota; class Actinomycetes; order Streptomycetales; family Streptomycetaceae; genus Streptomyces; species Streptomyces poriferorum. The sequence continues at coordinate 32,034 of NZ_JAELVH010000045.1, read as the reverse complement.
GCCAGTACGGCATCCGGGCCGTGCCCCTCCGCGGCGTACGCGTGCACGGCGGTGCGCAGCTGGGCCATCAGACCGGCGGCGTGCACATCGTGGCCCTGGACGTCGCCGATGACGAGGGCCAGCCGGCCGTTGGGCAGGTCGATGCTGTCGTACCAGTCCCCGCCGACCATGAGCCCTCCCCCGGTCGGCACATAGCGCGTCGCCACGCTGAGTCCGGTCATGGCGGGGCCGTCCGTGCGCATGCTGAGGCGCAGGCCGCGGGAGAGTTCCAGTTCGGCCCTGCTGGCCCGGGCGCGTTCCAGTACCTGGGCGAGCATGCGTCCGGTCACGGTCAGCAGCCCGCGCTCGGCGGCGCTGAACTCCACCGGCGCGCGGAAGGCGGCCAGCCACACTCCGGTGACCCGTCCGGCGGTCACGAGCGGAACGAACGCCCACGCCTCGCGGTTCTTGCCGGCGGACATGTGCCAGGTCGCCGGGAAGCGGCGGCGGTACTCCTCCTGGGAGGCTAGATACACGGCCCGGCCGGTTCTGGCGACTTCGGCGGCCGGGTAGCCGGTCGTCTTCGGCATCCGGAAGCCGTGGTCGGCTCCGCCCGGCCGGAAGCCGTACTGCCCCAGCACGCTCAGGGTCCCCTCGCCTAGGCCGAACACGCACTGGCCGTCCAGCGGGAATTCGGGGGCGTACAGGGCGGCCACGAGCTTCAGCGCGTCGTCGAGCGAGTCCGCCTCAGCGACGGCGTGCCCGGCGGAGAGCAGCCGGGAGTCGCGACGCCTGGCCTCCTCCGTCCCGTCGGCGGGCGCCTGCGGGGCCCGGGGGCCGGGCCCGGGCGCCTCCATGCTGTTCAGGGCATCGATCTGGCCCAGCTCGGCCTCGAACCCGTCCGGCGGCGGCTCATGCCGTTCACCACCCATCCGGCGTCCCTTCGTCGCGATGTCGTCGCCGACNGCCGTGCCCCGCCGTGACGAGGGAAATCAGGGGGGGGAGGCGGCGCCGCGAGGCATCCGGGAGGGACCGCCCCAGCCGCGGGCTCACCGCCCGGTCACCGGGCCGGCGCCGAGCGAAGGCAGTGCCCCGCCGCTACCGGTAGGCCGCGGCCCGGCGGACGTCACTGAAGTCGATGGCCCGGTCGGCCTCGCGCAGCGTCTCCTCCGCCACCCGGCGCACCTCGGCCGGCACATCCCCGTGTTCTTCCACGAGTCCGGCGTAGATCGGTGCCTCGGAACTGTCGGTGAAACTCACGTCGCACTGCCTCAATCGTTTGTGTTTGCCATCGTTCGGCCGGAAACAGGGGCCGATTCTACGTGGTCCGCCCGCACGGCCGCAGACTGCACCGGGTATTGGTCGCGCACCCTGCCGACCTGCGCTCTTGCCGGAATTCTTGATCTTCGGGGCCGCTCCCGCACTGCCCTTCCGCGGAGATCTGTTGACCTCAAGTCCGCTTGAGGTCATAGCGTTCTCTCTGCGCCCCGGTCCGTGTCCGGCCACGGGGAGCCGCACACGCTCTTTCGCACCCCGGAGGCACCGCATGAGTATGGAAGTCACCGCCTGGTCGTCGCTGCACAGCGCGATGAACGCACAACAGGACCGCAGACCGTTCTCCCGGGCCACGGTCCGCAGGATCGCCGCCTTCGCCCGGCCGCGCCGGCGGGAGCTCTACCGCTTCCTGTTGCTCAGTATCGTCATGGCCCTGCTGGCGGTGGCGACTCCGGTGCTGGCCGGCCGGGTGGTCGACGCGATCGTCCAGGGCAAGGAGAGCGGCACCGTCATCCGCCTCGCGCTCCTGATCGCGGTCATCGCGGTGGCGGAGGCGGGGCTGGGCCTGCTGACCCGTCTGCTGTCGGCCACGCTCGGCGAGGGCCTGATCCTGGATCTGCGTACGGCCGTCTTCGACCATGTCCAGCGGATGCCGGTCGCCTTCTTCACCCGGACGCGTACCGGCGCGCTGGTGAGCCGGCTGAACAACGACGTGATCGGGGCGCAGCGTGCGTTCAGCAACACCCTGTCCGGGGTGGTCTCCAATGTGGTGACCCTGCTCCTGACGCTCACGGTGATGCTGACCATCTCCTGGCAGATCACCCTGCTCGCCCTCGTCCTGCTTCCGGTGTTCGTCCTGCCTGCCCGCCGGATGGGCTCCCGGATGGCGCGGATGCAGCGCGAGGCGGCCGCCCACAACGCGGCCATGGGCACGCAGATGACCGAGCGGTTCTCGGCCCCCGGTGCCACCCTCGTCAAGCTCTTCGGGCGGCCCGACGACGAGTCCGCCGAGTTCGCCGCCCGGGCGAGCCGGGTCCGTGACATCGGCATCCGCACGGCCATGGCGCAGTCCACGTTCATCACGGCGCTCACCCTGGTGTCCGCACTCGCGCTGGCGCTCGTCTACGGGCTCGGCGGCTACTACGCGCTGCGCGGCAGCCTGGAGCCGGGCGCGGTCGTGGCCCTGGCCCTGCTGCTGACCCGGCTCTATGCCCCGCTGACGGCGCTGGCGGGCGCCCGGGTCGAGGTGATGAGCGCGCTGGTGAGCTTCGAGCGCGTCTTCGAGATCCTCGACCTGAAGCCGCTGATCGCCGAGAAGGCGGATGCGCGCAAGGTGCCGGAGGGTCCGGTGTCCGTCGAGTTCGACGGTGTCTCCTTCGGTTATCCGTCGGCGGACAAGGTGTCGCTCGCCTCGCTCGAAGAGGTCGCGACGCTCGACTCCCGCGGGGGTACGGAGGTCCTGCACGAGGTCTCCTTCCGTGCCGAGCCCGGCCGGATGGTGGCCCTGGTCGGCTCGTCCGGCGCGGGCAAGTCGACGATCGCGCAGTTGCTGCCCAGGCTGTACGACGCCGATTCCGGTGCCGTACGCCTCGGCGGCGTCGACGTACGTGACCTGACCGCCGCCTCGATCCGCGAGACGCTCGGGATGGTCACCCAGGACGGGCACCTCTTCCACGAGTCGGTCCGGGCGAATCTGACCCTGGCCAGGCCCGGGGCGACCGAGGACGAGATCTGGGACGCGCTGCGGCGCTCCCGGCTCGACGGTCTGGTGGCCTCGCTGCCCGACGGCCTCGACACGGTGGTGGGCGAGCGCGGGTACCGGCTCTCCGGCGGTGAGCGTCAGCGGCTGACGATCGCCCGGCTGCTGCTGGCCCGCCAGCGTGTGGTCATCCTCGACGAGGCGACCGCGCACCTCGACTCCACGTCGGAGGCGGCGGTGCAGGAGGCCCTGGCCGAGGCGCTGGAGGGGCGCACCGCCGTGGTGATCGCGCACCGGCTCTCGACCGTGCGGGCGGCGGACCTGATCCTCGTCGTCGAGGAGGGCCGGGTGGTCGAGCGCGGGACCCACGCCGAGTTGCTGGCTGCCGGCGGCCGGTACGAGGAGCTGTACCGGACACAGTTCGCCGCGCCGGAGGCCGGACAGGCGCAGGGAGCACCCGTGGAGTCCGTCTGATCCGGTCCCGGCCATGAGCCGCCCACAGGAATGCCCCCGGTCCGTGCGAACCGGGGGCATTTCGTGCGTGCGGTGGTGCCGGGCCGGGCCGGGGTCAGTCGGTGTCGGTCTCCTCGGCGGTGACGGAGCCGGTGGCCGCGTCGACGTCCACCGTGGTCTCGTTCCAGCTCTTGTCCACGACGTCCACCGACCAGACGAGGACGTTCTTGTCGTTCTCGTCGAGTTCCAGGGAGGTGACGGTGCCCTTCTCCTTGTCCGTCGCCGCCTTGGCCGCCTGCTGCGGGGTCTGCTTGGCCTTGGCGACCCAGCCGGCCGTGCGGCTCTTGTCCTCGGCGTCCTGGCCGGTGTCCTCGGTGGACTTGACGACCTTGCCGGAGACGGCGTCGATGCGCACGGTGTGCTCGGTTCCGTCCGTGGCGGCGACCGTCGCGACCCACTCAGGGCCGGTGGCGGCCGGCGAGGCGGAGGCGTCGCTGGGCGAGGCGCCGGTGGACGTCGGGGAGGCGCTCGCGCTGCCGGACGGCGAGGCGCTCGCGCTGCCGGACGGCGAGGCGGTCCCGGACGGGGAGGCGCTCGCGCTGGGCGACGCGCTCTCCCGGTCGGTGTCGTCGTCCGACTTGCCCGGGCCCCGCAGGTCGAGATCGACCACCTTGCCGCCGCTGACGGCGCCTTCGGCCGTCGTGACGGCCTTGTCGAAGGTGATCTTGGTGGAGTCCAGGAGCTTCTTGCGGTCCTTCTGGTCCTGGGTCATCGCGGCCGTTGCCGACGCGCTCTTGCTGGCGCTGTACGAGGGCGTGGTGGTCCGCTCGGGAACGGCACGCGCGGCTTCCGAGGTGGCCGTGCCCGTCGATGTGTCGCCGCTGTCCTGGCCGCAGCCCGTGAGCAGGGCGGCGGCCAGGAGGACGCCTGCGGCGCCGGTGGCGCGCAGGCGCCGGGTGCGGAGGAATCCGTTGTTCTCAGGTGGGGAGTCACATGTCATGCCCGCATGCCTAACCGCATGGCCGGTCCGGCATGACGTGCCACCGCCCGGTGTCACCCGATCACCGGAGAAGCTGTCTCAGACCTGCTCGTCCTCGGGGATGCTCACCAGCCATCGGGTGGCGCGGCGGGGCCTCAGGTACAGGGCCCAGTAGAACGTGGCGACCGCGGTGATCCCGCCGGTCCAGAGCAGGTACTCGGTCTCCTGCTGGGTCAGGATGTAGGCGAGGACGAGGATGAGCAGGACCGGCACTGCGGGCCAGAGCGGCATGCGCCAGGCGGGTGCGTCGCGGTGGGTGCCGCGGCGGCAGAGCAGCGCGGCGACAGCCACCAGCAGGTACATGGCGGTGACGGAGACGCCGGTCACCCCGTACAGGGTGTCGAGGCTGACGAAGCACAGGGCCGCTCCCGGAATGCCCACGAGGAGCGTCGCCACCCATGGCGAGCCGAAGCGGCCGAGCCGGGACAGGGCCTGGTTGACCGGGGCGGGCCACGCCTTGTCCCGGGCGGAGGCGAACAGCACCCTGGAGTTCTGGATGACCATGACGATGCCGGCGTTGATGATGGCGAGGGCGACGCAGAGGCTGACGAACGTGCCCACGGCCGAGTTGGACCACGCCTCGACCATGCCGCTGAGGTCGCCGGAGGTCAGGGCCGCGAGGTCGGGGGCGCCCATGGTGATGGCGATGACGGGGACGAGGATGACGGCCGTCGAAATCGCGAGCGTGGCGAGGACCGTACGGGCCACGTTGCGCCGCGGGTCCTCCAGTTCCTCGGAGAGGTAGACGGCCGTGGAGAAGCCCTGAGTGATGAAGAGGGCGATGGCGAGCCCGGAGACGACCATCATGGCGGTGACGGTCGAGCTCGTGCCGCCCGGCGAGGCGACGGAACCGTGCACGAGCGCGTCGGCGCCCCGCGAGGAGTGTGCGAACCCGAGGACCGCCACGACACCGGCGGCGATCACCTCCAGCACCAGGAAGATGCCGGTGATCCAGGCGTTGGCGCGCAGGTCGAGGAGGCCCGCGAGGGTGGCGAGCAGCATGACGCCCGCCCCCGCGAGGGAGGCGGGGATGTGCACGAGCGGTGCGAGGTAGTCGGCGGTCCCCATGGCGATGACCGGGGGCACGATCATGACGACGAGCAGGGAGAGCACGAACACGAGCCAGCCGGCGAGCCGGCCGGCCATCGTCGACACCATGGCGTACTCGCCGCCGGCGCTGGGGATGAGGGTGCCCAGCTCCGAGTAGCAGAAGGCCACCGCGATACAGAGCAGCGAGCCGATGGCGATGGTGAGCGCGGTGTAGGTGCCGAGGCCGGCGAACAGGTCCGGAACCACCACGAAGAGGGTGGAGGCGGGAGTCACGCAGGAGAGCGTGAGCAGGGTCCCCCCGACGACGCCGATGGAACGCTTGAGCTTCTGCGGGGTGGGTCCGGTTGCGGGGGCGAGTGCCTGTGGAGCGCTGAGCGTGTCGGTCATCGAGTCGGGTTCCGATCAACAGGTGCGGTGTCAGAGCGCGGGAGCGGTATCGCCTCCGGACGAGGGTGAGAAATGGTTCCGGTGCTCCCAGCGCGTCATGCAATACCGACGCGTTCCGCAGGTCAATAGCAGTTTTCCTTCGGAATTCGTCGCCTGGAGATCATTGATCAACGGTTTTTCGTCAAGATCGCGTCAGGGCAACGGGATAGGCCGCTGCGGGAACCGCAGTGCGGCCGCTCGAAAAATTTTGTTCGGTTCCACCCGCGGTTCACCCGCCGGACCTGTCGCCCGAGCGCTACGGGGCGTGCGATTCGGGGACTTGTCACCCGTGGGTCGCGATACGCCGGCTTTGGTGCGAGCCTGGATGTATGACCTGGGCGTCCTGGACGACACGCGGAGTTTACTCGGGGCACGGCGGTGTGCTCACCGAGGAGGTCGGGCCGCTGTCCGGCGACCTGACCGTCCACACCACTTGGGCCGAGGGCACGGCGCAGATCACTGTGCAGTACACCGACGCGGCCGACTGGTTCACGATGTCGGGGAGCCCTGTGCCCTGCCAGTCGGAGGAGGCCAGCCGTTCGCTGCACGAAGCGGTGGTGGAAGCCGTCCGGCGGGGTGCGGCGGCCACGGTACCGACCGCCCTGCCCGAACCGGACCGGGCGGCGGGGGAACCCGCCGCCGAGTAGCCGGCCCGGGCCGCGTCGGCCCCGGCGTCACTCGGTGTCGCGGACCGCCACGATGCCGTTGAAGACGCCGATGTACGCGGTACCGTCCGGACCGATGGTGACCGGCGCCCAGTTGTTGTCGTACGAGAGTCCCGTACCGGTGAGCTTCGACCAACGGCGTTGCCCGGTGCGGTAGTCGACGGCCGTGAGATACCAGGCGTCGATGCCCAGAGCGTTGGGCTGCTTCTCGTAGAAGTAGAGCAGGCCGTTGGCGGTGGACAGTTTGGGCACGGTGGAGGGTGAGCGGACGGCGCTCTCCCAGACCGTGTCGCAGCCGCTTCCGTCGGGCCGTACGTCGATGCGGGCCGCTCCGCCGACGACGCTGCGGCCGAGGAGGAGCGTGCCGACGTTCTCGTAGCCGTAGTTGTTCTCGACGACGAGGCTGTTGCCCCAGCTGATCATGGAGTTGTCGGTGGTGGAGGCTCCGGAGCCGAAGACGGGGACCTTGCAGACGAGCCGGCGGTCGTCGGGGACGCCCGGAGCGCGTCGGTAGACGAGGACGTTCATCCGGTCGTCGGCGTTGTCGGTGATGGCGACGTAGTCGTCCCCGTTGCCGAACAGGTCGGGGGTGGTGCCCGAGCCCTGGTTCACCGAGCCGGGCTTCGTGCCGGTCCCCCGGTCGTACGTCTGCCGCCACTGGACGCGCGGGGTGCCGTCGGACGCGGCCGCGAAGCTGTAGAGGGCGTGGTCGGTGACGATCGAGACGCCGTCCTCGGCGACGGAGAACGAGTTCTGGATCTCCTCGCCGGTGAGTTGCACGGAACGGATGACGGAGGTCTGCGGGTCGACCGTGCCGACCCTGCCGAGCCGGGTCACCCACCAGACGCGGCCCTGCCAGTCGGGCATGACGGAGGTGACGGGGTCGCAGGTACCGCTCGGGTAGAGGTTCGTCCAGCTGACGCAGTCGTGCGGCACCTGGCCGGTGAGGTCCCAGTCGTCGACGACGGTGAACCGCCAGCTGCCGTCGGCCGCCTGTTCGTGCGCGATGCGCTGGATGTGCTGGCGGGAGTCGGCGAGGACCACCCGGTCCTGGTCGTCGAGGTAGAAGTACGCACCGCCCGAGGTGTCCTTGAAGATCTTCGAGAAGTCGAGCCGGGTGATGGCCTCGACGGTCGAGGAGCGCTGCGGCAGCGCGTACTCGGCGAGGGTTTCGAGGGTGCGCGGGTCCAGGAGCTTGAGCAGGAATCCGGTGAACGTGCCGCACACCGTGATGAGCCGGCCCGCCGCGTCGAAGGTGGCGGTGGCGCACTCGCCGCCCAGCGGCGCGATCTGTTCGCTCCTGACCTCGGGGTCGCGGCCGAGCGGACCGGAGTAGGGGTGGGTGCCGCTGCCAGCCGCGTCGGCGTGCATGCCGCTGCGGCCGTTCGGGGCGAGGAAGGGGTGCTGGGGCGGAGCCTGCCCGGGAACGGGCGCGGCGGCGGCGGGGGCGCCCGTGTAGTCACTGACCAGCCGGTGCCCGGGGGCGCGGGGTATCCCGGCCGCGGCGGCAGGCGCACCGGAGACCATGAACACCGAGGCACAGAGGGCGAGTACCAGGGCAAGCGCTCGGGAGGGTCTGCTTGTGGGCTGCGGGGACATCGGACTCCTCGGTCGGGGGCGGGGGTCGCGCCGCCGACCGACGCTAGGGCGAGGCCCTTGAGGTGTCCATGGAAACGCTGGGTGTTTCATGGACGCTTCACGCAGACGCAATGCCACCGGACGGTGCCACGCCCCAGGACTCAGCGCCGTCCGCCGGTACGGCGGTCGAGCATCTCGCGCCTGATCGCCGCCGCCGTGGTCCTGGCCCGGTCCGAGCCGGCCCTGCGGTCGGCCTGGGCCGGCACGAAGCGGTGCAGTGGGTTCACGCAGAGCGGGCACGGGGAGTCGGTGGTGATCAGCCTGCCGTCCTCGCATCCCGGCTCGGAGCAGAGTCCCGGCCTGAGCAGCTGCTCAGCGATCTCCCAGGGCTGTCGGCGGCGTCCTTCCTCGTCCTTCTCCTGAAGCGTGTGGGACCAGCGGGCGTTCCACCGGCGCTCGACCCGGTCCAGGAGCTGGTCGGGGGTGCGCCGGCCGAGCTCCCGCCGGATCAGCGCCACGAGTTCGCCCGGATAGCGGCCGCAGAACTCCCGTATGAGCGGCGGCGGCAGCGCGTGGAGGAGATAGCCGACCGGATCGGCTCCCGGCCGCTGCCATCGCTGACACCGGCAGTCGCCGTCGGCCGCGAGCGGCGTACCGCAGCGGCCGCACAGCCCGCGGCAGTCGCCGCAGAGCCCGTGGTCGAGACCGTCCACGTGCGGGGCGGGCGCGCGGCCGCATTCCCGGCAGCAGGAGGCGCAGAGTCCGCAGAGGCGTTCGCTTCCGGCGACTGTGGTCCAGGGCCGCTGCTGACACCGGCAGCAGCGGCTGCTTCTGCAGTGCTCGTGATGAACGGCTCCCGGATCACGTCCGAACGGAGGGAATGACATGGCTGGTGCTCTCCGGGTCCCGGCTCGGTGCGGAGCCCGGCGGACGTTCCCGGTCCGGGCGGGGCAACGGTCCGACCCGGCCCGTGCCCCACCGGACCGTTTCACACCTGGATGTCCCTGGTCACCCCATGGCGGCACGATGCGAACTGCTGACCGTAATGATCATGTTCCGGTGCGTGCCCGGACCGTTTGTGCGCGCTTGCGGGCCGCGGCTTGACCTTGCCACTGGCGGCAGGGTTGAACGATCACCGTATGAACAGCAGCCCAGCAGCTCCCGCCCGTCGCATCGTCGTCGTCACCGGAGCCGGGACAGGCATCGGCCGCGCCACCGCCCACGCCTTCGCCGCCCGGGGAGCCACCGTGCTCGCCGTCGGCCGCCGCCCCGGACCTCTCGATGAGACCGCCGCCGGCAACGACCGGATCGTGCCTCTGGTGGCCGACATCACCGGCCCGGGTGAGCCCGAGCGCATCATCCGGACCGCGCGGGAGACGTACGGCCGGCTCGACGTGCTGGTCAACAACGCCGCCCTGGTCCGCGGTGGCGCACTCGGCACCCTCACCACCGCGATGATCGAGCCGCAGATCGCCACCAACCTCGTCGCACCCATGCTGCTCTCCCAGGCCGCGCTGCCCCTGCTGGAGGCCTCCGGAGGTGTCATCGTGAACGTGAGTACGTCGATCGGTCAGCGGGCCTGGCCCGGCAGTTCCGTCTATGCGGCGACCAAGACGGCTCTGGAACTGCTCACCCGCAGCTGGGCGGTAGAGCTCGCACCACGCGGCATCCGTGTCGTGGCGGTCGCGCCCGGCGCGATCGCCACGCCGATCGGGAAGCACCAGGGACTGACCCCGGAACAGCTGACAGCACTCCGGGAGTGGCAGCTGGCCCACACGCCGCTGGGCCGAGTCGGCGAGCCCGGGGAAGTAGCGCACGCGATCCTCCATCTCGCCTCACCGGACGCCTCGTTCATCACTGGCGTGATCCTCCCGGTCGACGGCGGCGCGGTGGTGGCGTGATAGGAGTGGGCGGGGAGGTGGTGGGGTGCTGATCGGCGAACTGGCCGAGGCCACCGGCACGACCGCTGCGCCACTACGAGCAGGCCGGGCTGATCAGCTCGCGGCGGGCAGCCAACCGGTACCGCGTGTACGAGGAGCGGACGGTGGTCCGGGTCCGCAACATCCGCCATCTGCTGGCTGCCGGGCTCACGTTGGACGACGTACGCCTGTTCCTGCCGTGCCTGGACGGCGACGTTGCCGCCGCCCCGCACCCGGAGCGGGGACTGCGCATCGCCCGCGAGCGGCTGGCCGTCCTCGAAGCGAGGATCGCCGCCCAGACCGAGGCGAGGGACCGGCTGGCCACGGCGCTGCGGAACCTGTCCGGTGGCCCGGCCCCTCAGGACGGAGCCACCGCTCCGGCGGCGGGGTCAGGGCCTGATGCTGCTGACGACGTCCGCGGTGGCCGTGATGCCCTCCTGGATGGTGGGGGCCATGCTCGTGCCCGCGAGGAAGAACCCGAGGAGGGCGCAGACCAGGGCGTGCGAGACCTTCAGTCCGCCGCTGCGGAGGAAGATCACCGCGAGAATCAGCAGAAGCAGCACCAGTGAGATCGAAATGGCCATGGCCAACCTCCTCCGCCGCGCCGGAATTGCGGCATTCGGCGTCAGTTTGGCGTAGCGGAGGAGCCATCCGGCGCACTGGCGTGTCCGCCAAACGGGTACGCCTGCGGCGGGCCGGTCCCGGTTGGCCGGCCTACCGGGCGTGCCGGTCGTGGGCGCGGAGGAAGCGGGCGAGTCCCGCGAGGTCGTCGGTGTTCAGGTGGTCCACGCCGGCGGCCAGCAACTCCGCCCAGACCGCCTCGCGTTCGGGTCCGGGGACATCGGGTGTGGCCCAGAAACGCACGCGCTGCCCCGCACCGTGCGCGGCGGTGGTGATCGCGCGCAGGGCGTCCCGTTCGGCGGGCGGGACGGGGCCGGCGCCGAGCCAGCCGAATGTCCCTGTCCAGCTGCTGCTGACGAGCGGGATGAACGAGGCCGTGGCCGCGGTACCGAGGTCGTCGAGGCGGCCGTCGTAGAAGGCGTACCGGGTGCGCTGGGCCTCCATCGGGGCGCGGGCGGCCCGGTCGCCCGAGATCACGGCGGTGACGGCTCCGGGACGTACCCGGCCGTGCTGGAAGGAGGTCAGCATCTGCCGGTGACGGCGGAGCTGACGGTCGAGTTCCGCGTAGGCGGCCGCCCCGTCCGTCTTGATGTCGATCAGCAGTTGCACCGGCGTACGGTCGCCGCGGAACACGGTCCCGTGGTTGGCCCGGACCCTGGCGAGGAGCGGATCGAGATAGAGCGCGGAGAGGGTGCGGGCGGGGTCGAGGCCTGTGGCCTCGTGGGCGACGAGCAGCTCGCCGTCCACGAGGAAGATGTCGGCCTCGACACTGGTGAATCCCTGGGCCAGCGCGTCGTGGAGCGGGCGGGGGTGCAGATAGTCGTTGTGCGCGTGCGCCCGGAGCAGCGGCCGGGGGCGCGGGACGCCGGTCCGGGCGCGCGGGGCTTCACTCGCGGTGGCCGTCTGATGGGGTACGAGGGTGGCCGCGGCCGCGGTGGCCAGGGCGGTGGTGACGACGCGGCGGCGGGTGGGGAACGCCATGGAATCTCCCGGTTGCGAGGCGTGCCGGATGGGCGGACGCGACCGAGTATGGAAGCGCCGCGCCGCAACAGGGGTGCGGACGGGCAGAGTTGGCTCGATCGCCGCCCGCCCGTCGGCCGCTGTTCCGCCCGCCGTGACCGGATCCGTACGAAACGGGCCCGCCGCTGTCCGGACCGGAGTGGGGGTACGTGTTCGCACACCCCCACTCCGGTCCGGACGATGCCGCTACGGCGCCGGCAGCTCCATCAGGGCGGCGACGGTCTCACGGTGACGGCCCGCCGTTCCGAAGGCGTTCGCGTCGGCCTTGGCGCGCTTCAGGTACAGGTGCGCCGGGTGCTCCCAGGTCATCCCGATGCCGCCGTGCAGCTGGACACATTCCTCCGCCGCGTGGACGGCGACCTTGGAGCAGTAGGCCTGCGCCACGGCCACCGCCAACGGCGCGTCGGGGCTGCTCGTCGCCAGCGCGTCGGCGGCGTTCCGTGCCGCGGCCCGGGCCGAGACAACCTCCAGCCAGAGCTGCGCCATGCGGTGTTTCAGCGATTGGAAGGATCCGACCGGGCGGTTGAACTGGTGGCGCTCCCGGGTGTGCCGGACCGTCTCCGTCAGGCACCATTCGGCGAGCCCGAGCTGTTCGGAGGCGAGCAGCCCCGCCCCGGCCAGCAGCCCCCGGTCCACCGCCGGCCGCGTCGCGCCCGCGTCCGCGAGGCGGGTGCCGGCGGCTCCGGTGAGGGTGACGGTGGCGAGCGGGCGGGTGAGGTCGAGCGGGACGAGCGGCTGGACGGCGACACCGGGTGCGTCCGCGGCGACGGCGTAGAGGCCATCGGTGGTGGGGACCAGGAGCACGTCGGCGGCGGCCGCGTCGGCGACCGGCCCGAGTGTTCCCTCGAGGCTTCCGGTCACCACCGGCGTGTCGGACGCCGCTGCGGAGAAGGGCACGGCAAGCACCGCGACCTTGCGGCCCGCCGCCAGTTCGGCAAGCAGCCCGCCCACCGGCCCGTCCTGCGCACCGAGCGCCAGCAGCGTCTCGGTGGCGACGACGGAGCTGGTCAGGTAAGGCGCGGGGGCGACGCTGCGGCCGAGTTCCTCGACGACGACGGCGGCCTCGCGATGGGTCGCGCCCTGTCCACCGAGCTTCTCGGGCACCAGCAGGCCGGCGGCTCCGATATCGGCCGCCAGGGCCTTCCAGAGCTGGGCGTCGTACGGCGTGTCGGACTCGGTGCCGGCGATCACCGTCGGCGCGTCGGCGCGGTCCGCGAGCAGGGAACGGACCGCGGCCCGCAGGTCCTCCTCGGCCTCCGAGTACAGGAGGTCGGGCGCCTGGGTCGGTTCGGTCTGTGCGGTCATCGGGACAGGTCCTTCCAGGCGACGTCCTTGTCGTTGCGCGGCTCGGCAGGCAGACCGAGTACGCGTTCGGCGACGATGTTGAGCAGTACCTCGCTCGTACCGCCCTCGATGGAGTTGCCCTTGGAGCGGAGGTAGCGGTATCCGGCGTCACGTCCGGTGAAGTCGACGTGGTCGGGGCGCCGCATGGTCCAGTCGCTGTACAGCAGCCCGTCGTCGCCGAGCAGTTCGACTTCGAGGCCGCTGATCTCCTGGTTGAGGCGGGCGAAGGCGAGCTTCATTCCCGAGCCCTCGGGCCCCGGCTGTCCGGCGACGAGCTGCTGGCGCAGGCGTTCGCCGGCGAGACGGGCGACCTCGGCCTCGACCCATAGGGTCAGCAGGCGCTGGTGCAGGTCGTGGGTTCGCAGTTCGGGACGTTCGCGCCAGGTCCGCGCGATGGGGCCGATCATGCCGCCTTCGCGCGGGATGCGGGATCCGCCGATGGAGACGCGCTCGTTCATCAGGGTCGTCTGCGCGACCTTCCAGCCCTCACCGACCGCTCCGAGGCGGCGGCTGTCGGGGATGCGCACGCCGGTGAGGAACACCTCGTTGAACTCGGCCTCGCCGGTGATCTGGCGCAGTGGCCGCACCTCGACACCGGGGTCGGTCATGTCGCAGATGAAGTAGCTGATGCCGCGGTGCTTGGGCACGTCCGGGTCGGTACGGGCGATGAGGATCGCCCAGCGTGCCACATGGGCGCTCGACGTCCAGACCTTCTGTCCGTCGACCACCCAGTCCTCCCCGTCGCGCACCGCGCGCGTACCGAGGGCGGCCAGGTCGGAGCCGGCGCCCGGCTCGCTGAAGAGCTGGCACCACACCTCCTCGCCGACCCACAGCGGGCGCAGGAAACGCTGCTTCTGCTCGTCCGTGCCGAAGCCGAGGATGGTCGGGGCGGCCATGCCGAGGCCGATGCCGATGCGGCGCGGGTCGTTGTCCGGGGCGTTGGCGGCCGCGAGTTCGGCGTCGACTACGGGCTGGAGGGAGCGCGGCGCGTCGAGGCCGCCGAGTCCGGCCGGATAGTGCACCCAGGCGAGTCCGGCGTCGAAGCGCGCCTTGAGAAAGTCGGTGGGGTCCGTGGTGGCCGGGGGGTGCGCGGCGAGCAGTTCCCGGGTGAGGCGCCGCAGTTCCGCGGCATCGGGGGCGGTCATCGGGCGGCTCCTGACGGGAGGACGACGATGCGGCCGGTGCTGGTGCCGTCGGCGACGCGCTGGACGGCGGCCGCTGCCCCGTCCATCGGGACCCGCTCGCTGATGAGCGGCTTGATGACACCCTGCTCGGCGAGCCGGGTGAGCTCCGCGTGGCAGTCGCGGACCGCCTGCGGGTCCTTGGTGTTGTACAGGCCCCAGTGGAGACCGACGACGGAGTAGTTCTTCACCAGGGCGTGATTGAGCCCGGGGGTGGGGATGACGCCGCTGGCGAAGCCGACGACGACGACCCGGCCCTCGAAGGCGATGCACTTCACGGACTTGGCGTACGCGTCGCCGCCGACCGGGTCGTAGACCACGTCGGCACCACGGCCCCCGGTGAACTCCTTGACCGCGGCGACGATGTCCTCGGTGCGCCGGTCGATGACCAGGTCACAGCCGAGTTCGGCGGCGATCTTGGCCTTTTCGGGGCCTCCGACCACACCGATGACGGTGGCACCGGCGGCCTTGCCGAGCTGGACTGCCGCGCTGCCGACGCCGCCTGCCGCGGCATGGACGAGGAGGGTCTCGCCCGCCTGGAGACGGGCCCGGCGGTGCAGTCCGAACCAGCCGGTCTGGTAGCCGATGTGGAGGGCGGCCGCCTCGGCGTCGTCGAGCCCCTCCGGAGCCGGCCGCAGCGTCGCCTCGTCCGCGACGACGTACTGGGCGAACCCGCCGTCCGGCAGGGCGGGGGTGGCGAGCACCCGGCGCCCGTCCTCGGTCCGGCCGCAGATCTCCACCCCGGGCGTGAACGGCAGCGGGGGCCGCACCTGGTACTGGCCGCGGCAGAGCAGCGCGTCGGGGAAGTTGATGTTCGCCGCGAGCACCTCGATGAGCACCTGCCCGTCGCCGGGCGTCGGCCGGTCCGTTTCTTCGAGCCGCATCACCTCGCTCGGCTCGCCGTTCCGGTGCACTCGCCATGCCTGCATGAGGGGCCTCCACAACACTGTCGGCATTACCACTGCTCCGGCGCATACTAAGCGGTCGCTTGCCTCTGTGGGAACAACCTGCGGTGACCGATTCGGCCGGACGCCGACATGGCTGTGCGCCCGGCCCCGCCCCTGGAGGTGCGGCGGCGCCGGGCGCACGGGCAACCGTGCTGCCGCTACTTCCCGACCACGACCTCCGCGATCACGGGCGCCGCGGAGCCCGTGTGCCAGGCGAGGCGCACCGCGTCGGCGGTCCGGCCCGCCGCGTCGACGCTCGTGTACGGGCCGTCGAGCGTGCCGATGGTCTGCCAGCTCCCGTCCGCGTTCCGCAGCTGAATGTCGGCGGCGGCTCGCGAACCGGCCGGCTGGAGGACGGTGACCGAGCCGACCGCACGTGCGGCGACGAGACCCACCTCCAGTGTTTCGCCCGCCTCCGGTGCGCGCGCCGCCCGGTACAGGCTGGCCGGGTCGCCGTCGGCCGCCGAGCGGAGCGCCGATCCGTCGGCAGCCGGCGGGTTGCCCGTGATCTCCCCGTCCGTGGTCGCCACGTGGAACTCACGGACGACGACCCAGCTGTTCTGTCCGGCGGTCGCGCGGGCCCGGACATAGCGGGCCTCGGTGCCGGCGGGCACGGTCGCGGTGACGTCCGGCTTGTCCGAGAACCCGGTGAGCGTGGTCCAGTTCTGCCCGTCCACCGAGTACTCCAGCACGCCCGCGTGGAGGTAGTCCTCGGTGCTGCCGGGCTTGCCCATGGCCAGGGTGACGTCGCCGATGTCCCGGGCCTCCCCGAGGTCGACGGTGAGCTGGTCGCCCGCCGCGGGCGCCCCGTCGCTCCAGAAGTAGGTGGAGTCGTCGCCGTCGAGCATCCGGGCGAGGGTGTTGCTCTGGTACGTGCCGAGGCTCGTCGACGCCGTGGGCCGGCCGCTCACCCCGAGGATCCGGTCGTGCTCGGCGGTGGCCGCTTCGATGAACCCGTCCAGCTTGCCGTCACCTACGAGGACCGGCACCTTGCCTCCGCCGAGCCCGGTGTACGTGAACGACTTCGCGCGCTCGACCTGCGCGGGCAACTGCTGACGGAGCGCCCAGGCCCGGTCACCGTCTCCGGCGCGGGCTGCCTCGACCATGCCGAGGGCGGTGCGGGCCGCGGTGGCCCAGGCCTCGGTGGAGTCCAGCCAGGGGCCCGAGTCCTCGATGAAGCCGCGGTCCGGAAGGTCCGCGCGCAGCCGCGCCGGGGCGGCGCCGAGGCCGGCGAGCACCGAGGTGAGCCGCTTCGCGTCACCGAAGTCCCAGTAGCGGGCGAACTCGGCGGACAGCTCCGGCGCCTTGCCGGTGTTGAGCGCCGAGCTGTAGTTGACGTCGGCGAAGGCGCGCAGCGCCTGTTCGGTGCGGGTGTCGCCGCCCGCGTACTCCTTGAGCCCCCTGCCCCACGAGGTACGAGGGTCGTACGCCGCGTCGTTCCAGGCGTAGTCCGCGACGGTGTACAGCGAGAGCTTCGAGGCGTACGGCTGGATCATCGGGTTGGCGGTGATCCCGGCGAGCCGGCCCGGCAGCCCCTTCTCGCGGCCGTTGAAGGGGCCGAGCAGCAGCCGGTTCGTCGCGTAGTCGTTCACCGGGTAGTTGTCCCAGGTCAGGATCGGGTGGCCGAACACCTTGCGGGCCGCGTCGGCCTGAGCCACCGTCATGGTCGGTGCCACCACCCCGACACCGGTCCACTCGACGAGCACGTCCGGGTCGAGCTGTTCGGACAGAGCCGTCTTGTACGGGGACGGAGTGACGTTGTAGTACTCGGTGGGAACCATCTGGAGCGGCTCGGCACCGGGGTGGGTGGCGATGAACTCCTGGTTGACCTTGTTCAGGAGGTACGCCTGCGCGGCGCCCGCCGCACCGCCTCCGGTCCCCCATTTCGCCTTGTCGGCGTCGCAGTTCCAGTCGGTGTAGCTGATGTCGTCGAGCGGCACCGCGAAAGTGCGCACTCCGATGTCCCAGATCGTCTGGAACTTGTCGACGAGTGCCTTCGCGTCCGCGTCGGAGCTGTAGCAGACCGACAGGCCCGGCGAGAGCGCGTAGGTGAACTCGACGTGCCGCTGGACCGCCCGGTCGGTGAGGTCCCTGATCTGCGCCAGCTGGTCGGCGGGGTAGGCATCGCGCCACTTCTCCCGCAGGTACGCGTCGTCCTTGGGCGAGTACACGTAGATGTTCATCTTGTGCTCGCCGTAGTAGTCGAGCTGGTCCAGGCGGGCCTCGTGGGACCACGGGGTGCCGTAGAAGCCCTCGATGACGCCGCGCAGCGCGGTGCCGGGCCAGTCGCGTACCGCGATTCCGGCGACACGGGCTCCCGGGTGCGCTCGCTGCGGCAGGATCTGGCGCAGGGTCTGCGCGGCGTAGTAGGTCCCGGTGGTGTCCTTGCCGGCCAGCACGATGCGGCCCGCCCCGATGCCGAGGACGTACCCGTCGGCGGGCAGCTCGGACGGCCCCTCGAGCTCGAGGGCGGCCAGTGCGCCGGCGTCACCGATGTGGACGTTGAGCCCGTTACGCGCCGGCCGCGTGGCGCGCACGACCCGCTGCGCACCGGCCTTGCGCAGGGCCGCCGTCACCACACCGAGCGTCGACCGGTCGGCCGCCTCCCCGGTGACCAGGGTGACGGTGGGACTGATCGTGATCCGGTCGGACCGGTTCCTGACGGACTGCGGGGTGGGAGTGATGGCCGGGGCGTCCTGGGCCTTGGCCGGAGCGCCGTCCGGTCTGTTGCCGGCCGCCTGGGCAACGGGTCCGGTGGTCAGCAGACCACCGGCGAACAGGGCCGCCGCCGCGGCCATTGCGGTGAGACGGGGTGGGCGAGGCGTCACAGATCCTCCATCGGTCACTCAAGTCACCAGAGTCGCGCAACACAACATCACCGAATTCAACATCCTGTCGCTTGCATGTCAATGGTCTGGACAACATCAGCGCTTGGACCTGGACTTTCGTCCCGGATACCTGGATTTTCGTCGCGCAGAGGCCCGGTGCCATGGGCCTCTCAGGCCTGGTCTTGTGCCGACGGAAGCGGTACTCATGCGTCCATGACGGAGAGCATGCACACTCCCGGAACCACCGCTCCTCCCCCGCTCGGCGCGAGCGCCCTGCCGGCCGGCACGTACGACGGGAGCGTGGTGCTCGTGACCGGTGGCGGCTCCGGCCTCGGCAAAGCCGTCGCGGCCGAGTTCGCAAGGCTCGGAGCGCATCTGGTGCTCGTCGGCCGGAACGCCGGGCGGCTGGCAGCCGCGCGGGAGGAGCTGGCACCCCTGACCGGGGGCCGGGTCCTGGTCGTCCCGTGTGACATCCGCGACCCGGAGAGGATCACGGAGGTGTTCGACACCGCCGAGGCCGAACTGGGTCCGCCCGACGTCCTCGTCAACAACGCTGCGGCCAACTTCCCCTCACCGGCCGAGGATCTGTCGCCGAATGCCTGGCGGGCGGTGCTCGACATCACGCTGACCGGGACCTGGTTCATGACCCGCGAGTTCGGGCGCCGCCACCTCGCCGACGCGACCGGCGGCTCGATCGTGTGCGTCGGCGCCTCGTACGCCTGGACAGGAGGCCCCGGTTACGCACATTCCGCGGCGGCGAAGGCCGGGGTGAAGAATCTGGTCGAGACCCTTGCCGTGGAGTGGGGGCCGTACGGGATCCGCGTCAACGGACTGGTGCCGGGCCTGATGCCGCACGAGGACATGACCGGCGACATCCGCTCCCACCTGGACCGGGACGGCGACGCGGAGGGCGGCGGGAGCGGGGACCTCGACGCACGGCAGCCCGCGCTGCGGGTGGGCCTGCCCCGCGAACTGGGCTGGGCGGCCACGTTCCTGGCCTCGCCGTACGCCGCGTTCGTCTCCGGCCATTCGCTGGTGGTCGACGGGGCGAACTGGCAGCGGCGTTCGCTCGTCGCGCCGCCCGTGGTGCCGGTACGCGAACAGCTGGGTCGCGGCCCCTTCACGCTGCCCGGCGCCGAATGAGCGGAGCCGCGGGAGGATCCACGGCGCGGCGGATCAGGTTCCCTCGAAGTGCGGCGGGCGGCGGGCCGCCTTCGCGGCATAGCCCTCGGCCGCGTCCTGCGAGGTGAGGGTGAGCGCCGCCGCCAGGGCCGTACGGTCCAGCGCCTCGCCGAGGCCTGCGTCGGCGTACGCGTCGACGGAGCGCTTGATGTGCCGAACGGCCAGGGGCGCGTTCGCCGCGACCTCCTCGGCGACCGACCGGGCTGTGCGCTCCAGTTCGGCGAGAGGCGTAACGGCCTGGAGCAGCCCGATCCGCTCCGCGGCCGCCGCGTCGATCCGGCGGCCGGTGAGCGCGAGGTACTTCGCCCAGCCCGCACCCGCCTCGCGGGCGATGCGCATGTCGCCACCGGCGTCCACCGCGACCCCGATCCCGGCCTCCGGAAGCGCGAACACGGCGTTGTCTGCGGCGATCCGGATGTCCGCCATGAGCGCGAGCTCGAAGCCGAATCCGAGACAGTAGCCCTGCACGGCGGCGATCACCGGCTGCGGAAGCCCGGCGAAGGCGGCAAAGCGCTCGTGCACCCAGCGGATGCCCTCGTAGTAGCGCTGAGTGCGCTCGGCGGAGGTACGGCCGGTGATGTCGCCGCCGGGCGCGGTGACATCGATCCCGGCGCAGAAGGCCCGGCCCTCGCCCCGCAGCAGGACCGCACGGACCGAGTCGTCGAAGCGGAGCCGGTCGGCCATGATGCCGAGCTGCCTGCTGGACTCCCAGCTCCAGCCGTTGAGCTGCTCCGGCCGGCACAGCGTCAGCAGACCGACGCCGTTCTCGATCCGAAGTGTCATCCGCTCCTGGCCGTGCGGGATGTCGTGGTCCAGGATGTCGAGCACGGCCGCTCCCCGTTGGACTGACGCATCGTCAGATACCTCTGCGCGGACCAGCGTACGGCGACCCGCCGCCGGCGGCCAGGGTGCGGCCGCGCTCAGCGCGCGAAGAGCTCGAACGTGACCGCCGGCCGGCCCCCGAAGCGCTCGGCGGACGCCTGCGCGTTACCGGTGAGGAAGGTGCGGCAGTACGCCTCGGGGTCCTCGTCAGTCAGGGCTTCGATGTACGTACGGTGCGCCAGGAGCGACCGCACGGACCGTTCGAGGCCCGCGGTCGCGTCGACGGCGTGGGTGGGCGTGGACGATCCGGCGACGGCCACCCAGCGCACGCCGTCCCACGGCGCGAGGCCCTGCTCGGCGAGCTCCGGGAAGATCCAGCGATTGCCGGCGTCGGCCGCCGCGTCGAGTACGGCCCGGCCGACCGCGCGGTGGTCGGGCGTGTTCCAGGCGACACCGCCCCAGGTGTCGCGGTGGTTCAGCGTGATCACCAGCTCCGGCCGGTGGCGGCGGACGGCTGCCGCGATGTCCCGGCGCAGAGCGATGCCGTACTCGATCACTCCGTCACGGTGATCGAGGAACTCCACGCGGGAGACCCCGACGGCCGCCGCACTCGCGCGCTGTTCCTGCTCGCGCAGCGGCGCGCACTTCTCCGGTTCGAGCGTGTCGATTCCGGCCTCGCCACGGGTGGCCAGGAGGTAGGTGATGTCACGTCCGCCATCGGTCCAGCCCGCGACGGCGGCCGCGCAGCCGTACTCCAGGTCGTCCGGGTGCGCGACGACGGCAAGGGCGCGCCGCCAGTCCGTGGGCATGGGCTCGAGCTGCTCCGTCATGTCGGCAGGCTAACCGGCCCGGCCGCACGGGGCCCTCTGTCCCGCACCGCGCCACGCGGCTCGCCACGCCGAGTGCACTGGGCTGGGCTGGGGCTGGGGCTGGGGCTGGGGCTGGGGGCGCATCGCCCGTTCACGGCGACGGCGGTACTCGGGGCCCGGGACGGGAAGCGGCTGGCCGGCAAGGTCCCCCGCGGAGTCCCCGCAACGGATCTTCGGCGCGGCACTGCCGGCGGTCGCCGCGTTCATGCTCGTCGGCTCCGTCGCCCGAAACGGTGGCGGTCGGATCGCTTGAAACGGTGCCGGTCCGTCGTACGAAGCGTTGCCGGGGTCCGCCGCACGCAACGGTGCCGGTCCGTCGTACGAAGCGTGGCCGGGGTCCGCCGCACGCAACGGCGCCGATCCGTCGTACAAAGCGGTGCCGGCGTCCGCCGCACGCAACGGTGCCGGGCGCCCCGCTCCGCCTCAGGCCAGCGACAGGAAAAGCTTCTCCAGCCGGGCGCGCATCTGGTCCCGGTCCGCGGGTTCGCTGCCGCCGTCGGCCATGCAGTGCTGGAGTCCCGTCGCGATGATCGCGAAGCCCGCGCGGTCCAGGGCACGTGAAACGGCGGCCATCTGGGTGATGACGTCCTCGCAGTCGCGCCCTTCCTCGATCATCCTGATGATTCCGGTGAGCTGACCCTGTGCGCGGCGCAGGCGATTGAGTACCGACTTGAGTTCATCGGCCGCCATGTCGAGTTCCACACATCCTCCTTTTAATACCCCAAGGGGTATTCTAGCCCGTCCGGGGCAGGAGAGACGGAGTCTCTGCCTCACACCCGGTGAACGAAAGGAAACACTGCTCGTGACCAGCCCCGTATCCCTCTCCCCCACCCAGGCCGCCGCCCGTCTCGCGGAGTTCACCGTGATCGACGTGCGCGCTCCCGGCGAGTACGCCTCGGGGCACGTCCCCGGCGCCCTCAACATCCCGCTCGACCGTCTCTCCGAGGCGGTGCCCGCCCTCAAGTCGGCCTCTGCCCGCGGCGCCCTGCTCGTGGTGTGCGCCTCCGGCGTCCGCTCCACGCGGGCCTGCGACATCCTCTCGGCGGCCGACATCGACGCGGCGACCCTGTCCGGCGGCACCTCCGCCTGGGAGGGCGAGGGCCACGGCCTCGACCGCCCGGAGGGCGGCCGGACCACCTGGCCGATGGAACGCCAGGTGCGGCTCGCCGCCGGCTCGCTCGTGGTGGCCGGTCTGCTCGCGGGCGTACGCCGTCCGGCCGCGCGCTGGCTGTCCGCCGGTGTCGGAGCCGGCCTCGTCTTCTCAGCCGTGACGAACACCTGCGGCATGGCGGCCGTGCTGTCGAAGCTCCCGCACAACCGCGCGCCGCGCTCGGCCTCGAACCTGAACGCGACGCTGGACGCGCTCCAGGGCTGAGTCACCGACGGGTACGGGCCGGTCGCACGTCCGCTGCGACCGGCCCATACCCGTGACGGAGGACTCAGACCTCGTCGCGGACCAGGGCCAGGAGGCGGTCGAGCACGCGCGGTCCGCCCGCGCGCAGTCCGTCGTGCTCGAACTCGTCGGTCACCCAGGTGCGCAGCCCGCGGATCGCGGCGGCGGTGCTCAGCGCGTGCGCGGTGTCCACGTACATGTCGTCGTGGTAGACGGCGGCGGCCACCGGCACCTCGTTGGCGGCCAGGCGCTCGGTGTCGTACAGCGGCTCCCAGTCGCCGCGGGTGGCGAGAAGCTCCGCGGTCTCGCGCAGCGGGCGCAGCGCCGGGTCGACGTCGAAGTGCCAGGGGTGGATGCTCTCGCCCGTGAACAGGACCGGGCCGTCGCCCTTGAGGGCGGCCTCCGCGTCGAACTGCGGGAACTCCGCCCGGACCCGCTCGGCCGCCCAGCCGGTGGGGCGCTCGTCCTGGCCGTAGATGGCCTCGTGCAGGACCGCGTACAGAGGGTGACCCGCGAACGAGTTCGCGGTGCGCATGGCCTCCTGGAACGTGTCGGAGAGTTCGGTGCCGTGCGCGGTGGTGACGAAGGCGTTCTCCATCAGGTAGTGCAGCTGGTGGCTGCCGTTGCTCCCGCCGAGCATGATGCCCAGGGACTGGAATCCCTCGGGCGTCAGCCGGTGCCCGGCGCTCTCCGGCCGGTGCTCCGCGAGGTGAGCGGTGATCTCGCGGGCGCGCTCGACGTCCTGCGGGTAGCGGCGGTAGTGCGCGGCGACCTTGCGCTCGATCCTCGGGTACGCGGCCCGGTAGACGTCGTCCGCGTGGGCGTCGAGGGAGGGCAGACCGCCGGTGATCAGGACGGCGCTGAGGCCCTCCGGGGCGGACGACAGATAACGGACCGCGCAGAAGCCGCCGAAGGACTGGCCGAGGACGGTCCAGGGTGCGCCGCCCGTCAGCTGCGGGCGGATCAGCTCGCAGTCGCGCACGATGCTGTCGGACCGGAAGTGGGCGAGGTAGTCGGCCTGCTCACGCGGACCGCCGCGCAGCGGCAGGGTCTGCCGGTTGGCGGGGGTGGACAGTCCGGTGCCGCGCTGGTCCAGGAGCAGTACCCGGAACTCCTCGACCGCCCGGCCCAGCCACGCCTCCGCGCCGGTGAAACGCCGCGCGCCGAAGCCGGGGCCGCCCTCCAGATACACCAGCCACGGCAGTTCCTCACCGGCCCTGGAGCCCGCCACCACCTCGCGGCCGAAGACCTCGATCTGCTCACCGCCCGGGTCGGTGTGATCGAGCGGAACCGTGAAGTGACGGTCGGTGAGGACGAGGCCGGGCAGGCGATAGCTGTTCAAGGGGGCTCCTGTATCGATGGTTCACGGACAGTTCAGCACATAGCCGTTCCCCGGACGGCCCCGGCCCGTGTGCAGCGGCCCAGTGCGGCTCCTACCGTTCAGTCATGATCCGGTTCGAGCAGGTCGGCAAGGTCTATCCGGACGGGACGACCGCGGTCGACGAACTGTCCTTCGAGGTCGCCGAGGGGGAACTGGTCACCCTGGTCGGGCCCTCGGGCTGCGGAAAGACCACCACGATGATGATGGTGAACCGGCTGATCGAACCGACCTCGGGCCGGATCCTGGTCGACGGCGAGGACATCGCGAAGGTCGACCCGGTGAAACTGCGCCGCCGGATCGGCTACGTCATCCAGCAGGTGGGGCTCTTCCCGCACCGGACCGTCCTCGACAACACCGCGACGGTCCCGGCCCTGGTCGGCTGGAAGCGGTCCCGGGCGCGGGCACGGGCTGCCGAGCTCCTCGATCTGGTGGGCCTGGACCCGGGTACGTACGGCTCGCGGTATCCCGCCCAGCTCTCCGGCGGCCAGCGCCAGCGGGTCGGGGTGGCGCGCGCCCTGGCGGCGGATCCGCCGGTACTGCTGATGGACGAACCGTTCGGCGCGGTGGACCCGGTGGTGCGGGAACGGCTGCAGAACGAGTTCCTGAGCCTGCAGGCCACGGTCCGCAAGACGGTCCTGATGGTCACTCATGACATCGAGGAGGCGGTTCGGATGGGCGACCGGATCGCGGTCTACGGGGAAGGGCGCATCGAGCAGTTCGACAGCCCGGGTGCGGTGCTCGGCTCACCGGCTACCCCGTACGTGGCGCGGTTCGTCGGCGCGGACCGCGGGTTGAAGCGGCTGTCCGTCACCACGATCGAACCGGAGGACCTGGAGGAGCCGCCGGTCGCCCGGCTGGACGAGCGGGCCTCGGTGGCGGCGGCCCGGCTCGGCGCCGCCGCCGCACGATGGGCGGTGGTACTGAACGGCGACGGTGAGCTGCACGGCTGGGTGTCGGCGGACTCGCTGCGGATCGCCGGCGAGCACGGGACGGTGGCTGAACTGGCCCGCCGGATGGATGCCTGGGTGCCGGTGGGAGCCCCGCTCAAGCAGGCGTTCAGCGAGATGCTCCAGCACGACGCGGGGTGGGTGGCGGTCCTGGACGGGGCGCGCTTCCTGGGTGTGCTGACTCCGGCGAAGCTCCATGAGGCCCTGCGCCGTTCGGTGGACGCGGACGCGCAGGGCGTGGCACGCGACGAGGTGCGGTTCGACTCGGTGGCGGACGCCTGACGTGCAGCAACGGGCGCAGGGGGGGGGTCGCCCGGTCACGGACGGCTGACGGGCGCGTCCGGGCGCGGAGGTTTCACTCGCCGGCCACGTGGCGCCAGAAGTCCTGCATCGTGCGTGGCGGTTTGGGGCCTGCCATCTCCACCTGGGTGAGCATGATCGCGACCGTGCCGGTGGCCGGGACGATGTGGGCCGCGGTGCCGGTGCCACCGACCCAGCCGTAGCGGCCCGGTACGTTCCAGGGGTCGGTCCTCTCGACGTCCACCGAGCCGCCGAACCCCCAGCCCTGCCCTTCGGTGAACGGTCCGCTCGCCTTGCGCTGTGCGGGTGTCAGATGGTCGGTCGTCATCTGCCGCACGGATTCGGGCGTCAGCAGGGCGCGGTCGCCCACGGTCCCGCCGGCGAGCAGCATCCGGCCGAAGGCGCACCAGTCGGCGGCGGTCGAGACCAGGCCGCCGGCCGCGGACGGGAATTCCGGCGTGCTGCTCCACTGTCCGTCGGGAGCATCGACAAGTTCGAGGTCACCCGCCTCGCCGGCGCGGTAATAGCTGGTGAACCGGTGGAGCTTCTGCGCGGGTACGTGGAAGCCGGTGTCGGTCATGCCGAGCGGTTCGCACAGGCGCTCGGCCAGGAACTCCGGCAGCGGCTGCCCGGAGGCCCGGGCGACCAGGACGCCCAGGATGTCGGAGCAGGCGTTGTACAGCCATGCCTCCCCCGGCTGGTACAGCAGCGGGATGCGCGACAGCGTGGCCATCCAGGCGTCCGGGGCGGCGACGGCCTGTGGCTGCGGTGGACCCTGCTTCAGCTCGCTGAACAGGGGCGCGACGGCGGGAAGCGAGAAGTCGGACGGGAATCCGTATCCGGCGCGGAAGGTCAGCAGATCGAACACCGTGATGGGCCGTGCGGCCGGGACCACGTCGTCGACCGGACTCCCGGGGGTACGCACGACCATGGGTGATGCCAGTTCGGGCAGCCAGCGCGCGACCGGGTCCTCCAGCCCGATCCGGCCGTCCTCGATCAGCATCATGGCCGCCGCCGCGGTGATCGGTTTGGTGAGGGAGGCGATCCGGAAGATCGAGTCCGGCGCCATCGGGATGCCGCTACCGGTGTCCGCGCCGCCGACCGCCTGCAGGTCCACCCGGTCACCCCGGGCCACCAGCCCCACCGCGCCCGGCACCGATCCGTCGCGTACGTGCGTCTCCAGTACTTCGCGCAGGGTGCTCATCGCTCCGCCTTCTCGCGTCGAGGGTCAACAGAATGACTCCCGCGACGGTGCGAACTCATCGGGCCGCGCCGGGCGGTCCGCCGCTCTCGTTCCGGCGATCCGGGCAACGGGCCGTTGTTCGGCCGGCAGGACAGCAGCAGCGGCAGGACGGCAGCCGCCGCAGCGGCGCGAAGGCAGGTCTCTTGACCTGAACCCCGCGGAAAGCCTAGGTTTCCGCAGGGAGAAAGCGCTTACTACCGGGTGGGCGCCCCTTACCGTGGAGGTGTTTGTCACGCCCAGCCAGGCTTCCCCCAGCCGGCCGATCCGGGTCGCGATCGTCGGTACCGGCGCGATCGCGCGCGTGAGCCATCTGCCTGCCCTGCGTGCGCTGGCCGCCGAACAGCCCCTGGAGATCGTCGCGGCGGTCGACGTCGACGCCGCGTCCGCCGAGGCGTTCTGCGCCGAGGCGGGCACCGGCCGGCCGTACACGGACCTCGACCGGATGCTCGCCGAGGAGCGGCCCGATCTCGTCACGCTCGGCACCCCGCCCCGATTCCACCGCGACCAGACCATCGCCGCGCTGCGGGCCGGGGCCTGGGTGTGGTGCGAGAAGCCACCCTGTCCCTCGCTGGAGGACTTCGACGCCATCGAGGCGGCGGAGGCCCCCGACAAGGGCGGCCCGTTCGCCGCGATCGTGTTCCAGCACCGGTTCGGATCCGGCTCGGACCACGTCCGGACGCTGCTGGCCGAGCAGGCGATGGGGCGGCCCCTGGTCGCTCACTGCCAGACCACCTGGTACCGGGACGAGGCGTACTACTCCGCTCCCTGGCGTGGCCGTTGGAGCACGGAGGGCGGGGGCCCCGCGATGGGCCACGGCATCCACCAGATGGATCTGCTGCTGGATCTGCTGGGTCCCTGGTCGGAGATCCGGGCGATGGCGGGACGGCTGGTGCACGACGTCGAGACGGAGGACGTCTCCACGGCGCTGGTCCGCTTCGAGAACGGCACCATGGCCACGATCGTCAACAGTGTCCTCAGCCCGGACGAGGTGAGCCGGATCCGGATCGACTGCGAGCGGGCCACGGTCGAGCTCACCCATCTGTACGGCCACCGCAACGCCGACTGGCGGATCACTCCGGCCCCCGGAGTCACCGCCGGACAGGTCGCCGTCTGGCGGGACTTCGGGGCCGACGTACCCAGCTCCCACGAGGCCCAGCTGCGCGGCCTGCTCCACGATCTGCGGGCCGGCCGCCGGCCGCGCAGCAGCGGCGCCGACGGCCGCACCAGCCTGGAACTGGTCGCCGCCCTCTACAAGGCGGCCTTCACCGGAGGCACCGTCCGGGCCGGCGAGATCGGCCCCGGTGACCCGTACTACAGCGCCCTGCACGGCAACGCACCCGGCTGGGCGCCCGAGCCGGCGGAGCCGTCCGCGTGACCGGCCGGACCACGCTGGTGCACCGGCACGGCGACCACATCGCCGTCGCGACGGCGGACAGCGGGGTGGAGCTCCTGCGGTACGTGTACCGGCCCGAGGCTGCCTGGGAGGCGCCGAAGCCGTACATCCACCCGCTGCGCACCCTTCTGGGCCGGGTGGTGACCGATTACCGGCCCAACGACCACCGCTGGCACAAAGGGCTGCAGCTGACCGCCTCGCATCTGTCGGGGCAGAACCTGTGGGGCGGCAACACCTATGTGCGGGGCGAGGGCTACCAGCCGCTGCCCGAACGGGTGGGTTCCATGGCGCACCGCGGGTTCGACGAGGTGTCCGCGCGGGAGGACGGGGCCACGGTCGCCGAGCGGCTCGGCTGGCATCCGCACAGCGGGGAGCTGTGGGCCGACGAGGTGCGCCGGGTCGAGGTGCACGACATCGATCCGGCGTCGGGCAGTTGGGTGCTGACGTGGTCGTCGGCCGTCACCAACCGGCGGGACGAACCTCTGCGGTTCGGCAGTCCGGCCACACACGGACGTCGGGGCGCGGGCTACACGGGGCTGTTCTGGCGGGGCCCGCGCGCGTTCCGTGACGGCCGGATCCTCACCCCGGACGGCGAGGGCCCCGAGGTGATGGGACGGCAGGCACCCTGGCTGGCGTACAGCGGCGAGCACGACGGGGCGGACGGCCACGCGACGCTCGTCTTCGCCCACGCGCCGGAGAACGACCACACGGGTGCGGGCGGTGAGCACCCGGCGCACTGGTTCGTCCGCAACGACCCCTTCGCCGCGGTCGCCCCGTCCTTCGCCTTCCACGACGAACTCGTCCTGGCGCCCGGCGCCACCCTGACCCGGCGCTACCGGGTGGTCGTCGCGGACGGGGTGTGGGACCGCGATCGGATCGAGGCCAGGCTCGCGGGTCTGGCCTGGTGAACCCGCGCGCCGTCGGCGGCCCGGTCAGTCGCCGGGGATGAGGCCGTGCGACCGGAGGTAGGTGCGGGCGACGTCCTCGGGAAGCCGGCGCCAGCTGTCCACCTGTTCGTTCAGCCGCGCCAGGTCCTTGGTCGTCAGTACGGTGTTGAGCTTGCCCAGTGCCGTACGGACGCCTTCGCTGCCCGCCCGGGACCGGTTGACGACGGGTACCAGGTAGTCGGCGTTCTGCAGGTGCTTGTCGTCGGCGAGCAGGACGAGGCCGAAGTCGTCCAGGGTGGCGTCCGTGGTGGTGGTCAGCACCATCTGGTCCCGGCCGCTCTGGACGGCCTGCTTGGCCTGGGTCGTGCCGACGCCCTTGGGGTCGACCCCGGTGATGTCGATGCCGTACGTCTTCTTCAGGCCGGGGGCGCAGTAGGGGCGCTGGACACATTCGTCGCCCGCGGCCAGGCGGACCGGGAGTCCTGACCTCCCGAGGTCGCTGAGCGACTTCAGGTGGTGCTCCGCCGCGTAGGCGGAGGTGACGGCGAAGGCGTTCTGGTCGACGGCACGGCCGGGGTCCAGAACGGTGAGGCCGCGGGGTGCGGCCAGGGCGCGCAGCGCCTTCATCGTGGTGGCGAGGTCGGGCGAGCCGACCGGGGTGGCGTCGGCGCCGTTCTTCTTGGCGTTCAGCCAGTCGGCGAAGGTGGCGGCGTACTCGGGGACCACGTCGATCTGACCGTTCTCCAGGGCCGGTTCGTAGATCTCCCGGTTGGTCACGGAGATGATCTCCGTGGAGTATCCGGCCCGGTCGAGCAGCAGCGCGTACATCTGGGCGAGCAGATCGCTCTCGGTGAATCCCGCCGAGCCGATGGTGAGGTGTTTGCTGTCGCCGGGCGGGGCGGTGACCTCCTCCTGGTTCTCCAGCGTGGGCCCGGTGGTGCAGGCGGAGACCGGTGCCAGCATGAGGAGCAGGGTCACGGCGGCCGTGTGCCGGGCCCTCATCCGGTGTTCCCGCCACGGACCCGGCCGGGGGCGAGCCGCTGCGCCAGCTCGAAGAGACCTTCCACGATCAGGGCGAACGCGGCGACCAGTACGGCTCCGGCGACCACCTGTGCGGTGGAGGCGAGGTTGAAGCCCGCGGTGATGATGCGGCCCAGTCCCCCGCCGCCGGCCAGCGCGGCGATGGTGGCGGTGGCGACGAGCTGGACCGCCGCGATCCGTACGCCGGTCATGATGAGCGGCAGCGCGAGCGGCACCTCGACCTGGAAGAGCATCTGCCGGCCCGTCATGCCCATGCCCCGGGCGGCCCGTACGACGTCCTGGTCGACCTCCCGCATGCCGACGTAGGCGTTGGTGAGCAGCGGCGGTACGGCGAACAGGACGAGCGCGACCACGGTCGGCCCCTCGCCGAACCGCCCGATCGGGGTGAGCAGGAGCAGCACGAGGACGGCGAAGGTGGGGACGGCACGGCCGATGTTGGAGATGTTGACGGCCAGGGCGCCCCCCTTGCCGAGGTGGCCGAGGACCAGGGCGACGGGCAGTGCGATGAGGCAGCTGATCAGCAGACAGACGACGGTGAGGACGAGGTGCTGGGCCAGCCGGGTCCAGATGCCGTCCTGGCCGTACCAGTGCGCCGAGGTGGTGAGCCAGCTCCAGGCCTCGGAGAGGATGTTCACGACTGCCTCCGCGTCCAGGGGGTGAGCAGGCGCTGCGCGAGCAGGAGCAGCAGGTCGGCGGCGACGGCGATGACGACGCACAGGACGGAGGCGGTGAGCACCTGGGCCTTGAAGTAGGTGTTCATCCCCGAGTAGATGAGGTTGCCGAGTCCGCCGTAGCCGACGATCGCGCCGATGGTGACCAGGCTGACGGCTGAGACGGTGGCGATGCGCAGGCCCGCCATCGCGGCGGGCAGGGCGAGCGGGAGCTCCACGGCGACGAGCAGCCGTACGGGGCCGTACCCCATGCCTCGTGCCGCTTGCCGGGTCTCCTCGGGTACGGCGCGCAGCCCGGCCAGGATGTTGCGTACCAGCAGGGTCAGCGAGTACAGGACCAGGCCCGCCACGACGAGCGAGGCGGAGAGTCCATACACGGGGAGCAGCAGCGAGAACATGGCGAGCGACGGGACGGTGTAGAGGATCGTCGTCACCCCGAGCACCGGGCCCGCCGCCCAGCGCCAGCGGCGGGCGGCGAGGGCGAGCGGCACCGCGATGACGAGTCCGATGAGCACGGAGACCGCGGTCAGCTGGAGATGTTGCAGCACGGCGCCCCAGAGGATGTCCCGACGGCTGCTCAGATAGGCGCCGCAGATCCACTCGTTGCGCGCGAGGCAGTCGTCCGGAGGCGCGGTCACCCGTCCATTGCAGCCCGGAGCGGTGGCCGGGCGCCCGTCCGGCTCACCCGTCCGGGGGGATGTGCCCCCGCACGGGTGACTCGGACCGGGGTCGGTCAGGGGTCCGGCAACGGAGCGGTCCGGCATCGGGGGCCGGCCCTCACCGGTGGCTCGGCCATGCCGTTCGCCGGAGCCGGAGACCTCTGGACACAAGGACATCGATGCGATTATTCTCATCCACACCTATTCAATTAATTGACTATGGAGCCGGGATGCATCCTTTCCGTAAGGCCGTCGAAGCGCACGATCTCGGTGCGGTCGAGGCACTGCTGGCCGAGGACGTCGTCTTCACCAGCCCGGTGG
The DNA here is from genome assembly GCF_019399235.1 of Streptomyces poriferorum. Lineage (GTDB taxonomy): Bacteria > Actinomycetota > Actinomycetes > Streptomycetales > Streptomycetaceae > Streptomyces > Streptomyces poriferorum. The sequence continues at coordinate 901 of NZ_JAELVH010000045.1, read as the reverse complement.
CGTTCAAGCCCTACGCCGGCAAGGCGCTCACCGCCGCGATCCTGCGCGCGGTCGACCAGGTCTTCACCGACTTCCACTACGTCCGGGAGATGGCGAGCGAGGACGGGCGCGACCACGCGCTCGTGTTCGAGGCGAAGGTGGGCGACCGGAAGATCAACGGCTGCGACTTCCTGCACATGAACGAGGCGGGCGAGATCGACGACCTGATGGTCATGGTCCGGCCCCTTTCGGCCGCGCAGGCGCTGGCCGCGGCCATGGGCGCCAGGTTCGAGCAGATCGGCCGTGAAGCCTCCGCAGGCTGAGCCCCGATCCGTCAAGCACCTGAGAAGCAAAGGTGGTTGACTCGGTTCACATGGAATCCGCAGGGCGTGCGGTTGATAGGATCACCGCCCTATGGACACCAGCACCGAGTTCGCCATGGTCGACGTGCCACCGGGACGGGTGACCCTGTCGGACCGTCGTACGCAGCGCAGCTGGGCGGTCGATCTCGCGCCGTACCGGCTCGCGGCGTTCCCGGTCACCCAGGCCCAGTACGCGCAGGTCACCGGAGAGCGGCCGAGTACGGCTCAGGGCGAACTGCTGCCCGTCGAGGGCGTTTCCTGGCTGGACGCCGTCCGCTTCTGCAACGCCCTGTCCCTGCGCGAGGGGCTGGCGCCCGCCTACCGCCTCCACGACGATGCCGCGGGCGTCGAGTGGGACCGGTCCACCGACGGCTACCGGCTGCCGGCCGAGGCCGAGTGGGAGCACGCGTGCCGGGCCGGTACGACGGAGGCTCGGTACGGACGGCTCGACGACATCGCCTGGCATCGCGGCAATGCGCGGGACCGGCCGCACGAGGTGGGCGGCCGGCAGCCGAACGCATGGGGCCTGTACGACACGTTGGGCAACGTGTGGGAGTGGT
>NZ_JAELVH010000459.1 GCF_019399235.1 Streptomyces poriferorum | reverse complement strand
CCCCGGGCGGGCACGGCTCGACCTCGCTGCCGTCGACGGGGTTGACGGTGAGCAGGAAGTCACCGGATATGAGCGGGACGATCCGCGCCTGTTGCGGTGTTTGCTGACCGAAATCCGGCGTCAGCGGATCCCGGGAAGGGCGGCGCCGGCCGGCTTCCTCGGAGAAGCCGTTGCCGTCGTGGCCGAACTCTTCCGGCCCCCGGTGTATCGGGTCCATCGCCAAAGCCCCCAAGACGCGTCGAGCACGGTTGTCCCTCCCGGCCTCGCACGCCCAGCTGTCGTTTCCGGTCCGGTGTCCGCCAGGTGGGTCCGTCAATCGGCAGACGGCCGAACCCTAAACCTTCGCACAGTATCTACGAACATCCGGGGTGCCGCGCCGCCCCACAGATCACGGTCTCGTGAGGATTGTGTGGCTTCGGCCGGGGCTCCGGGGACGGGTGTCCGCCGCCCGGCGCCCTCAGACGCGCGGCAGGGACTCTGCGGCGATTCCACCCTCGATGGCCAGAATGCGGTGCAGTCTGGTGGCCACCAGCAGGCGTTGCATCTGCGGCGGTACGCCGCGGAGCACCAGCCGCCGCCCGGCACGCCCGGCTCTGCGGTGCGCTCCCATGATGACGCCCAGCCCGGTGGCGTCCCACGAATCCAGCTCGGTCAGGTCGAGCACCAGGTCGCCGACTCCGTCGTCGAGGGCCGAGTGCAGGACCGTACGGGCGTCCGCCGCGCTTCGGACATCGAGGCGGCCCCCGACGACCAGCTCGGCGTGGTCGCCCCTGATGTGCATATGCGCTCCCCTGGAATGCTCCGTGGCGTGGTCGGTCTGTCTGAAACTGTCTCTGCCCCAACTGACTGCGGCAGCGGCAGGGAAGTTGCCGTCTGTAAGCGAACCGATACCGAATTCACTCCGTGGAGTGACCGAAGCCCGCCGCGGGCCCCGTACGCATCCGCTGCGGATCCGCTGGTTCCGGAAGACGGCCCCCGGAAGCCCCGGGCCTGATCGACGGCGGATCAGGCGGCCCGGGACCGAAGACGATCAGTAGGTGTAGAAGCCCTGCCCGCTCTTGCGGCCGATGTCACCTGCGTCGACCATTCGGCGCATCAGCTCCGGGGCGGCGAACTTCTCGTCCTGGGACTCGGTGTAGATGTTGCCGGTGGCGTGCAGCAGGATGTCGACGCCGGTCAGGTCCGCGGTGGCGAGCGGTCCCATCGCGTGGCCGAATCCGAGCTTGCAGGCGATGTCGATGTCCTCGGCCGAGGCGACGCCCGATTCGTACAGCTTGGCGGCCTCGACGACGAGGGCCGAGATCAGCCGGGTGGTGACGAAGCCGGCCACGTCGCGGTTGACCACGATGCAGGTCTTGCCGACCGACTCCGCGAACTCGCGTGCGGCGGCGAGGGTTTCGTCGCTGGTCTTGTAGCCGCGGACGAGTTCACAGAGCTGCATCATCGGAACCGGCGAGAAGAAGTGCACGCCGACGACGCGCTCCGGGCGCTCCGTCACGGCCGCGATCTTGGTGATCGGGATGGCGGAGGTGTTGGAGGCGAGCACGGCGTCGTCCCGGACGATCTTGTCGAGGGTCCGGAAGATCTCGTGCTTCACCTCCAGCTTCTCGAAGACGGCCTCGACGACGATGTCCGCGTCGGCGACGGCGTCGAGATCGGTGGTCGTGGTGATGCGGGCGAGCGCGGCCTCGGCGTCGGCCTCCGCGAGCTTGCCCTTGGAGACGAACCTGTCGTAGGAGGCCTTGATGCCGTCACGGCCACGGGTCAGGGCCGCGTCGGTGACATCCCGCAGCACGACGTCCCAGCCCGCCTGGGCGGAGACCTGCGCGATACCGGACCCCATGAGTCCGGCGCCGATGACGGCGAGCTTCCTGGCCACGTTGGCACCCCTATGCTTCTCAGCGGTTCTTGTTCCGTGCTCTCCGGCGGAGGTTAGTACCCGTGAGGGGCGCTGGGGCGGTGAAGAGATGCGCGTCACGTCTCAAATGACGGACATCACACCGGGATGCGTCATTCGGCGGCGCGCCGGGCGTAGTTGAGCACCGTTTCGCCCAGCAGGCCCTCGATGTCGTCGAGCAGGACGAGGGCGTCGCGGGACACTTCGGCCGGTTTGCGGCCCGCCACCATCTCGCCCCCGATGTACGCCATGAGCGTCGCGTGCACCCAGGAGAGCTGGCCGGCCACCAGGCTCGCGGTCCGGTCCCCCGCCCCGCACTCCTCCTGCAGTGTTCCCTCCAGACGCTGGAGGGCTTCCTGCTGGATGTGCCAGAGGCGGGCCTTGAGGCTGTCGGCGCCCTCGATGACCCGCATGAAGCGCTCATAGCCGTCCATCAGGCCGACGGTGGGTGACACGCCCTCCACCTGGATGCGCAGTTCGCGCAGGACGGCGTCGGCTGCGGACTCACCCTTGTCCCGGCCCCGTACGTACCGCGAGAGGCGGTCGACGACGCCCTGGCTGCGGTCGAGGAAGAGGTCCTCCTTGGTCGGGAAGTAGTTGTAGACCGTGTTCACCGAGACGTCGGCGGCCCGGGCGACTTCGGCGATCGTGACCGCGTCGAATCCCCGCTCCAGGAAGAGACCGGTGGCCACGTCCGAGAGGTACTGCCTGGTCTGGCGCTTCTTGCGCTCCCTGAGTCCCTCAGCCATGGGCCCATCGTAGGACGCCCTGGGGTTCCTGAATATTTGGTGTCATTGCAATTTTTCAGTGACTCTGTTTTTGTGGTCGCTATGCCAATCATCAGTACGTCCGGGCTCGCCCGGACCTTCGCCTCGAAGACCGGCCCCGTGGAGGCGGTCCGCTCCCTCGACATGACGGTCGCGACCGGCGAGATCGTCGGCCTCCTCGGCCCCAACGGGGCGGGCAAGACCACCACCCTGCGCATGCTCACCACACTGCTCGCCCCCACCGGCGGCGCGGCCACCGTGGCCGGCCGCGATCTGGTCGAGGACCCGGCGGGCGTACGGGAGAAGTGCGGGTACGTGGCCCAGTCGGGCGGTGTCGACCCCCACATCAGCGTCCGGGAGGAACTGGTCACCCAGGGCCGGCTGTACCGGCTCGGCAAGACCGCTGCCGTGGCCCGGGCCTCGGAACTCGCCGACGAGCTGGGCCTGACCGAGCTGCTCGACCGAAGGACGATCACGCTCTCCGGGGGCCAGCGCAGGCGGCTGGACATCGCGATGGGTCTCACCCACCGCCCGGCCGTGCTCTTCCTCGACGAGCCGAC
>NZ_JAELVH010000458.1 GCF_019399235.1 Streptomyces poriferorum | reverse complement strand
GCCCCGCTCCGGCAGTCGGGCCCCGCTCCGGTGGCGGTTGCGCCGTGATCAGCTGGGCGAGGCGCGATCTGCCAGCCGTGCCGTCATGCGGACGGGGCGTCGAAATAGTGCCCCTTGTCGAGGTCCTCGATCAGCCCCGGCTGCACGGGCCGCCATCCGAACGAGGCGCGGGTCAGGGCGCTGGAGGCCGGCCCGTCCACACCCACGAGGCCGCCCAGCCAGCCGAAGTGCGCGTCCGCGTCCTCGGGAGGGACCGAGGCGACGGGGAGGCCGAGGTGGCGCCCGATGGCGTCGGCGACGTCACGGATCGGGACGCCCTCCTCGCCGACCGCGTGCAGCGTCGACCCAGCGGGGGCGGCCTCCAGCGCGAGGCGCACGAGGTGGGCGGCGTCGGCGCGGTGCACGGCCGGCCAGCGGTTGGAGCCGTCGCCGACGTAGCCGGAGACGCCCCTGTCGCGGGCGATACCGACCAGGGCCGCCATGAAGCCGTGGTCCCCTTCGCCGTGCACCGTCGGGGGGAAGCGCACGACGGACGAGCGGACGTTGCGCGAGGCGAGGGAGACAGCCAGCAGGGCCGTGGCCAGCCGGGCCCGCGCGGCCGCGAACGGCGTCGGCCAGTCGGGGCTCTGCCCGTCCTCCTCGGTGGCGACCCGGCCCGGGGCGAGCCCGAGCGTTCCGGAGGCGATGACGAACGGCTTGCCGGAACCCGCGAGCGCCTCGCCGAACGTCTCGACGGCCAGGCGGTCCGCGGCGGCGGCGCCCTCGAAGCCCCCCGAGAAGGCGATGTCGTGCTTGAACGCGAGGTGGATCACGCCGTCCGCGCCGACGGCCGCGTCGCGCAGGGTGCCGATGTCGCCCAGGTCCCCGCGCACCGCCTCGGCTCCCGCGGCGACGAGCGCCTCGGCCGAGGTGCCCGAGCGGGCGAGCCCGACGACCTGGTGGCCCGCGTCGATGAGCTCGGGAACGACGGTGGAACCGATCCAGCCGGACGCGCCGGTCATGAATACACGCATGGGAGACCTCCCGGGTCGGTCGACGGCTCCGGTCGTGCGCGCCAGCGGGCGCTGCGGGCGTTGCGGCACTGCGAGGAACCATCGATGTCAGCAACTGACATCACCCTACGCCTGATGTCTGCCACTGTCATCACATAGAATCGGCGGCATGGGTCGATGGGAGCCGAACGCGAGGGGCCGCCTGGAGCAGGCGGCCATGGAGCTCTATGGCGAACGCGGTTACGAGCAGGCGACCGTGACCGAGATCGCCGCACGGGCGGGCCTTACGGAGCGGACGTTCTTCCGGCACTACGCCGACAAGCGCGAAGTCCTGTTCGGAGGCTCCGCGCTGCTCCAGGAACTTCTGGTGGACACCCTCGCCGGTGCGCCCGCGACGGCGGCGCCGATCGACGCCGTGGCTGCGGCACTCCGCGCTGCCGCTGCCGTCTTCGACGAGCGCCGAGAGCAGTCCCTGCGGCGCCAGAAAATCGTCTCGGCCAACGCGGAACTGCGGGAGCGCGAACTGGTCAAGCTCGCCTCGCTGTCCGGGGCACTCGCCGAGTCCCTGCGGGCGCGCGGCGTCCCGGAACCGGCCGCGAGTCTGGCGGGGGAGGCGGGCATCGCCGTCTTCAAGGTCGCGTTCGAGGGCTGGATCGAGGAGACCGACGGCCGGCCCATGGGTGTGTACATCGAGGAGGGCCTCGACGGGCTCAAGGCCGTGATGGCGGGCGGCCGGGCCTGACAGCGGTGCGCCCCGCCATGGAATGGCGGGGCGCACCGTGTGGTGGTGGGGGGTGGGGGGAAGATCCTTCGCACCGTGTTGCGTGCGGGGCTTCCTAGGGGAACGACACCACCTGCGACGGAATGGTGTCCGTCCCTGAAGTGGGTGATCCGGTGTCGTTGATGACGTGTTCGTACTGGCCCTGGCCGCCGAGGGAGACGACGAGCAGGTCGTGGAACTTCACGCCGGGCTTCACCGGTGCCTGGAATCCGTGGTCCTGGCGGATGGTGGGGTCGACGTTGAAGTAGCAGTAGCTGCCCAGGCCCCAGCCTTCGTGGGTGGTGACGGAGTCGTCGACCTTGTAGGCCGCGTAACCCTTGGTGTCACCGTTCTGGATGGCGGCCTGGTTCGGGGCGTCGTACGCCTTCTCGTTCTGGAAGAAGATCGTCTTCCCGTTCTCCCCGGACCAGCGGACGTCGTACTTGTTGAAGTGCTCCACGAACAGACCCGTCGCGAGCACGTTGTCGCCGTTGACCTGGAGGCCGTAGTCGGCCCGGTTGGTCTCCCAGCCGACGCCCTCGCCGTGGTCGGCGCGCCACAGCCAGGTGTGGTCGATGATCGTGTCGTTGCTGTTGACGACCATGCCCGTGGTGGCCTTGCCGGCTCCCGCGCCGCCGACCCGGACGAACACGTCCTGGAGCGACGTCGGGTTGTCGGCGTGGCTCGCGGACGCGCCCTCGGGGCCGACCTCGATCAGCGTGTCGGAGTTGGTGGGACCTGCGTCGACGAGCAGTCCGGCGAGCTTCACTCCGTCCACGTCACCGACCTTGATGGCCGTGACCCCGTTGTCCGGGATGATCGTCGCGAGACCGAGCCCCAGTGCGACCGTGTTGGCGCGGTCGATGTTGATCGTCTGGTCGACGTGGTAGACCCCGGGCGTGAAGAGCAGATGCAGACCCTGGTCCACGGCCGCGTTGATGGTCTCCGCGGTCGCGCCGGGCTTGACCACGTAGAACTGGTCCAGCGGGATGGACTCGCCCTTCGGCGTCCCGTTGGCCCACGAGACGCCGCGCGCGTTGGTGCGCTTCTCGGGCACGAAGACCTTGTAGTCGGCGCCGTCCAGGTAGAGGAACGGCTTCTCGCGGGAGACCGGGGTGTTCTCCAGGGTGGTGTACGGCGGTTCGGGGAAGCTCTGGGCGGGGGCGCCCTCGACACCGGAGAACGTCATGTTCCAGACGCCGTTGCCCCAACTGCCGATGGTGCTGTCGCGGGTATACCACTGCTGCTGCGAGTACGGGCCGACCTGGCCGTCGATCTTGCTGTCTGCGATGTAGCCGCCGCTCGCCCAGCCGTAGCCGTCGGGCGCGAGGTTGAGCCCGCCCTTGACGTGCATGCGGCGGAAGGGCGCGGCCTGCGAGACCGCCCAACGGTCGGTGCCGCTCACGGGGTTGAGCGCGAGGTTCTCGGCCGAGCGCCAGAAGTTCTGGGTGGCGTTGCCGTTGAACCAGCCCGCGTCGACGGTCACATCACCGTTGAACGTGGTGTCGTCCGG
>NZ_JAELVH010000457.1 GCF_019399235.1 Streptomyces poriferorum | reverse complement strand
CTCCGACCCCCACGCCTCCGCCATCCCCCACTCCTGAACCCACGCCCACGACGCCGACTCCGCCACCTCCCGCTCCGGCCCCGGAGGTGTACCAGGTCAGTGAGCTGGCCTACAGCCTGCTCGGCGACCACACCGGCCCCGAGGTGGTGCTCGGTGAGAGCAGTTGGGTCTGGCAGCGTTCCGGCATGTCGATCGGTGGCACGCGGTACGCGCACGGGGTGACCGTCAGCAGCCGTTCCTCGGTCTACATCCAGCTGAACCGCTCGTGCACGCGCTACGAGGCGATGGTCGGCGTGGACGATCTGACCATGGGGCTCGGCTCGGTGCGGTTCTCGGTGTTCAACGGCGACGGGGCGCGGCTGTGGCAGTCCCCGGTGATGAATGGCGACGACCCGGCCGTTCCGGTGAGCGTCGGCATCGAGGGCCAGGAGCGAATCCGGCTCGTCGTGGAGCCGACGACCCCGTTCGGCGGAATCGCCCTCGCCGACTGGGCCGAATCGCGTATCAGCTGCCACTGAGCGGCAGGAGCGGTCCCGTACCGGGTGCCGAGTGCGGGCACATGCCCGGGGCCCCGCCCCGTGCCCCCGTGGGGAATGGCAGGTCCGTGCTCTCGCGGGTCATGGAAGGTCCGCGGCGATGCTCTCCAGTAGCTCGATGACGTCGTCGAGGGTCAGCCCGAGGCCTGCGACGCGTTCCTTCTCGTATCGCGGTTCCCCCAGTTCCTTGCGGGCCAGCCGCTCGGCCGCGTCCACATCGGTCTGCTCCGCCGCGGCCCTTGGGCCGGACATCCGCCAGCTGTCGGCGGCGGCCAGGACGCGTGCGGCGGCCGCGTGGTGACCCACGTGCGGCAGCACGGTTGCCACGCCGTCCGCCAGGTATCCGGTGACGACCTCGGGGCACCGTGCCTCCCTCGCCGCGACCAGCGCCGCCAACAGCCCCCGCAGCCCGGCCACGGGACCGCCCGCAGGCTCGGGTTCACACACCGAGATACGGGCCGACAGTCCCTCCAGCGCCACGGTGAAGTGCGACGGCGGGCCAACGCGCCCGGCCTCGCCCTGGGCGGCGTCGAGCAGCCGGCGGGCTTTCGCCGCATCGCCGCAGTGGAACGCCATGATGGCCCGGATGTAGTGGATGTACGCGGCGGCGTCGTGCACCTGGTGGCTCTCCGCCTCGGCCTCCGAGTGGTCCAGCCCCTGGGCAGCGGCTTCCAGGTCGCCGGTGCGGTAGGAGAGTTCGGCGAGCCGGGCCAGGAGGAACGGGGCCTCCGCGTGGGCGCCGACCTCGCGGGCGAGCAGGAGCGCCTCCTCGTAGGCCGTACGCGCCTCGTCGTAGCGCCCGCGCATCATGCCGGCCTCGGCTGCGGCGCTGGCGACCTGGGCACGCATCCAACGGTCGCCGATGCGTCTGCTCAGCGCGCGCAGTTCGGCGAGGTCGTCGTCGATGCCGGGCATGCCGCCCGGCATGTCGACGATCATGTGGGTGCGGAACATCAGCGTGACGCCGTACTCCCACGCGCCGCCGTGGATGCGGGCGTTGTCGACGGCTGCGTCGATCTTTCTCCGTACGTCGTCCGACGTCCCGGTGAGGAATGAGGTCATCGGCCAGAGCAGGCCGGGGAACCGGGCACCCCGTGTCCCGGAGGCGGCGAACGCGCCGGCCACCCGTTCCACGAACGCGTGGAGCTGCGTGTCGTTCTGGTCCATGCCGGTCTCCCCGCGCTCCGCCGCGTAGAAGAACCACAGGATGTGGAGGTTCATCCGGTCCCAGTACCGCGGGTCCGTGTCCTCCGCGGGGTCCGGGCCCAGGGCAAGGACCCGCTCGGTCCAGGAGAGGCCCTCGGGGCGGTAGTTGCGCAGCCACCAGAACCAGCCCATGCCCAGCACGAGTCGTGTCGCGTCCTGTTCGCAGGGGGCAGCGGCGGCCGTGGTCCGGTGCAGTGCGGCGCGGATGTTGTCGAGGTCGGTCTCCAGGCGCTGGATCCAGGGGAGCTGGTCGCCGGAGCGCAGACGTGGCTCGGCCTCCTCGACGAGCGCGGTGAAGTACGCGGTGTGCGCCCGTCCGGCGGCCGTCCGTATCTCCGAGGTCTCGGCGCAGCGCTCGACGGCGTACTCGTGAATGGTCTCCAGGAGGCGGTAGCGCATCGTGCCGTCGGCGGCCGGGGCGGCGACGACCAGGGACTTGTCCACCAGGGCGCCGATCAGGTCGGCGGTATTGGCGCGGGCGTGCGGGCCGGCCCCGGAGGGAGTACGGATGACGGCTTCCGCGGCGGTCAGGTCCCAGCCACCCGTGAAGACGGAGACCTGGCGCAGGGCGGTGCGTTCGTCCTCGTCGAGGAGGTCCCAGGACCAGTCGACGACTGCCCGCAGGGTCTGCTGGCGGGGCAGTACGGTCCGGCTGCCGCCCGTCAGCAGGCGGAACCGGTCGTCGAGCCGGTCCGCGATCTGGCGTGGGCCGAGCAGCCGCAGCCGGGCGGCGGCGAGTTCGATGGCGAGCGGCAGACCGTCCAGCCGGCGACAGATCTCGTCGACGGCGTCCGAGTCGTGTGCCGGTTCGTGCTCGGGGTCGAATCCGGGGCGTACGGCCCTGGCGCGTTCGGTGAACAGGCGGTGGGCGGGGGCGGCGGGCAGCGGGTCGACCGGTCGTACGGACTCGCCGGGCACACCGAGCGGTTCGCGGCTGGTGGCGAGGACGCGCAACTGCGGACAACGGGTCAGCAGGGTCTCGGCCAGAGTGGCGGCCGCGCCGATGACGTGCTCGCAGTTGTCGAGGATGAGGAGGACCGGCCGCGCGCGCGAACCGAGGCGGTCGACGAGCAGGTCGACCGGGTCGGTGCGCGGGAAGGGCGCGTCGTGTGCGCCGTCCCGCAGCAGCGCCGTCTCGCGCAGCCCGAGCGCGGACAGCACGGCTCCCGGGACGGCGTCGGCATCCTCCACAGGGGCGAGTTCGGCGAGCCAGACGTCTCGGGGCTCGGCGGCCGCCCGGTCCTCGCGAGCCGCGGACTCCTCTGCGAGGCGTGTCTTCCCCGAGCCGCCGGGGCCGGTCAGGGTGACCAGCCGGGACCGGGCGAGGTCGTCCCGGATGGCGCGCAATTCCGGTTCGCGCCCGACGAAGGAGGTGAGCCGGGGGCGTAGGTTGCCCCGGGCCGGTTTCACGTGAAACGTGCCGGTCGCGGCTGGGTTGACCGGTACGGGGGCGAGCAGTTCGCGGTGGAGAGCGGTGAGTTCGGGCCCCGGGTCGGTGCCGAGACCGTCGGCGAGGGTGCGGCG
>NZ_JAELVH010000456.1 GCF_019399235.1 Streptomyces poriferorum | reverse complement strand
CGGCGCAGCAGGTCGGCCCCGTGGTGTGCGACGAAGGCCGCCGTGTCGGCGATCTCCGGGTCCGTGTCGACGTGGATGATCTGCTCGGCGGGAACGCCGCCCCAGCCCTCCCCCACCGCTCGGGCCACCGGATCCGTGAGGAGTCCGAGACGGTCGGCAGCAGGGCAGGCATCCTCGAAGGTGCCGATGGGGGCGCGCATGCGCGCAACGCTAACAGCCCCTGGCCCATTGCTGGTTGAGTGTCTCATCTGACGGGCGGGATCGACACGGCCATCGTGATGCGAACGGGCTCGGAGCCCTCGTTCCGGTAGGCGTGCGAGTGGTGCGCCTCGAAGGTGGCGGAGGCTCCGGCGGGCACGGCGTACGGGACGTCGTCGACCACCAGGGTCAGCGCGCCCGCCGTGACATGGAGAAGTTCCACGGTGCCTTCGGGGTGCGGGTCGGACGTGCTCGACTCACCTGGCATCAGGTTCCAGGACCAGAGTTCCAGCGGGCCCCGGGCCTCGGTGCCGACCAGCAGGGTGGTGGAACTGCCCGCCTCGGTGGACCACATGCGGATGGCCTGACTCTCGGGGACCAGGCGGACGGGCGCGCCCCGTTCGTGGTCGAGCAGCGTCGTGATGCTGACCCCGAGGGCGTCGGCGAGCTTGACCGTGGTGCCGACGCTCGGGTTGGTGCGGGCCTGCTCGATCTGGATGATCATTCCGCGGCTGACCCCGGCACGGGCGGCCAGCGTGTCCAGGGTGAAACCCCGCTCGCCCCGCCAGCGCTTGAGGTTCCGGGCGAGGGACTGGGTCAGCTGGTCGAGATCCGTCACATTCCGTCCAATATTTTGGATGCCTTGGTAGCGAATACTGCACTACGGTGTGCTGTACTCACCGTTCATCGCACTGTACTGCGAGGCCTGCCCATGACCGCACTGTTCGCCCTGGCCACCAGCCTGTTGTGGGGACTGGCCGACTTCGGTGGCGGGGTGCTGACCCGGCGTGCCCCCGCGCTCACCGTGGTGGTCGTCTCGCAGGTGATCGCCGCGGTCGTGCTCGGCGTGATCGTGATGGCGACCGGCGGCTGGAGTGAGGCCGGCCCACAGCTCTGGTTCGCCGTCGCGGCAGGTGCGGTGGGTCCGGTGGCGATGCTGAGCTTCTACAAGGCCCTGGCACTCGGCCCGATGGGCGTGGTCTCGCCACTCGGTTCGCTGGGGGTCGCCGTGCCCGTGAGCATCGGGCTGGTTGTCGGCGAGCGTCCCGGCCTGTTGCAGTGCGCCGGGGTGGCCGTCGCCGTGGCCGGCATCGTAATGGCGGGCGGACCGCAGTTGCGCGGCGCCCCGGTGCAGCGTCAGGCGGTCCTGCTGACCCTCGTCGCGGCGTTCGGTTTCGGGGCCGTGATGGCCCTCATCGCCGAGGCGTCCACCACGGTGACCGGACTGTTCCTGGCGCTCTTCGTCCAGCGGATCACCAATGTGACGGTGGGCGGCGCGGCACTGTACGCCTCCGTGCGGCGCGGGGCACGCGCCCTGCCCCCGGACGGCGGCGCCGCCGTGGTGCTCGCCGCGCTGCCGGCGCTGGCCTTCGTGGGTCTCGCCGACGTCGCGGCCAACGGCACCTACTCGATCGCCGCACAGCACGGGCCGGTGACCGTGGCAGCCGTGCTGGCCTCGCTCTACCCGGTGGTCACGGCCCTGGCCGCGCGCGGACTGCTCGGGGAGCGGCTGCGCGGGGTACAGGCCGCGGGGGCGGGGCTCGCGCTGCTGGGCACGGTGCTGCTCGCGACCGGCTGACGGCCGCGGGGGCAGGCGGGCCTCAGCTCTCGTCGAGCTCCGCCACGGCCAGGAGCTGTTCGGGGGTCACGCCCGCCGGGATCGGCACCGGGGCCGGTGTCCGCAGGGGCGGCTGCCACCCCTTCTCGGGGTCCCAGCTCCGTACGACACGGGCGGGGGCCCCCGCCACGACGGCATGGTCGGGCACCTCTCCGCGTACCACCGCGCCCGCGGCCACCACCACGTTGCGGCCGAGCCGGGCACCCGGAAGGATCACCGCTCCGGTGCCGATCCAGCAGCCCGGGCCGATGGCCACCGGCTCCATCCGCGGCCACTGCTTGCCGACGGGCTGCTCCGGGTCGTCGTAGCTGTGGTTGGTCGAGGTGATGTAGACGTACGGTCCGCAGTACGTGTCCGAGCCGATCGTCACCGTGGTGTCCGCGACGACATGGCTGCCGCGCCCCAGCACCACTCCGTCGCCGAGCGTCAGCACGGTGTCGGACCCGAGATCGAGATCGGGCATGAGCCCCGCCGTCAGGGTGACCTGCTCGCCGATGATGCAGTGGTTACCCAGTTCGATCCACGGTTCACCGAACACCGTGCCCTGCGGGAAGGCGAGCCGGGTGCCCTCGCCGATCCGGCGGAAGCGCAGACCGCCGGGGTGCGCCGCCGTGACCGCACCGGTCTTCTGGACCCAGCGCCAGCAGCGGTGGACGGCCCCGGAGAGGGCGCGCCGACGCCAGGCGGTCACGGAGGAGAACGTGTTTCTGTTCTTCGGCACGCGCTCACGGTAGTCGGCCGCTCCACGGACGATCGCCGCGGCGCCCTGTGATCTTCACCCCACCCGGCCGCGAAGCGCCCGGCCCGTCGCATACCGTTTCCCGGGCGGGACCGCCGGTCGGCGACCGGACGGCCGCGCCCCACGGCACGGGAGAACGAGAGGACGCGCGATGGCAGAGCAGGCGTTGATCACGGCCATGGGCGGCAAGGAGCCGGTCATCGACGCGGATGCCTTCACCGCACCGACTTCGGTGGTGATCGGTGAGATCACGATGGCCGCCGGCTCCAGCCTCTGGTACCACGCGGTGCTGCGGGCCGACTGCGGCCCGATCGCCATCGGGGCCGGCTCCAACATCCAGGACAACTGCAGCGTCCACGTCGACCCCGGCTTCCCCGTCACGGTCGGCGAGCGGGTGTCGGTGGGACACAACGCCGTACTGCACGGCTGCACGATCGAGGACGACGTCCTGGTCGGTATGGGTGCCACCGTGCTCAACGGCGCCCACATCGGCAGCGGTTCGCTGATCGCCGCCCAGGCCCTCGTCCCGCAGGGAATGCGCGTGCCCCCGGGCTCCCTGGTCGCGGGTGTGCCCGCCAAGGTCAAGCGGCAGCTGACCGAGGAGGAGCTCGAAGGCATCAGGTTCAACGCGGTCGGTTACGTCGAACTGGCCAAGGCGCACCGCCAGGCGTACGAGGACTGAGCGTGTGGGCCCCGGCCGGACGGCCGTGGCCCACAACGTCGCCGGCCGGCGCGGCCTTCGTCAGTCGGCGACCGGTACGGACTCGGGTTCGGCAGCGGCCCCGGTGGACTGCCCGGCGGCCTTCTTGGCACGGTTCTTGATGATCAGCATCGAGGCGAGGCCGATCGCAACGGCGATCGCCAGGCCCAGGTACGAGAACCGCTTGAGCCACTCCTCGGCGACGACTCCCACGGAGTAGATGACGGCTGTGGTGCCGCCCGCCCAGGCGATCCCGCCGAGCACGTTGGCGATCAGGAACTTCCAGTACGGCATGTGCAGGACGCCCGCGAGCGGTCCGGCGAAGATACGCAGCAGTGCGACGAAGCGGCCGAAGAAGACCGCCCACATGCCCCACTTCTGGAACGAGCGCTCCGCCATGGCGATCTGGCTCTCGCCGAAGTGCCGGGGGAACTTCCCGCCGAGCCAGGCCAGCAGAGGCCGTCCGCCCCTGCGGCCGATCGCGTAGCCGATGGAGTCGCCGATCACCGCCCCGGCCGTGGCGCAGGCGCCCAGGACCCACGGGTTGATGCCGTCGTGTCCCGCGGCCAGCAGCGCCGCGCTGATCAGCACGATCTCGCCGGGCAGCGGAATGCCCAGGCTCTCCAGCCCGATGACGACGCCCACCAGGACGTACACGCTGATCGCGGGGACGGTCTCCAGCCACTCCTGGATGTGCAACGCCGGTTCCTCCGTAGTGATGTCCTCATCGCCCGCCGGACAGCTCCACGGCGCACGGCGGAAGCCTACCGGTCGCCCCGCCGGCCCCGACAGGGCGAAGGAACCGGCCGCCCCGGACGCCCGAGGGGGCCGCCCGCTCCCTCCCGGGTGCGTGGCGGCCCCCTCCGGGCACGTCCGGGATCAGGCGATCGGGCGCAGCGTCCAGACCACGGTCATCTCACCGGTCACCGCACCGTCGGCGCGCTCGATCCGGACGGCCACGGGGAACTCGGGGCGCTCGCCCGCGTCGAGTTCGGCGACGACGTCGGCCACCGGGCGGCCGAGCGTGGCGGTCGCGGTGACCTCGCCCATCGCCAGCTTCCTGTAGGCGATCTGCGCGTTCACCGCGAGCGGGACGGCCCGCGTCAGCTGGTCGCCGAACGCGGCCATGACGATGGCACCGCTCGCCGTTTCCGCGAGGGTGAACATGGCTCCGGCGTGCGGTCCGCCGACATGGTTGTGGTAGTCGGCCTGGTCCGGCATGCGG
Source organism: Streptomyces poriferorum (assembly GCF_019399235.1). Classification (GTDB taxonomy): domain Bacteria; phylum Actinomycetota; class Actinomycetes; order Streptomycetales; family Streptomycetaceae; genus Streptomyces; species Streptomyces poriferorum. Next base: position 1,528 of record NZ_JAELVH010000456.1, on the reverse strand, counting down.
ACCACCGCGCGTTCGGCGGTGGACTCCAGGAATTCGAGGTTGAGGGTCCGGACCATCGGAACCGACGCGGCGACCATCTCGCCGGCGGTCATCTCTTCAGCGCTCATGGAACCAGATGTTACTCACGAGTAGAGATGTTTGGCCATGGCTCCCCGGACACGCGGCCACGCCCCGGACGCATCCTTCACCGTCCGCTCACGGGGGCGGCCGTAGCCGCCCGGGCGGCGCCCCTCTATCGTTACTCGCCATGTGGCCAGGACAGCAGCCGCCCGGGGGCGAGCAAAACCCGCAGGACCAGAACCAGAACCCGTACCAGCAGCCGGGGTACCAACAGCCGAACCCCTATCAGCAGCCGGGGTACCAGCAGCCCGGCGCCGAGCAGCAGCCGGGGTACGGCTACCCGCAGCAGGGTCAGCCGGGGCAGCAGCCCGGGTACGGCTACCCGCAGCAGGGACAGCCGGGGTACCAGCAGCCCAATCCGTACCAGCAGCCGACCGTCCCGCAGTACGCGGTGCCCGGTCCGCCCGGCGGGCCCCAGCCCGGCAACGACAAGAAGAAGACGACCGTGATCGCCATCGTCGCGGCGACCGCGGTCGTGGTGGCCGCGGCGGTCACCGGTGTCGTCGTGCTGAACAAGGACGACGACAAGGACGGCAAGAACGTCGCCGACGGCAAGAAGTCGTCCGCGCCCGCCAAGCCCTCCGACTCCGCGTCCTCGCCGGTGGCGAACCCGCGGGGCGAGGACGGCGACGCCAAGCCGCTCATCGCGGGCTGGAAGGTCGTGACCAACCCCAAGTGGGGCACACAGTTCGACGTGCCCGGCGACTGGGAGGTCGGCTCCCCCGGCACGTTCTCGTACTTCGAGGACGACGCGAAGGGTGACGGCTCGCCGCTGATCGGCTTCTCGGCGCCGGCGGACCTCAAGAAGAAGTGGTGCGTCGACGACTTCGACAAGGACGGCACCAAGGAGAACTACAGCCTCGCCGGTACCGGCACCCGTGGCGCGGAAGGCGCCACGGACCCGCGGCGCCCTGAACGCCAGGAACGAGGCGGGCACCTGGGCCTGGGCCGCCTACGCCCAGCACATGCCGAAGAAGACCATCAAGATCAGCAAGGCCAAGCAGTACACCACCACGTCGGGCCTGACGGGCAGCCTGGTCACGGCCACCGCCCCGAACGTCACCAAGAAGAAGAAGTGTGACAGCGACGGCAAGACCTACGCCTTCACCTTCAAGAACAGCAGCGGTGCCTTCTCCTCCTGGGTGCTGTACGCCGCGGCCGGCGTCGAGGGCGAACTGCCGGACGCCACGGTGCAGAAGATCCTCAGCACCGTGCGCCTGGTGAAGATCACCGAGTCCTGACCGGCGGAAACGCATTTGGCACAACGGGGCCGTTGCCGCGATAGTCCCTGAGTGACTGACGCAGCCGACCCCGCACCCCGCCCGGCCAGCCCCACCCCGGCGGGCCGCAACTACCGGCTGCTGACCGCCGCCGCGATCATCACCGGCCTGGGAACCCATGGCGCGCT
>NZ_JAELVH010000455.1 GCF_019399235.1 Streptomyces poriferorum | reverse complement strand
TGTACTGCGTCCTGGCCGCGCCCACGGTCCCGGACGCGGCCAGGACGCAGTACACCTTGGGGTGCTGGGCGAAGCCGGGGCCCGCGTAGAGCGTGGTCCAGTCGGTGGAGCCGGTGGACTCCCAGCCCGTCGTGCCCACCGGAACCGGGGTCGGGAAGGGCAGATAGGGACGGGCCAGACCACCGCGGCCCGAGTCGGTCGCCAGCACGGTGTCGCCCCGGTGGTCGAGGACGCGCAACACCTGAACCGGGGAGTTCACCGGATCGGTCGTGATCAGGGACAACGCCATCGAACCGTCGTCGCGCCGCAGTTCCAGGCCCTGCTGGTACGCCTCGGCCTCGCTGTCGCGGTCCGGCTGCACCCGGCCGACCAGCAGCAGGTCCTCGCCCAGTGAGGTCCTGGCGCGGATCCGGCCCCGGTCGCCGACGACGATGTCGCCGCTGCCGACCTGGTTCATCGCCGGGCTGCTGTTGGCACTGGCCATCAGCCCCCGGATGCGGCGTTCGATCTCCCGGATGCGGTCCAGGAGGTCGGTGGGAATGGTGGCCATGTCCTACACCCCTTCCAGGTAGAGGGTCGCGGTCTCGGCCTTGGCACGCTGCGGCGGTTCCACCGCGAGGCCGACGATCCGGTACTGCTCGTCCTGCGGCTGTTGGTGCCACAGGTCACGCAGCCGCAGCCGGATGCGGGCGCCGATCAGCGCCGGGGTGATCCGGCCGTCCAGCCGCACGGTGATCTCCGGGATCATCTCCGGCATCCGCTGGCGGGCCAGCTCGGCCCCGGCGAGGGACCGCAGCGTCGCCTCGTCCGTGACCCCGCTGTGGTCCGAGGTGAGCTCCAGCCGGGGCCAGCCGGCCGCCAGGTCGGCGGGCGACTCGACGGAGACGGTGAGCGGCTGGGACTCCTCTGCCTGGTCGGTGTTGGGCGAGTCCCCGCGCGCCACCCACACGTCGGCCTGCACGGTCGAGTCGGCCGGCAGGCTGTAGGTGATGACCTGGCCGGGGTGGTCCATCACGATGTCGGAGGCACCGGCGGTGATCAGGGGGTGTCCGAGCTGGAGCCGTTTGGCCCGGCGGCCTGCGGCGTCCCGGTAGCAGTGCACCCGCCACTCGAAGCCGTCGGCCAGCCGGGACAACTGGTCCAGCACCTCCCTGACCCGGGTCAGGGAGGAGTAGGCGAAGAAGCAGTCCCGCGCGATGCCGGACATCTCGTTCCCCAGCTGGATACCGATGTCGCCGCCCGGCTGCTCCTGGGCGTGCGCGACGAGCAGCCGCGCGATCTCGAACTGGTCGAGCGCCGTGTAGGAGATGTCCTGCGCCAGGATGCGGTGGTCCAGGTAGGAGTCGAAGGTGCCGGCCTGGAACTGCACCTGGAGTCGGCCGCGTTCGTCGCTGGACGGGGTGCAGGTCCAGAGCACCCCGCCCCACCAGATGTCGCCGTCGCGCTCCAGCCACACCGCGGTGCGGCCGGGCACCATCGCCGCCCGGGCCCGGCGGGCCAGGGCGGCGTCCGGCAGCGGGACTGTCGCCGACAGCGATCCCGACTTGCCGATGTAGTCGTCGAACTTGGTCTCCGTCAGCGGCAGCACGTCCACCACCTGGTCGGTGCGCAGATCGCAGAAGACCGCCCGGTAGACGGGGGTGAGCGGGGTGTACGCCGTACGGGGCGAACTCGTCACGCGGCCCTCCTCAGAGCATCGGGTCGACGCGGATGAACCGGTTGTCGAACCAGTGGTTGTTGGTGGTGACGCTGGAGGAGTACGCGGAGACGGCGGTGTACTGGGCGCCGGCCTGGAGGCCGGTGACCGGGAACACGGTGCTCACGGACTGGTTGCCCCGGTTGGTGTCGACTGCCGAGCGGGTCTCCTCCGCGCCGAGGCCGGTGACCAGGACGCCGTCCTTGCGGATGTTGGCGGACATCCGGCCCCAGCCGCCCTCCACCGACGGCTGCCCCTGGAACCCGAGGTGCACGAGGACCTTCCCGGAGACCGGGGCGGTGAACGTGGCGGTGATCGTCGCCCCGGTGGTGCCCGTCAGCGCCTCCGACCAGGTGGTGGTCTTGCAGTAGCCGCCGTCGTTGTCGTACGCGAACGCCGCGCTCGGGAACGCGAGCACCCAGGCGGTGCCGCTCCACCGCTCCAGGCGGCCGTTGTTGTCCCGGTACTGGCCCACGTACCCGCCGGTGGCGAGCTGGCCGGTCGGGACGATTCCGCCGATCTGGCCGGGGTAGCCGACCCAGTTGCCGCCGTCCCAGCGCTGCAGCTGGGTGCCGATGTCGCGGTACTGGCCCGGGTAGGCGCCGATCTCGTTGGTGTTCCCGTACAGCGGCAGGATGCCGCCGGCGGCGACCGTGCTGGTACGCAGATTGGCGACGGCGGAGGCCCAGGCGATGCCCCCGGTGCCGACCGAGGCGCCCGCCGGGACCTGCACGGTCGCCAGCGGCAGGGAGGCGGGCGGGGTCAGCGGGACCTGCGGGTTGCCCTCGGCCGCGCCCTGGACGATCTCCAGGACGGCCTCGGTGCGGCCGGTCTTGTCGACCTGGGCGTCGTAGATCCGCAGGACGAGCAGGTCGATGCGGGGGTTGTTGGCGTCGCCGTCCGCGAAGACCATGGTGGTGTAGTCGGTGAGGACGACCGGGTAGGCCCCGGCCGCCTCGCCGCCCTGCACCACCGCTCGGCCGGGAGCGATCGTCGCGGTCATGCCGGCGGTGGAGCTGAACACGTAGAACGCGGACATCAGGGACTTGCCGTCGGGTGAGCCCGGGATGATGCCGCTGCGGCTGGCGAGCCCGCTCGTCGGGGTCATGGTGCCGGTCGGGGCGAGCCGGGTGTCGGCGCGGGACTGGCCGGACTCGGCGTCGGTGCGGTTGACGAGCCATGCGCTGCGCACGGGCATGAGGTCCTCCTGGAGGGATCTGCGGGACTGTTTTCTCGGCGGGGCTGCGGGCTGCTGCGGGGCCGTGGAACGGGGGAGGGGAGCCGGCGGTGGCCGCTCACCAGTGCCCGTCGCGCCAGCGGACGGTGACGGAGGCGTCCGGGGACGCGGTGACGTCGTCCGACCTGAAGGCCAGGTTCGTGGTCCCCGGCTCCAGCTGGAACGACTGCTCGGGCGACGAGTCCGGGGTGGCGGTGTAGATGCGGGACGCGGTGTCGTTGAGCAGCACCGTGCCGCTCTCGGTGTCGACGGTGAGGATGTCCCCGGCGCCCAGCGCCAGGTCGTACTGGAGCTGGCGCCCGTCGGAGAGCCGGGTCAGCGAGGGGCGCTGCACGGGGCCGCGGAACTCCACGACGGGACGCACCGCGGCGCCCCCGTCGTTGACCGCCGTGATCGAACCGGCGGTGCCGTTCGCACCCCAGGCCATCGGCCACACCAGACCGGACCCGGCGTCGTCGTCCCAGACCATCCCGGACTCGCTGACCGGCAGACCCGTGATGGCCTCGTGCCGGACGGCTCCGTAGCGGCGGGGGTCGGTCGCCGTCCACTGGATGCTGACCTTGGCGAACCCCTGTACGGCGTAGGAACGGTCCTGCGGTACGACGCGGCGGCTGACCCGGGCACGGACCGCGAGGGTCTCGCCCAGCAGCCGGACGGCGAGCCAGCGCTCCTGGCCGTCGGGACCGGTCGCGGCGCGGAAGCGGGTGGCGGTGGCGAGCGGATCGGTCCCGGCGGGCGGCGCGAGCCAGACGGTCGCCCCGATCAGACGGGGCTGCGCCCAGCGGTCGCCGGGCCAGGAGCCGTGCTGGTCGGGCCGGAGCACGTCTCCGAGGTCCAGTTCGGGCAGGTCTTCCCAGCCGGTCACACCGGTGCGGTCGACCGGGTAGGGCGTTCCGGCGCCCATCAGGAGCCCGCCCCACTGGATCTGACCGTCGCGGGTGATCAGTGAGCCGGGGGTGGTGTCGTCGGAGAGGGGCGTAGGGAGAGTGGAGACGGAATCGGCCATGTCGGGCCGTCACCTCGCTTCGGGGCTTGGCGTACGGGCGGGGGTGCCGCGGAGTGCGGAGCCCGGGCGGTCTCCGGACATGCGGGAGCGCGG
>NZ_JAELVH010000454.1 GCF_019399235.1 Streptomyces poriferorum | reverse complement strand
CCCCCCTGTGCCCCTTCATCGCCGCCGCCGTCGAACTCCACGACTCCCAGCACCCCGCGTCCCAGTACGCGCGCGACTACAAGAAGGCCGTCGCAGCGCGGCTCGCCGACACCGCCCGCGAAGCCGGCGCCACCGACCCCGAACAGCTCGGCGAGCAGCTCGCACTGCTCATCGACGGCGCCGCGGCCCGCACCCGGGTCCTCGACTCCGACGCCTTCCCCACCGCAGCCGCCATCGCCGCCGTCCTCATCGACAACGCCATCCCCGCCACGGCCGGCGATGACCGGCGACGGGCGGAAGAGACGAGTTGACCCGAGGACCCGCCGACGAGGCGGGTCCTCGGGTCAACTCGTCTCTTCCGCCCGTCGCCAGTGCGCCGACGGCCGGTCCAGGCCCGCGGCGCACTGGAGGAACGTGGACTTGCCGGATCCGGACGGGCCCATGACCGCGGTGAACGTACCGCGCGGGAGGGCGAGGTCGACGCCCGCCGGCGCGTGAACGGCGCCCGCGCCGCGGCCGTACCGCCGCCGGACATCGCGCAGTTCGACGGCGAGACCCGGAGCGCCCGGGGCGCCCGGGCGTTCATCCGTCTGCTGCTGCCTGCCGCTGCTTAGCCTCGTGTTCTGCCCTTCGCGATGCTCGTGCTGACGCGATGGAGCGTGCGGGCACGGACGGGCGGCGGGCGTCATACCCGGGGGCCAAGGTGCGGGTGCTACCGCGGTAGGGGGCGGAGGAGGGCGGGCTGCTCCGCTCCGCGCGACCGGCCTGGGAGGGACCGATTCGCCGAAACATTTCGAACGATTGACCGCAATTATCGGAAGGGCTAGCCTGCCGCGTGGTCCGGCGGGCGCATGGACGGGGATGCCGTCCGCGTACGTGGACGCTTTGCGTCTCATCCCGCTCCCCCACGGCAATCCCGCTTCCCGCCGCGAACCGAATTGCACCGCAATCCCGTTTCCCCACCGCACAGAGGGAACACATCCATGAACCGAAGATCGTCACTGATCAGCCTGATCACCGCGGGAGCGCTCTTCGCCTCCCTGACCGCCATCTCGCCGGCGCTCGGGGCCGGCGATCGCGCAGGGGCGGACCGCGCACCCGGGCCGCAGGAGCGGAACGCCCACTGGGTGGCCACGTGGACGTCGATGCCGCAGCTGACGGAGCCGTCCAACATGCCGCCGGCGCCGTTCACCCAGGACGACGCCGTCCTGACGGACACGACGCTGCGGCAGACCGTCCACGTCTCGGCGGGCGGTGACCACATCCGGCTGCGGTTCTCCAACGCGTTCGGCGGCGCCGTGCTGCCCATCACCAAGGTGTCCGTGGCGCTGCCGCAGGACGGCCGGGCGGGCACCGGCGCCATCCGGGAGGGAACGACGCGCAGGGTGACCTTCGGCGGCGGCTCCTCGGTGGCGGTCCCGGCCGGCGCGCAGGCCGTCTCGGATCCGCTGGACTTCCGGCTGGAGCCCGGCTCCAACCTGACGGCCACGGTCTATCTGGCCACCGGTCAGGCGTCCACCGCCCTCACCTCGCACCCCGGTTCCCGTACGACCTCCTACCTCCGGTCCGGGGACCACGTCCAGGATCCTGATCTGCCCGGGGCCACCACCACCGACCACTGGTACCTCCTCAGCGGCGTCGAGGTCTGGTCCAGGAGCGGCACCTCCGCGACGGCCGTGCTCGGCGACTCGCTGACCGACGGCCGGGGTTCCACCACCAACGGGAACGACCGCTGGCCGGATGTGCTCCAGCAGCGGCTGGCGGCCGGTGCGGGCCCGGTACGGACCTCGGTCGTCAACCAGGCGGCCGGCGGGAACCGCCTGCTCAACGACGGCCTGGGACCGAACGGACTGGCCCGGCTGGACCGCGACGTACTGTCCCAGAGCGGCGTCGACCGGCTGATCGTCTTCGAGGGCGTCAACGATCTCGGGACGGCCCCCGCCACCCCCGCCGCCCAGAAGCAGGCGGCGGACGACGTGATCGCGGCGTACACCCAGATCATCGCCCGGGCCCATGCCCTGGGGATCCGGGTGTACGGGGCGACACTGACGCCCTTCGGCGGCAACACCGGCTACGACGACGTGGACGGATACCGCGAGGGCGCCCGACTGCGCATCAACACCTGGATCCGTACCGGCGGCCGCTTCGACGCGGTCATCGACTTCGACCGGGCCGCGCGCGATCCCCACAACCCCCGTGCGCTGCAACCCTCGTTGGACGTCGGCGACCATCTCCATCTGAACCCCGCGGGCTACCGGGCCCTGGCAGGCGCCGTCCCCGCCCGCCTGTTCCGGCCATCCCCGCTCCCGGCGGGCTTCGGCTACAACTGACCGGCGCACAAAGGCGGCCCGCGCACCCGTGAGGGGTGCGCGGGCCGTCCGTCTGCCGGCACGGGTGCGCTCCGCCGCCTCCGGCAGTCACGCGCACCCGGTCCCTGCGGGCCGGCCGGCCGTGTCCGGAAGCCCGGGACGGGATACTTCCGGCCGAGTGGTCAGCTGAGGCCGAACACCACACGGTGACACCGGACGAGACCCCAGAAGTGCGCCAACTTCCCATAAGCGAGCAGCTGTTCAAGAAGAACGCACATTTTCAGTCACAAGCGGCTTCCTTCCTCCGCATACTGGGAGTTCACTGGTCGTGACGAGTGGTGACGCGATCGCCGTGCACGTCAGACGGTGCGTGCTGCCCCGGCCCCTGCGGGGCCCACTTCGACGGCCCGGCCCTTCGGAGGAAAGAGGACAGCGATGACAGCCGCCCCTCCCTGGACGCTTCCTCGGCGGGATCCAGCCGTCGGGCCCGGCCACGGTGCACGAAGAGCGCCACGGGTCGACCGTCGCGACCGTCCGCCCCGCCGATCCGCTTTGCGGTGACCGCCGCAGCAGCCGGCTCCCGTCCTTAGCACCCGTTTCCGACGCCGGCGCGGACAACTGCCCCCCGATGACGCGGCTTTGTCGAAGCGCCGATCGACAACCTCGCGTTCACCGTCCGGCGCCCCGGCCTGCGCGTGCGCGGCCCTTTCGCGCATACCCCTTCCCTGTTCGTACCGTTCAGACGAGGTGCACCATGAGCAAGTTGGCGCTTCCAGAATTCCACATGCCGTTCGAGAGCGCGGGATGTCATCCGGGAGTCGAGCAGACCAGACAAGCCGCGTGGGAATGGGCGGAGGCCAGTGATCTCGTCCTGTCACCGGTGGCCCGCAAGAAGATGATCCGGACCCGGCCCGAACTCTGGATTTCCCTGATATTTCCCGAGGCGTCGCAGAAACACCTCGACCTCTTCTGCCAGTGGCTGTTCTGGGCCTTCCTCGTCGACGACGAGTTCGACGACGGACCTGCGGGCCGCGACCCGCAGGTGTGCGCGCGCGCCATCGCCCGTCTCGTGGACGTGCTCGACGGCGCACGGGCCCCGGTCGGCCCGATGGAACACGCCCTGGACGAACTGTTGGTCCGCACCTGCACGGACAGGCCGGTGCACTGGGTCCGGCAGTTCCGCCGCGACACGGCCGCCTGGCTGTGGACGTACTACGCGGAGGCGGTCGACCGGGCCGCCGGGCACGTTCCGAGCACGGCCGACTTCGTCAAGCACCGTCGTGACTCGGTGGCCATGCAGCCCTTTCTCGATCTGCACGAGATCACGGCGGGAATCGACCTGCCGGAGTCCGCCCGGAGCNTCGAGAAGGAGGCCCTGCTCGGATACGAGCACAACACGGTCCGGCTCATTCAGCGGGACCGCGGCGGCACGCTCCAGGAAGCCGTCGACGAAGCCGGGATTCTGCTGTCCCGCATTGCCGACCGGGTCCAGCGGGCGGAGAAGGAACTGACCGAGGAGATCGAGGCGGCAGGAATCGGAGGACTCCCGCGCGTCGCCCTGGAGCGCTGCGTCCGGGACTACCGGGGGCTCGTCCGGGGCGACTTCGACTACCACGCACGGGCTGAGCGCTACACCCGCCCCGACCTCATGGAGATCGACGAACAGGCCTCCATATCCCGGAACTTCGCCGCCTGACGGGACGCACGCCACGGACGCACGCGTTCACGGCAGCGAGTTCCGGCCAATTTTCGTCGCCGCGGCACGAGGCTTTCCGGCCGCTTCCCAGCGGCCGGAAAGCATGCGGCACGAACCGGCCACCGCACGCCGGCACCACCCCCCGGGACCGGCCGTCGGGGACACGGTCAGCGGGTGCCGATCCAGTGGGGGTCCGGTACGACGGTCAGCACTGCCGACACCAGTACGACCGTCCCCGGCGCGGCCGCCTCACGACGGGCGGAACGGTGGGCGCCCGCCGGATCCGCATCCCGGGCCGGCCGCCGTGGCGCCGCCGGCGCCAGGGCGCTCACCACGGCCACCAGCACCAGCTCGGCCAGCAGGGTGCGCCCGTACGCCGAGGTGAGGACGACGTCCGCCGGAAGCCTGCGCAGAGCGCTGCACGTGCCGGTCACCGCCAGAGGCACGTAGAGCCACGCGGCGAGGCGGGCGTAGCGCCCAGGAGGGGAGGAGCGCGTGGACGGCGAGTGCACCGGCGTGGACGGCGAGTGCACCGAAGAGGGCCGTGCAGAGCACGGTGGCGGCTCCCGCGCCGGGTATGCGCAGTTCACCGGTGCCGTGTCCCATGGCTGTGGCACCCAGCAGCGCGGCCGCCACAGCGGCCACGGCCAGGAGGCACGTCACCGCCACCTCGAGTACTGCGGCGACCGGTCTGCGGCGGAGGGCTCCGGGCACATGGGCGGGATCACCACCCACCCCCTTTTCCTGACTGGCAACCACACAAATCGCCTGCTGCTGTCCATGTGAACGGTGGACGTTCACCCGGAAGGAGGCATTGGGGAATGCGCGAACGTTTCTGCGTCGCCATCAGGCGGACCCTCGGGTTAGGTTCACCGACTGTCACCTCACCGACCGTCCCCCACTGACTGTCACGCGGGCCCCGGGTACGTCCTCGGGGCCCGGCGCTGCGAGGAGAGTCATCAGATGACCGAGACGCCGACCCCCACGGCAACCTCCGTGCCGGCCCTGCTGCCCGAGCCGTGCGGCCGGGTGTACCGCCGGGACGGATGCACGGTGGTGGCGCTGCGCGACGAGATCGACATCGCGACCGCCGCGCTCATCGCACCGGCCCTGGACGACGCGACGGCGGACGGCTCACCCCGGCTGGTGGTCGACCTGTCGGAGGTGAGCTTCCTCGACTGCTCGGGGCTGTCCCTGCTGTGCCGGGCCCGCCGGCGTGCGCTGGACCGCGAGGGGCGGTTCTGGCTCGTCTGTGCCTGCCCACGGATCCTGCGCCTGCTGCGGGCCGGCCGGCTGCACGATGTGTTCGGCCCGGTGGCGACCCCGGACGAGGTCTTCCGCACGGCGGAGACCGCGGCACCGGCCGTTTCCTGAGCGCGCCCCGGAGGGCCGTCCCGCGGCCCCCGGCCAGTCGGCCGGGGGTCCTCCGGACGTCAGTTCTGCGCGGCCCAGAACTCGTCGAACGTGAGGAGCCCGTCCCCGTTCGCGTCGTGCGAGTTGATCACGGCCTGGGCGACCGTCTCGGTGACGTAGGGGTCACCCAGCTGAGCCATGACGCTCTTGTACTCGACCGCCGAGATCAGCCCGTCGCCGTTCAGGTCGTACCGCTCGAATGCCTTGCGCGCCGACTCGATGTCCGCCACTTTTCCGCCCCTTCGTATGACTGTCTGACGGAGGTCAGATTAACGGGCGCGACAGCCGGCCCGGGCGGCGGCCGGTCGGCGATCATGGGTGGGCCGCCCACCGCCCGGTGGCCGGTGGCCCGAGCGGGGAGCAGACGGCGCGATGAGCGAGGCACTGGCACGGATTCTGGACGCCGCGGCGCACGGACGTTTCCCGCCCCCGGACGGGTCCATGACCGTGGTACGGCAGCCGAATTTCCGGGATGCCGGAGTGCTGGCCTGCACCGCGCACTCGGTGGTCTTCACCGACGAGGACCCGGCGTGGGTGCGCGAGACGCTCGCCGCCACCCCGGGCGACGCGCTCGCCGCGACGATGAATCCGTGTTTCCTGGGAGCCCTGATGGCCCGGACCGGCCGGCACATGAACACGATCGACCTCCTCACGGTCGCACCCGCCCTGCCGGGCACCCCGGACCTGGACCTGCGGGAGATCCGCGACCCGGAGCATCCCCGGGTCGCACGGGCGATGAGGTTCCGCGACGAGGTGCGGGTCTGGGGGGCCGAGGGCGGTGTGGTGATCCTCGGCCGCGGGGTCGCCGGGCGCTGGGAGACGGCGGTCGAGGTGGCCGAGGAGGCGCGCGGGCGGCGGCTCGGCGAACGGCTGGCACGCGCGGCCCGGCAGCTGGTGCCGGACGCGGTGGTGTGGGCGCAGCAGTCGCCGGGGAACGCCCGCAGTGTGCGGACGTTCCAGGCGGCGGGCTACCGGCCGGTGGGGTCGGAGGCCCTGCTGGTCACGGGCTGACTCACCGGCCGCCCGCCCAGCGAGACCGGGTCGTCACGGACCGGCCGCAGGCCACCGGACGGTGAGGTCGGAAGACTCCTGATCGCGGGCCGAACCACCGGCCGCCGGTCCAGCGAGACCGGGTCGTAACGGACCGGTCGCGGGCCACCGGCCGGTGAGGTCGGAGGCACTCCTGATCGCGGACCGAACCAGCGCCCGCCGGCCCGGGGAGACCGGGTCGTCACGGACCGGTCGTGGGCGCCCTCGTCGCCGGACGGCCTCAGCGGAAGACGCCGGTGTGGCCGAGCGAGTAGCGGCCCGGCTGCGGGTAGACGGCGAGGCCGTGCGGCCCGCTGCCCACCGGGATGCGGGCCAGCTGCTTGCCGGTGGCGGTGTCGATCGCGTACACCTCGGCGTCGTAACGCCCGGACAGCCACAGCACCTTGCCGTCCGCCGAGACCCCGCCCATGTCCGGGCTGCCGCCGTTCGGCAGGTGCCACTTCTTGGCCAGCTTCTTCTGCGCGAAGTCGAACACGGAGACCGAGCCCTCGCCGCGGTTGGAGATGTACATCTCCTTCGCGTCGCGGCTGACGTAGAGCCCGTGGGTGCCCTTGCCGGTGGGCAGCAGCTCGGGCGTGGTGAACTTCTTCCCGTCCAGCACCCACATGCCGTTGGCCATCATGTCCGCGATGTAGAAGGTGCTGCCGTCGGGCGACAGTTTGACGTCCTGCGGCATCGCGCCCTTGAACGGCAGCTTCTGCTGTCCCACGACCTCCATCTTCGCCGTGTCGACCTTGAGGAGTTCGCCGGAGAACTCGCAGGAGACGATGAAGTACCGGCCGTCGGCGGAGAAGTCGGCGTGATTGACGCCCGCGCAGCTCACCGGGACGGCCTTGGCCGTCTTCATGGTGTGCGCGTCGCGGAAGACCAGTTCGCGGTCCATCGAGGCCATCACGATGGCGTACGTGCCGTTCGGCGTGAAGTACAGGTTGTACGGGTCGGAGACGCCGACCGTCTTCCCCGCCTTCCCGGTCGCCGGGTCGATGGCGGTGAGGCTGTCCCCGACGTCGTTGTTGACCCAGAGCGTCTTGAGGTCCCAGGACGGGACGACGTGCTGCGGCTGGCGGCCGACCGGGATCGTCTCGATGACCTTGTACGTG
>NZ_JAELVH010000453.1 GCF_019399235.1 Streptomyces poriferorum | reverse complement strand
GGCCGGGGGAGCCGGGCGGGTTCGGGGAGCCGGGCTGGTTCGGGGGCCCGAGGGTTTCCAGCGCCCGGGTCAGGCGCTCCAGTACCCGGACCGTCTCCGTGAAGCCCTCGTCCCCCAACTCCCCCGCCAGGCGCTCCGCGAACTCCGCGTGCCCCGGGTTGATCCGGGACATCGCGGCCCGGCCCGCCTCCGTGGGGCGGAGCAGCTTCGCGCGGCGGTGGGCCGGGTTGGGGAGGTACTCCGCGAGGCCCTTGCCCACCAGCAGATCGGCGATGCGCTGCACGCCCTGCCGGGTGATGCCCATCGAGCGGGCGATCCCGGAGACCGGCAGCGGCTCGGTGATCACCGCGCCGAGCACCTGCCACCACGCGGCGGTCAGTCCGGCCGGAGCGGCCAGCTTCTCCGCCACGGAGAGGAACCGGCCGTTGAGGTGGAAGATCCCGAGGGCGGTCCGGCTCAGCCGGTCCTGGTCCGCGTGGCTCATCCCTGCAGCACCTCGTACGCGCTCGGGTCCGAATCGTGGAAGAGCCGGTACCAGGCGTCGAGCTTCTTCTCGTCGTACACCCCGAGACGGGCGAAGACCTCGCGGGCGAACGCGACCGGTTCGGTGGGGCCGGCGGTGATCAGGTCGCCGTCGGTGACGGCATCGGCTTCGGTGTAGTGCGCGCCGCCCGCGTACCCGGTGGTCGCCAAATAGAACGAGACCGCGCTCGTGTGCGCCCGCTCGTCGAGCAGTCCCTCGCGGGCCAGTCCCGCCGTCGCCCCGCAGATCGCGGCGACCGGCACGCCCGCGTCCAGGAAGGTGCGCGCCGTGCGGGCGAAGGGGGCGAGCGTGTCGCCGGAGTCCCACAGCGCGGCGCCCGGCAGGATCAGCAGCGCACTGTCCTCGGGGCGCAGTTCCGCCAGCGGGAGATCGGGCCGGACGGTCAGTCCGCCCATGCTGGTGACGGGAGCGGTGGTGGGGCCGACCGTGCGGACGGTGAAGCCGTTCTGGGCGAGATGGGCGGTCGTGTGCCCGGTCTCCCAGTCGGCATAGGTGTCGTACACGGCCAGGTGTGCGGTCCTGCGGGTCATGACGGCCTCCTCGACGGGAAGAACGTTGATGACAACATGTTGTCGCTTCGACAGCATGTTGTCAATAACTCGTGGGGTGCGCGGCAACCCGACACCCTGCCGAACCAGGCGGCCCACGGCATACAAGGTGGCCATACCGGACGCCGCCCGCTGCCGCCTACGCTCGTCGCATGACCCCTCATCTCCCTGTCGACTCCGCTGCCGGCGCGGCCGTCAAGGCCGCCGACCGCGCGCACGTGTTCCACTCCTGGTCCGCCCAGGGCCTGATCGACCCGCTCGCCGTCGCCGGCGCCGAGGGGTCGTATTTCTGGGACTACGACGGCAACCGCTACCTGGACTTCACCAGCGGCCTCGTCTTCACCAACATCGGTTACCAGCACCCCACCGTCGTCGCCGCCATCCAGGAGCAGGCGGGGAGGATGACGACCTTCGCGCCCGCCTTCGCGGTCGAGGCGCGCTCCGAGGCGGCCCGCCTCATCGCCGAGCGCACCCCCGGCGACCTGGACAAGATCTTCTTCACCAACGGCGGTGCCGAGGCCGTCGAGAACGCCGTCCGGATGGCCCGGCTGCACACCGGCCGCACGAAGGTGCTCTCCGCCTACCGCTCGTACCACGGCGCCACCTCCACCGCGATCAACCTGACCGGTGACCCGCGCCGCTGGGCGTCCGACAACGGCTCGGCGGGCGTCGTCCGGTTCTGGGCCCCGTTCCTCTACCGTTCGCCGTTCTACGCGCAGACCGAGGCGGAGGAGTGCGCCCGCGCGCTCCAGCACCTGGAGGACACCCTCGCCTACGAGGGTCCGTCGACCATCGCCGCGATCATCCTGGAGACCATCCCGGGCACCGCCGGCATCATGACGCCGCCGCCCGGCTATCTCGCCGGTGTCCGCGAGATCTGCGACCGGTACGGCATCGTCTTCGTCCTCGACGAGGTCATGGCCGGCTTCGGCCGCACCGGCAAGTGGTTCGCCGCCGACCACTTCGACGTCACGCCCGACCTGATGACCTTCGCCAAGGGCGTCAACTCCGGGTACGTCCCGCTCGGCGGCGTCGCCATCTCTGCCGAGATCGCCGCCACCTTCGAGACCCGCCCCTACCCGGGCGGCCTCACCTACTCCGGGCACCCGCTGGCCTGCGCCGCCGCCGTCGCCACCATCCAGGTGATGGAGGACGAGAAGGTCATCGAGAACGCCGCCCACATCGGCGAGAACGTCCTCGGCCCCGGACTGCGCGAACTCGCCGACAACCACCCCTCGGTCGGTGAGGTCCGCGGCCTCGGGGCGTTCTGGGCGCTGGAGCTGGTCCGTAACAAGGAGACCCGCGAGCCGCTGGTCCCGTACAACGCGACGGGCGAGGCGAACGCGCCGATGGCGGCCTTCGGCGCCGCTGCCAAGAAGAACGGCCTGTGGCCCTTCATCAACATGAACCGCACGCACGCCGTTCCTGCCTGCAACGTCACCGAGGCCGAGGCCAAGGAGGGCCTGGCCGCTCTCGACGCCGCACTGTCCGTGGCCGACGAGCACACCGCGTAACGCTGCCGCGCCCCTTTCCGCCGGCCTCGTCTAAGGTGACCCGAGGCCGAAACGGGGAGGGGCGCCATGCGCGCGAGCGGAGCTGTCACACGCAGTACGCTGCGGCAGCAGATCGCGGACGCGCTGCGTGACGAGGTGCTCGCCGGGCGTTTGCAGCCGGGACGGGAGTTCACCGTCAAGCAGATCGCCGAGCAGTACGGGGTCTCCGCGACGCCCGTCCGCGAGGCGCTCTTCGACCTCTCCGCGCAGGGCCTGCTCGAATCCGACCAGCACCGCGGCTTCCGCGTCCACGAGTTCACCGTCGCGGACTACCGCGCGATGGTGGAGGCCCGGACCCTGGTGATGGACGGGGTCATCCGGGACGTCTTCTCGGGGCCGCTCCCCGGCGCCGCGCGCCAGGCCGCCTTCCGGGACGCCCTCGTCTCCGTACGCCGCCGGGCCGAGGAGGCCTCCCGCGCCGCGCGCGGCGGCGACCTGGACATCCTGATCGGCTACGACCTGCGCTTCTGGCGCGAATTGGGCGCCCTCGTCGGCAACACCTACATCACCGACTTCCTCCACCGGCTGCGCGTCCAGGCCTGGGTGTTCGCCGTGCCGTACCTGCGTGGCGACGGCGATGCGCGGAACTGGCTGTGGAACGGGCACCCCGAACTCGTCGCCGCGATCTCGCACCGCGACCGTGACGCCCTGCGCAGGGCCGTCGAGGACTACAACAACCACGCCCTGAGCTGGGCGGACCGGCTGGCGGCCGGGGATCCGGCCCGTCCGGGAGACGCACCGCGGCCCGACGGGCCGGACGGGCCCGCGGGCCGTCCGCGCCCGACGCACTGAAGCGTTCGGACAGGCGGGGCGGGCAGGGCGCGCCCTCCTCCGGACACGCGGGGCGGAGCAGGCACGATCCGGTCCCGATGGGCCACTGTCCGCGACGCCGCGACCGCATTACGCTGTCCCGACCATCGCACCACCGCACACATCCCCGTATGAGAGCGAGACTTCGTGGCCTGTGACCTGTGGCTGGTCCCCCTCGTCGATGTGCTGTGCCACAGCCCCGACAACCCCTTCGCCGAAGAGATAGCCGTCTACGACAAAGCGCTCGGCGAGGCAGGGCTGCCGCCCGTGCCCGTCTACGCGTACATGCCCGGGCTGACCGGTGACGTGGCCCCGGTCGCGGGCTTCGACTACGACGCACTGCACTTCCTGCGTCGCGCCCATCTGCTCCACCTCAGCGGCCTCGCCGTCACCCCCGTCGACGAACTGGGCGGGGACTACGAGCAGTTGCTGGAGATGTTCGAGCCGACCGCCCAGCAGTCGCACCTGGTGTGGCACTACGACCACGCGGGCGCGTACGTCCCCGTCGACTTCGCCATGCCGCTGTCCACCGACGCCCTGCTGGAGGGCGGCGGTCCGCTCGGCTCGGCGCACGGACTGCTGCGGGAGCTGCAGTTCGTCGCCCCGTCCATCGGTATCGACCCGGCCAACCCGCCGCCCGCCCCGCTGCCGCCCGTCGCGCCC
>NZ_JAELVH010000452.1 GCF_019399235.1 Streptomyces poriferorum | reverse complement strand
CGAGGTGCGCACCGAGCCGCACCCGGTCGGCGTCGGCGATGCGGACGCCCTTCGGCGCGACGTAGTCCGTCATGCGCGGGAACTTGTCGACGGAGGTGACCTGGAGGTGCAGGCCCTCGGCGCGGGCGTTCAGCCGCACCTTCTCCACGTCGTCCACGGCGACCGGGCCCAGCGAGGTCCAGGCCACGTTGGTGAGGAGACCGAACAGGCCGTCCAGGTTCTGCCCGTGCGGCTGTACGAGGCGGTGCGAGAGCAGGTGCAGGCGCAGGTACGCGTCGTGCGCGTCGAGCGGCTTGTCGTCGAGCGAGGCGATGACCGTGCGGACGGCGACGACCTCGACCCCGCGGCGGGCGTCCACACCGATGGCCTTGGCGGCGCCCTCGCCGAGCAGGTTGACCGCGCGGTCGGGGGTGAGCCGCTCGGTTCCGGCCGGTCCGGGCTCGGCGGTGAGCTCGGGAGCGGGGAACCAGGTGTCGAGAACGGAACCGTCGCCGGCGATGGTGGCGAGGCCGGCGGCGACGGCGCCGGTGGAACGGGGAGAAGTCGTGTCGGTCATGCCCCGAACCTAACCGGCCGGGGGCGGCCCGGGCCAACCGGTCTCAGCGTCCGGGCGTCGCGGACACGGCGCCGGAGGGCCCGGCCCGGCCCTCCTCGCGCCGCCCGCCGGCCGTCTTACGGGAACCACCCCCGTGGGCTCCCGTACGACGGCCGGTCCGGACCCCGTGTCAGGAACGCCGCCCCTTCTCATCGACCACGGCCGCCGCGGCCCTGGCGGTCACGATGAAGCCCGCCGGCGAGTCCAGCGAGCCCTCGCCGGCGTACAACGAGGTCTGCGCGTTCAGGAGCAGCAGGTCGCGCTCGCCCGGCAGATGGATGCCGATGGCCGGCCGGTTCAGCACGTCCTGTGTCTGGACGGCCTCGATTCCGGGGATGGTGGCCATCGCCCGGTAGACCGAGGCGAGTCCCTTCGGATCGGCGGGGTAGGACAGCGCCAGCACGGACAGCGCCCGGAAGTCGTGCTCGGCGGTGGTCTCGTCCTCGCCCGGGTAGAACGCGCGGGCCCGCTTCTTCACCTGTTCCAGGTCGGACGGCAGATCCGCCAGGAACTGGAACCGCTCACGGGGAGAATGGTCGTCGCCCGACTTCCCGTTCTCGAAGTCCGGGTCCGCGTAGCGGTACCAGTGCTCGATCACCCGGAGGCCGCCCGCCTCGTCCCCCGACCTGCCTTCCTTCGCCAGGGCCACCAGTTCGCGTTGCACGTCCTCGGTGACGGCGCTCCCCGGCCCGCCCAGCTGTGAGCCACCCTTCGTGTCAGCCACCAGTTCCTTCGTGTAGACCCACTGCCCCGCCCGCGGCGCCGGCACCGGATCGTCCGCGACCTCACCGGCCGCGTCCCTGAGCACCTGTGCGGCGCTGCCCAGTTCGGACACGACGACGGGAGACGCGCCCTGCTGTGCGCCCTGCTCGCCGCCGAGGACCTGGCCGCTGACGGCGGCCCCCATGACGACCGCCGCCGCGGTCGCCACCGCGGCGATCCGCCAGTCGGCGCGCAGCCGGCGGCGGCGTCCCGCGGCCTCCGTCAGCCGCTGCCGGCCCTCGGCCAGCGCCGCCCGGTCCGGTACCGGCGCCTCGGCGCGCAGTTCCCGCAGCAGCGACATCTCATCCGTGCCCATGGGCCACCTCCAGGCCTTCGGTAACGACTGTGGGATCTGCGCCGAGGGTCTGACGGACCTTGCGGCGGGCCCGGTTGAGCCGGGAACGGACCGTGCCGACGGGCACGGAGAGCGCGTCGGCCACCTCCTGGTAGCTGAGATCGGCCCAGGCGATCAGCAGGAGTACGTGGCGGTCGCCGGCGGACAGCGAGGCGAGGGCGCCCGCGAGCAGGCTGTGGGCCGCCTGGGCGCTGACCCGGTGGTCGGCGCTTGCGGTCCAGGACTCGGCCACCGGGTCGGTTCCGGTGCGGGCCAGCGCGCGCAGCGCCCTGACCTCGGTGCGGCGGTGCTTGCCGATGAGGTTGGCCGCGATGCCGTACAGCCAGGGCCGTGCGCTGTCCCGGCCGGTGTCGAAGCGGGCGCGGGAGCGGAAGGCGACGAGGAAGGTGTCGGCGGTGATGTCTTCGGCCGCCCCTTCGCCGAGGCGGCGGGCGGCGTAGCGGTGGATATCGGCGGCGTACCGGTCGTAGAGCAGCGCGAAGGTCTCGGGCCGCTCCAGCGACCGGCTGACCACGGCCGCGTCGTCGTCTCTCGGTGGTCCGGTCACGGTGTCTCCGTCTTCTTCAGCAGTTCCGCACGAGGCGTGTCATCTGCTGTTGCCCGCAGCGGCCTTCCGGGTTCACGGACCCGGTCGCGGGGACGGCGTCACCTGCTGATGCGGCCCAGCATCTCCCGTGCGTACGCCTCGTCATAGACCCCGTCGGTCAGGAGTACCTGCAGGCAGATCCCGTCCATCAGCGCGACCAGTGCGCGTGCCGTGTCCGGGCCGGTGCGCGGTGCCAGGAGTGCGGCGGTGCCGTCGGCCCACTCGGCGGCGAC
The DNA here is from genome assembly GCF_019399235.1 of Streptomyces poriferorum. GTDB lineage: Bacteria > Actinomycetota > Actinomycetes > Streptomycetales > Streptomycetaceae > Streptomyces > Streptomyces poriferorum. The sequence continues at coordinate 868 of NZ_JAELVH010000452.1, read as the reverse complement.
GGGACGCAGCGCGGGCCGGCGCAGGGCGGCGAGGTAGAGCTCGTACTCCAGTTCCGCCGGGCCGCGTGCGGCGGAGAAGAACTCCCCCAGCAGCCGGGCGAGTTCGCCTGCGAGGTCGGCGGCCGGGTCGGCGAGGGAACGGCTCTGCCGCATGAGCGTGGCGAAGTTCTCGTTCGTGCGGCGCAGGGCGGCGATCAGCAGCTCGTCCAGCGAGGCGAAGTGGTATGTCGTCGAGCCGAGCGGCACATCGGCCTCGGCGGCGACGGAGCGGTGGCTGAGCCCGGCGATGCCCTTGGCGCCGACCACCCGGATCGCCGCGTCGATGATCCGCTCGCGCCGCTCGGGGTCGTACCTGCGCGCCATCAGTGCGCGCCGCCCAGGTTGAGGACCACCACGCCGGCGATGACCAGGGCGATGCCCGCCGCCTTGACCGGGCTGCCGGACTCCCCCATGAACAGCACGCCGATGACGGCGACGGCGGCCGTTCCGATCCCGGCCCAGATCGCGTAGGCCGTACCCATCGACATCGTCCTGAGGGTCTGGGCGAGCAGCGAGAAGGCCAGCAGGTATCCGGCGACGGTGATCAGAGAGGGCCACAGCCGGGTGAATCCCTCGCTGTACTTCATGGCGGTCGTCCCGGCCACCTCTGCCGCTATGGCCGCGGCCAGCAGTCCGTATCCCATGTGTACGAGTGTACGCATGGGATGCCGGGGAGGCCCTGGGCCGAACGGGTGACACGAGCGCTACCGTGGTCCGTCCAGTACATGCCAGATCATGATCGACCGACCGACGGAGCAGCAGTGGCGCAGGACGCAGGGTGGGGTGGCGGTGCGTACGGGGGTGCGCCGTACGCACCGCCACCCCACCC
>NZ_JAELVH010000451.1 GCF_019399235.1 Streptomyces poriferorum | reverse complement strand
GCCCCGGGCCCCGTGGCAAGCGGAACCCCCGCCTTCGGAGTGTCGTACGTCCGTGCGACACTCCGTTTCATGCTGGGTGTCACCGACCTTCCGACCTACCTCGCCGGCCTCGTTCTGATCGTGCTGCTGCCGGGGCCGAATTCGTTGTACGTGCTGTCCGTCGCCGCCCGGCGCGGGGTACGGACCGGCTATGTGGCCGCGGCCGGCGTGTGGACCGGGGACACCGTGCTGATGACGCTGTCCGCGCTCGGGGCCTCGTCCCTGTTGCAGACGACGCCCGTGCTCTTCGCCGTGGTGAAGTTCGCCGGTGCGGGCTATCTGACCTGGATGGCCATCGGGATGCTGCGCGCCGCGGTGTCGATGTGGCGCGAGCGGCATCGCCGGGTGGCCGAGATCACGGGCGAGGGCGCGGAGGTGGCCGGGGCCCCGGCCACCATGGAGCGGCCCTACCGGCGGGCGCTGGTGGTCAGCCTGTTCAACCCGAAGGCGATCCTGTTCCTGATCTCCTTCTTCGTGCAGTTCGTCGACCCGGGGTACGCCTATCCGGCGCTCTCCTTCCTGGTGCTGGGCACCCTGCTCCAGATCGCCAGCTTCCTGTACCTGTCGATGCTGATATTCGGCGGCACCCGGCTGTCCGCCGCGTTCCGCCGCCGCAAGCGGCTGTCGGCGGGGGCCACCTCGGCGGCGGGCGTGCTGTTCCTCGGCTTCGCGGCGAAGCTCTCGTTCAGCAGCGTCTGACCGTCAGCCTGCCTCGGGGGCGAGGCCCAGCCGTGCGGCGTACTCCGCGAGCCCGGCCGTGTCCTCGCCCGCCCAGCCGACGTAGCCGTCCGGCCGGATCAGGAACAGCCCCTTGCCGTACGCCTCGTAGGCGTCCACGCGGTGCGGCCTGACCTGTGAGCCGGCGAACTCCGGCAGTGCCGCGTCGGTGCCGACCGCCAGCAGCGTGAAGTGCGGGCCCCGGAAGACGTCGAACAGCCGTCGCTCGTCCGCCGGCCCGTCGGGGGCCCGGTCGCCCGCTTCCAGGACGCCCGCGCGGCCCACCGACAGCGGCCCCTCGCGGTAGCCGAGGCCCAGCTGCTGGGCGGCCGCACCCCGCTCCTGCTCACCGCGGTGGATCCGGGTGGAGAGGCCGAGCATCTCCGTGGCGACCGGGCGGCGCTCCTCCTCGTAGCTGTCGAGCAGGGCGGCGGGCGCCCCGTGACGCAGTACCTGGCCCAACTTCCAGCCCAGGTTGTACGCGTCCTGCACGCTGGTGTTGAGCCCCTGGCCGCCCGCGGGGGAGTGGACGTGGGCGGCGTCCCCGGCCAGGAAGACCCGCCCGTCGCGGAACCGGTCGGCGAGTGCGGCGCGCGGGCGGAAGTCGGAGGCCCACAGCACCTCGGTGACGTCCCGCGCCTCCAGATGGGTGCGCTCCGCGACGACGGCCCGGACCCCCTCCGGGGAGGTGTCCGGCTCGCCCTCCTTGAACTGCGCGACGAGCTGGAAGTCCGCCGTGCCGGGCAGCGGGCACAGCGTGATGAACCCGGCGTCGGTGCTCATCATGTGCCAGTTGAGCCGGTCGAGCGCGTCCTCGGCGACCCGGACGTCGGCCACCAGCATCGGGGCCGGGTCCACCGTCTCCCCGGTCATCGCGATGGACAGCGCCCGCCGCACGGTGGAGCGTCCGCCGTCCGCCGCGACCAGGTAGGAGGCGCGGACCGGGCCGGTGGACAACTGTGCGGTGACGCCGTCCGCGTCCTGGGCGAGCCCGGTCAGCGCGGCCGAGAACACCACGTCGCCGCCCAGCTCCCGCAGCCGGGCCAGCAGGATCTCCTGGGTCCGCCACTGCGGCATCATCCAGGGTTCCCCGTACGGCTCCGCGTCCGTCGGCGCCGCGACCCGGAACATCCGGTGCTCGCCCATCCGCTCGCCGTCCTGCCAGAGCATCCCGACCGGCGCGGGGCCCCCGTGCTCGCGGACCGCGTCACCGGCCCCGAGGTCGTCGAGGACCTCCCGGGTGCGGGGCTGGATGCCCTTGCCGCGTGAGCCGGGAAAGAGCCCCGGGGTCTGCTCGACCAGCAGGGCGGGAACGCCCCGGCGGGCCAGATCGCAGGCCAGTGCGAGACCGCACGGACCGGCGCCGACGATGAGGACCCCTGTTTCCTTAACGATGTTAAGTTCCATGTCCGGGAGTGTGTCCTTAACGGTGTTAAGTGTCAAGGGCGGGGGCTGTTAACTTGTCGAGGTGGGTACGACGAAGATCGACCGGTCCCGGGTGGCCGACACGGCACTGCGGCTGCTGAACGAGGTGGGCCTCGACGGCCTCAGCCTGCGCGCCATCGCCAAGGAGCTGGACGTCAAGGCGCCCGCCCTCTACTGGCACTTCAAGGACAAGCAGGCACTGCTCGACGAGATGGCCACGGTGATGTACCGGCAGATGCTCGACGAGGGGCTGCCGGGCCCGACCCCGGACAGCTGGCAGGAACAGCTCGTCGCGTACAACAGCGGGCTGCGTGCCGGGCTGCTGCGCTACCGCGACGGGGCCAAGGTCTACGGGGGAGCGAAGTTCACCGGCACCGACCACGCGGACGGGCTCGAAAGCCATCTGCGGACCATGGTCGACGCGGGCTTCGAGCTGTGGCAGGCCGTCCGGGCAGGCACCACCGCGTACTCCTACACGATGGGCTTCGTCAGCGAGGAGCAGGGCGTCCGCCCGATGCCGGACCAGCAGCGCGAAGGCTTCGACATCGGTGAACGCGCGGAACGCATGGCCCGCTACCCCCTGGCCGCCGCGGCCGGTGCGGAGATCTTCGCCCACTACGACGAACGGTTCGAGGACGGTCTGCGGCTGATCGTCGCGGGCATCGAGGCGCGGTACGGCGGACGGACCTGAAGGGGCGGGCGTGAGGGGTCAGGCGTGAGGACGCGGTGTCACTCCGCCCGCAGGTACGCCGAAGTCGAGACCCGTCCCAGCAGCCGCAGCCGCGAGGAGCCGCCCGCCAGGTGCTTGTCCAGGGCCTCCTGGACGCCCGGCCACGACGCGTCGCCGTAGTCGTCCAGCACCACGATGCCGCCCGGGGCGACGATCTCCTCGACCCACTCCAGGTCGGCCGCCACCCCCTCCATGGAGTGGTCGCCGTCCACGACGATCACTCCGTACTCCCGGTCGGCGACCTCGGCGCGCACCTCCGGGTCGGAGGAGAAGCCCTGCCGGATGCGGGGGTGATGCGTCGAACCGGCCCCGGTCAGCGCCAGGTTGGCCCGCACGACGTCCTCGCGCACGGGCGTCCCCGTCGGGTCGGCAGGCTGGGACGTGCCCGGCTGGAGCTGCGACCCGGCCAGCGGGTCGACGATGGTCAGGTCCGGCTGGATGCCCGCCCGGTGCACCATCCGGGTCAGTGCCGCGGCGAACAGCCCGTACAGCGTGCCGATCTCGAGAATGGCGCCGTTCGGCGGAGCGAGCAGCGGAACCGTCGCCAGTTTGCCGCACACATTGGACGTGGATCCCGCCAGCCGCCCCACGCCGAGCGACTCCAGCGCCACCACGGTCCGGTAGGCGGTGACGACGCTGCGCCGGGCCTTCGCCTCGTCACCGTTCAACGCGCCGATCTGCGAGACCAGTTGATCGATCTCCCGGGCAGGGGGAATCCGGTGCGCGCCCCGCCCCGTCCCGTCGAGCAGCAGCCCCAGCGCGTACTGACTCCGACGCATCTCCTCGGTGTCCCGTCGCAGTGCGGCGAGCTCGCTCCGCAGCGGTTCGGCGGCACGTTCCGTCCGTAGCCGGATGCGGCGGTCGACCAGGGTGAGGGCGGGGCGCAGGGCGCGTTTCGTCAGACGGTTCTTCAGGAGGGAGGGCAT
>NZ_JAELVH010000450.1 GCF_019399235.1 Streptomyces poriferorum | reverse complement strand
GCCGCGCTCCGCCAGCCAGCGCGGCGACTCGGGGACCCCCCGCTGGACGAGGAAGGCCAGCAGGCCGGGTACGGCGGCGACCGCGAACATCACGCGCCAGCCCGCCGCCGGGACCACCCAGGCCGCGACCAGGGCGCCGATGGTGAGCCCGGCCGGGAAGACGAGCTCGTACAGCAGGACGAAGCGGCCCCGTTTGAAGCTCCGGGTGATCTCGCTGATGAAGGCCGCCGCCACCGGCACCTCGCCGCCGATCGCGAGCCCCTGGACGAAGCGCAGGGCCAGGAACGGGGTGAGCGAGGTGCACGCGGTCAGCGCGAGGCTCACGAGACCGGACGCGGCCACGCAGTACGCGATCACCTTCACCCGGCCGTAGCGGTCGGCCAGCCGCCCCGACAGCAGCGCGCCGACGAGCATGCCGGCCGAGCCGACCGTGAGGACCGCCGTGGCGTCGCCCGTGGACAGCTGCCACTCGTCGCGGAGCTCCGGCAGCGCGTAGGCGATCAGCAGCTGGTCGAAGGCCTCGAAGAAGGTGACGACACCCACGATCAGGCGGACGGTGACATGCCAGCGGGACAGCGGCAGGCGCTCGAAGCGGGCGGCGATGGTGGCGCGGGTGGTGCCGGCCGGCGAGATGCCGGAGGCGGCGGCGTCCTTCGAGGTGTCGGTGCTCATCCAGGGTTCCTCCTGCTCCGCGTGGGGCCGGAGCGGTTGGGGAGCCAGGTGTACGGGGTTACGGAGGGGCGGGAACGAGCTGAGCGTACGGGCGGGAACGGCCGCGCGGCGCTCGTGAGCTTGTGAAGTCGCCCACGCGCCCTCGCCGCCACCTCTGTAAGTGCCTAGCTTTTAAGTGCTTAAGTTTTACCGTTCCGGGGGTGCCGGCCGTCAAGCCCCCCGGAGGCAAAAGGAGATTTTGCCGAGGGGGCTTGCGGACAATTACTTAAGCCCTTAGATTTTTAGCTCTGAGGTAATCGATTCGATCGCAGGAGGCCAACTGATGCTTGCCGACGAGGTGTTGGTCGCGGGGCAGTGGCGACAGGGCCGTGGCGCCCTCATCGAGACGGTCGACCCGGCCACCGGCCAGGTCATCGCCACCGTGCACGCCGCATCCCTCGACGACGTCGAGGAGGCCGCCACCGCAGCCGCCCGCGCCGCCCACGACCCCGCCTGGCGCGAGCTCCCCGCCCACCTCCGCGCCCGGCTGCTCCACCGCATCGCCGACCTCGTCGAGCAGAGCGCCGAACAGCTCTCCGCCCTGCAGACCGCCGACACCGGCAAATGCCGCGCCGAGACCCGCGCCCTCGTCCACAGCGCCGCCGGCACCTTCCGCTACACCGCCGCCGCCCTGGAGACCGCCGAGGACACCCTCACGCCCTCCCGCGGCCCGTACGTCACGATGAGCGTCCACGAACCCATCGGCGTCGTCGGCGCGATCACCCCCTGGAACTCGCCGATCGCCAGCGACGCCCAGAAGCTCGCCCCCGCCCTCGCCGCGGGCAACGCCGTCCTCCTCAAGCCCGCCGAGTGGACGCCGCTCGTCGCCCTCGCGCTCGGCCGCCTCGTCCACCGGGCACTCACCGAGGCCGGGCTGCCCACCGCCCTGCTCTCCGTCCTGCCCGGCCGCGGCAGCGTCATCGGCGACGCGATCGTCCGCCACCCGGCCGTGGAGAAGATCACCTTCACCGGCGGCACCTCCACCGGCCGCACCCTCGCCCACGCCGCCGCCGACAAACTCATCCCCGTCTCCCTCGAACTCGGCGGCAAGTCCCCGACGATCGTGCTGGAGGACGCCGACCTGGAGCAGGCCCTCGCCGGCGTCATGTACGGCGTCTTCTCCTCCAGCGGACAGAGCTGCATCGCCGGCTCCCGGCTGTTCATCGCCCGCTCCCGCTACGAGGAGTTCCTCGGCGAACTCGTCTCCCGTACGGAAAAGCTCCGCGTCGGACCCGGCACCGACCCCGGCACCCAGGTCGCCCCGCTCGTCCACCACCGCCACCGCGACAGCGTCGCCGCCTACGTCGACCTGGCCCGCGAGGAGGGCGCCAACGTCCGGTGCGGAGGAGCCGCCCCCGACGGCGAGCAGTACCGCGACGGCGCCTACTACCTCCCCACCGTCCTGGACGGCCTGCCCAACACCGCCCGCGTCTGCCAGGAGGAGATCTTCGGACCCGTCGTCGTCGCCCTGCCCTTCGACGACGAGGACGACCTCGTCACCCAGGCCAACGACAGCGTCTACGGACTGGCCTGCGGCATCTGGACCCGCGACCACGCCAGAGCCTGGCGCCTCGCCCGCCGCATCGACGCGGGCACCGTCTGGATCAACACGTACAAGCAGTTCAGCATCGCCACCCCGTTCGGCGGGCTGAAGGACAGCGGCATCGGCACCGAGAAGGGCCGCGACCTCATCCGCGGCTACCAGCGGCAGAAGTCCCTCTACTGGGCCACCGACACCACCCCCCTGCCCTGGGCAGCCCAGTGAAGCCGAGCGAGAAGAACCCGGAGCCCCCCATGCCGTACGAGAACACCCCCCGCCCACTGCCGGCACCCGTCGTCCGGCTGCGCGCCCTGCGCTCCGTCGAGCTCCGCACCCCCGCCTTCACCGAGTCCGCCGACTTCTACCGCGAGGTCTGGGGCCTGGAACCCGTCGAGCAGGAAACGGACGCCACCTGGCTGCGCGGCACCGGCGAGGAACACCACGTCCTCCACCTCGCCCGCGGCGAGCAGAACGGCCTCGGCCGCATCACCTTCGCCGTCGCCACCCCCGCCGAGATCGACGAGGCCGCCCACCGCCTCCTCGCCAGGGGCATCGTCCCCGTCGCGGGACCCGGCCCCCTCGACCAGGTCGGCGGCGGCTACGGACTCCGCTTCACCGACCCCGAGGGCCGGCTGATCGAACTCAGCGCCCAGACCCACGCCGTCACCCCGCGCGGCCGGGACGCCGCCGTCCCCGTCGGCGTCACCCACACCGTCCTCAACACCACGGACATCGACGCCGCCGTCGCCTTCTACACCTCGGTCCTCGGCCTGCGCGTCTCCGACTGGTCCGAACACCAGATGGCGTTCCTGCGCTGCAACGCCGACCACCACTGCATCGCGTTCAACCAGGCCGAGTGGACCTCCCTCAACCACGTCGCCTACGAGATGACGTCCGTCGACCACTTCATGCGCGGCCTCGGACGCCTGCGCCACCACGGCATCAACCCCCAGTGGGGACCCGGCCGGCACGGCCCCGGCAACAACACCTTCTCGTACTTCACCGACCCCGCCGGACTCGTCTGCGAATACACCTCCGAGGTCGCCCAGATCGTCGAGGACGCCTGGATCGCCAAGGTCTGGCGCCGCACCCCCGACCTCTCCGACCTGTGGGGAACCGCAGGACCGCCCTCACCCGCCATCCGCAGCCACATGGCCGGCACCCCCGACCCCGGCCCACTCACCAC
>NZ_JAELVH010000044.1 GCF_019399235.1 Streptomyces poriferorum | reverse complement strand
CCGGCAGCGGGAAGCTGCGCCCGGTCATCAGCCGCATGGCGAGCGGGAAGCCCAGGACGTGCGGGTAGGTGACCGGGAGGGGGCCGGTCTCCGGGAAGGCGCAGATCCTGCGGTACGCGGCCAGGGGGCCGGGTGCGGCGGGTGCGGCCGGCCGGTGGTGGCGGTCGGCCGGCAGGGTGGCGCCCGGCCTGCCCGCGCGTTTGAACGGGGAGGTGACGGCGCCGCGCGCCAGGGACAGCAGCAGACTCGGCATCCGCGTCACGCCCCCAGCAGGCTCTGGCCGCAGACCCGGACGATCTGGCCGTTGACGGCGCCGGAGGCGGGCTGGGCGAACCATGCGGTCGTCTCGGCGACGTCGNGGCCGTTGTTGCCGGCGATGCCCGCGATGGAGGCGGTGGCGACGATCCGGCCGCCGCGGTTGACGGTTCCGGCCTTCAGCAGGGCGTCGGTGGTGCGCAGGACGCTGTCGAGGTTGACGTCGATGACCGAGGCCCAGCGGTCGGCGGCCATGTTGGCGAGGCGGCGGTCGCGGGTGATGCCGGCGTTGTGGACGAGGATGTCGAGGCCGTCCGGGGCCGCCGCGGCGATCCGCTCGGCCGCGTCGTCGGCGGTGATGTCCAGCGGCAGGGCGGTGGCGCCGAGGCGGTCGGCGGTGCGGACGAGGTCCTCCTGGGCCTGCGGGATGTCCAGGCAGATGACGTGGGCGCCGTCCCGGGCGAGTACGGAGGCGACCGAGGCGCCGATGCCGCGGGCGGCGCCGGTGACCAGTGCGGTGCGCCCGGCGAGCGGGGCGGCCCAGTCGGCGACGGTGCCGGGGGCGGCGTCGGTCACCTCGATGACCTGGCCGCTGATGTACGCGGACCGGGGTGAGAGCAGGAAGCGCAGGGTGGACCCGGCACCGGCGACCGCGCCGGGGGCGATGCGTACCAGCTGCACCGTGGCGCCCTTGCCGATCTCCTTGCCCAGGGAGCGTACGAACCCTTCGAGGGCCTGCTGGGCGGCGGCCTGGTGGTGGTCGTCGGGCGACGGGTGCGTGCCGAGGACTACGATGCGGCCGCCCGGTGCGAGCGAGCGGACGACGGGGTGGAGTGCGGCGTGTACGGCTCCGAGCCCGGCGGCGGTGCCGACGGCCGTCGCGTCCAGGACGATTCCGGCGGGCCGGTCGGCGCGGGCCACGACCTCCGGGCCGCAGGCGGCGAGGATGGCGCCGAGCTCGTCCGTGACGGCGGAGTCCCCGGCGGTGAGGTGGAGGACCTGGCCGGGCAGCGTCGGCGTCTCCAGGGTCCAGCGGCGCAGTCGCGCGGGCTGGGGCAGGCCGAGTCTCCGGGTCAGAAATCGGCCGGTTGTCGTGCTGGTGAGGTGCAGATAGCGGTCGGCCATTGTCCAGACTCCCTGCTCGGTCGTAGATTTACTCTGGAGTAAGGTTACTCAAGAGTCAGGAGTTGGTCGAGATGAGTTGGTCGAGTTGATCCCCCTCGCACTCCCGCAGCCCCGCAGGGTCGCGGTCATCGGTGGCAGCCGTATCCCCTTCGCACGCTCCGACGGGCCGTACGCGCAGGCCTCCAACCAGCAGATGCTGACCGCCGCGCTGGACGGTCTGGTCGAGCGCTTCGGGCTCCACGGGCAGCAGGTCGGCGAGTTCGCCGCGGGCGCGGTCCTCAAGCACAGCCGGGACTTCAACCTGGCCCGGGAGACCGTGCTCGGTTCACGGCTCGACCCGCGCACCCCCGCGTACGACATCCAGCAGGCGTGCGGCACCGGCCTCCAGGCGGTGATCGCCGCCGCCAACAAGATCATGCTCGGCGCCGTCGACTCCGCCGTCGCGGGCGGCGCGGACACCACGAGCGACGCGCCGCTCGGCGTCAACGACGAACTGCGCAGGCTGCTGCTGTCCGCCCGGCGCGCGAAGTCGACGGGCGGAAAGGCCAAGGCCCTTACGGGCGTACGTCCCCGCCACCTCGTCCCGGACATCCCGCGCAACGCCGAACCCCGCACCGGCCTCTCGATGGGCGACCACGCGGCGGTCACCGCCCGGCAGTGGGACATCGGCCGCGCGGAGCAGGACCTCCTCGCCGCCACCAGCCACCAGCGGCTCGCCGCCGCGTACGACCGGGGCTTCCTGGACGACCTCGTCGTCCCGTACCTCGGCCTGGACCGCGACCAGAACCTGCGCCCCGGCTCCACCGTGGAGAAACTCGCCACGCTGAAACCGGTGTTCGGCGCGGACCACCCGGACGCGACGATGACCGCGGGCAACTCGACACCGCTCACGGACGGCGCCGCGACCGTACTCCTGGCGAGCGAGGAGTGGGCCGAGCGCCACGGTCTGGAGCCGCAGGCGTACCTCTCCCTGTACGAGACGGCCGCGGTCGACTACGTGGGCGGCGAGGACGGGCTGCTGATGGCGCCCGCGTACGCCGTGCCGCGGATGCTGGAGCGGGCCGGGCTCGGCGTGGAGGACTTCGACCTCTTCGAGGTCCACGAGGCCTTCGCCTCCCAGGTGCTCGCCACGCTGGCCGCCTGGGAGAAGCGGGGACTCGCACCCGTCGACCGGGAGAAGCTCAACGTGGCGGGGTCCTCCCTCGCCACCGGACACCCGTTCGCGGCGACGGGCGCAAGGATCGTGGCGACGCTCGCCGGACTCCTCGCCGAACGTGACGCCCCGGGCCGCGGGCTGATCTCGATCTGCGCGGCGGGCGGCCAGGGAGTCACGGCGATCCTCGAACGCGTCTGACCGGTAAAGAAGTTGAGCACGGTTCGGTGCGGGCATCAGGGCCTGCCGCCGGACGGACCAGGTGAACCGCCCGACCCCGATGCCGAGGAGCCGCACGTGTCCACACGATCCGCACCGTCCACCGCCCCGTCCACCCCCGTCCTGGTCGAGCCGACGAAGGTCAGGGCCGCCGACGGCACCGTCCAGCAGGTGTCCGTCCCGGCGTTCGCCCAGCCGGTACGCCGTGGCTCGCTCGCCGAGATCCCGTTCGACAACGCCCGCGAGGCGCCGTCGGACGCCGTCCTCAGCCGCAAGCAGCCGGACGGCAGCTGGCAGGACGTGACGGCGGCGGAGTTCGCGGCCGAGGTCCTCGCGGTCGCCAAGGGCCTGATAGCGGAGGGCCTGCGGGGCGGCGACCGCATAGCGATCATGGCCCGTACGACGTACGAGTGGACGCTGCTCGACTTCGCGTCCTGGGCCGCGGGCCTGGTCACCGTGCCCATCTACCCGACCTCGTCCGCCTTCCAGGCCCGGTGGATACTCCAGGACTCGGGCGCGGTCGCCTGCGCGGTCGAGACGGCCGACCAGGGCCGCATCATCAGCCAGGAGCGCAAACAGCTCGGCGACCTCATGCACCTCTGGCAGTTCGACACGGGGGCGCTGGGCCGGCTGAAGAAGCTCGGCAGGAACATCCCCGACAACGCCGTGGCCGCCCGCCGCGCCACCCTGGAACCGGAGACCCCTGCCACCCTCATCTACACCTCGGGCACCACGGGCCGCCCCAAGGGCTGCGTCCTGACGCACGGCAACTTCTTCGCCGAGGTCGACAACGCCATCGAGCTGCTGCACCCGGTCTTCAAGTCCGTCAGCAAGTACCCCGCCTCCACCCTCCTGTTCCTGCCGCTCTCGCACGTCTTCGGCCGGATGGTCGCGATCGGCTGCCTGCGCGCCCGGGTCCGCCTCGGCCACGCCCCGTCGATCCGGACCGAGGACCTGCTCGCCGACCTGGCCGGCTTCAAACCGTCGTTCCTGCTGGCGATCCCGTACGTCCTGGAGAAGGTCTACAACACCGGCCGGGCCACCGCAGAGAAGATGGGCCGCGCCTCGTCCTTCGACCGGGCCGCCCGGATCGCCCAGCGCTACGGCCAGGCCGTCGAGGCCGCCGAACACGGCACGGGCCCCGGCCCCGGCCTCGGCCTGCGGGCGGCCCGCGCGCTCTACGACCCGCTGGTCTACCGCCGCATCCGGGCGGCGCTCGGCGGCCATGTCCGGTACGCGATCTGCGGCGGCTCCCCGCTGGGCCGCCGGCTCGCCGCCTTCTACGCGGGCGCGGGCATCGAGATCTTCGAGGGCTACGGCCTGACGGAGACCACGGCCGCCGCTACCGTCACCCCGCCGCTCAAGCCCCGCCTGGGCACGGTCGGCTGGCCGATGCCGGGCACCGCCGTACGCATCGCGCAGGACGGCGAGGTGCTGCTCAGCGGCGGGCAGGTGTTCCAGGGCTACTGGGACACCGAACGCGGCGAGGCCGTTCCGTCCCTGGACGGCGGCTGGTTCGCCACCGGCGACCTGGGCGCGCTCGACGAGGACGGCTACCTCACGATCACCGGCCGCAAGAAGGACATCATCATCACGTCGGGCGGCAAGAACGTCACCCCGGCCCCGCTGGAGGACTGGCTGCGCGCGCACCCGCTGGTCAGCCAGTGCATGGTGGTCGGCGACAACCGCTCGTTCATCACGGCCCTGATCACCCTGGAGCCCGACGGGCTCTCCCACTGGCGCCAGATGAAGAAGAAGCAGGACGTCCCGATGCGCGACCTCGTCCACGACGAGGAACTGCGCGCGGCGTTGCAGCGGGCCGTGGACGAGGCCAACCGGCTCGTCTCGCGGGCGGAGTCGATCCGTAAGTTCACGGTCCTGCCGGTGGACTTCACGGAGGACGGCGGGCACCTGACGCCGTCGCTGAAGCTGAAGCGGGACGCGATCGCGCGGGACTTCGAGGCGGAGATCGAGGAGTTGTACCGGAAGTAGGACGGGTTGACGCCCCTGGTGGGGACGGGAGTTCCCCCAGGGGGCGGCCGGCTGTGGCAGACTCTGCTCCCTTTGCCTCTTCCTGCTGGGGGGAATCATGCGCCACCTCGTCACCGCTTCCACACTCGCGGCCGCCTGCTGCCTGAGCCTGACGGCCTGCACGGGGGGCAGCGACGACCGGAGTACGCCTGAGCCGAGCCCGCGCCCCACGCTCAGGCTGGGGCAGAGCGCGGACACCGCAGGTGTCGGTGGCCGGGGGGCTGCCCGGATCACCCCGGACACGGTCGTCTACGCCGACCGCACCGGCTTCGGCGCCCCGGAGCACGGCCTCTTCGCTGTCGTGACCTACCAGTCCAGGAACCGGACCACGTCGCGTGTGACGACGACAGCCGGGCAGGGCGGCCTGCGATGGACGACCGCGGGCGGGCGCACGGTCACGGACAGGAACAGCAAGGCCGCGACAGGCGTGGTTCCCATCGGATTCAGCGAGGGCGGGCCTGCCCTGCCCCCTGAGGTGGGCCACCAGGACGTGGCGGTCTTCGACATCGCCGCGGCCGAGCGGGGCGGCACGCTCATCTACGTCGACGGCGACGGCACCGCCTTTCGTTGGAGGATCCCCGCGAGCGACTCCGGGGCCGCGGTTCCCGCGCTGAAGTTCGCCTTGGACTGAGAGCACCTGCGCGATCGCCCTCCAGAACCCGTGATGCGCGGCGCGACAAAGTGATCCGTGGAGCAGTCCTGTCCGGCGGGAACTGGGTACGGGTACTCAGGCCCGGTCCCGTCGGGGAGTGCAGGCTCACGGTATGAGAGCGATGTGGGAGGACGCGGCGCTGGCGGTCCTGACGGCGTTGGTGGGTCTGTTCCTCGGCCTCCTGGCGGCCCTGGGGGTGTTGGGAGCGAGCATGTCCGGAGGGGACTATCCCCGCACGAGCTCCGGCGAGTGGGTGGTGGCTCTGGGGGCGGCGGCCGTGGCGGTGGCCGCGCCGGCACTGGTCGCCCTGCTCGCGTGGCGCCACAAGCTGTGGCTCACGATGGCAGTCCAGGCACTGCTGTTTCTCACGCTGGCCGGTCTCGCACTGTCGTGGGGCGTCCAGCCGCTCTGATGCGACGGCGGCAACGCGATCTGCGGTCCCCGAACTCCTTCTGCCCTGCCACCCCTTGCCTGATGAAGCGTCAGGCACGACGATGACCCCGCTTGCTATATGACGAGTCGTCAGATTCGTGTCAGGGTCACCCAGGGGAAGGAGGCCGTTCGGTGCCGATACTGCCCGCCGGACCGCTGTCGTACGGGATGCAGCTCCCGATCCAGTCGCAGAGCGCCATCTACGCGGAGCCGTGGGAGGCCGGGGCCACCCCGGCCGACCTCGCCGAGATCGCCCGCACCGCCGACCGGGCCGGGTTCGGCTATCTGGCGAGCTGTGACCATGTCGCCATCCCCCGCAGGCTCGCGGGGGCGATGAGTACCGTCTGGTACGACCCCGTCGCCACGCTCGCCTTCCTCGCGGGGATCACCGAGCGCGTGCTCCTCATGAGCCATGTCGCAGTCGTCGGGCTGCGGCATCCGCTGGCCACCGCCAAGCAGTACGCCACCCTCGACCACCTCAGTGGCGGCCGGCTGATCCTCGGGGTCGGGGCCGGGCACGTGCGGGAGGAGTTCGAGGCGCTCGGGGCGGACTTCGACGGGCGGGGCGGGGTGCTCGACGAGAGCATCGACGCGCTCAAGGCCGCGCTCGGGCCCGAGGAGTACCCGGAGTTCGCCGGGGAGCGGTTCTCCTTCAGCGGGCTCGGGCAGCTGCCCCGGCCTGCCCAGGAACGGGTGCCGGTCTGGGTGGGCGGGTCGTCGCCCGCGGCGGTGCGCAGGGCCGCCGTGCGGGGGGACGGCTGGCTGCCGCAGGGGGACCCGCGGGAGAAGCTGCCCGCGCAGATCGGGCGGCTGTACGCGCTCCGCGAGGCGGCGGGGGTCACGGAGCCCATCGTCATCGGGGCCATCACCGAGCCGCTGTACGTGGGGGAGCCGGGCTGGTCCGTGGGGCGGCGCACGCTCAGCGGGAAGCCGGAGGCCCTCGCGGAGTCGCTGCGGGAGTACGGCGCGATGGGGGTGCATCAGATCCAGGTGCGCTTCCGCAGCCGCAGCAGAAGTGAACTGACCGATCAGATGGCGGCGTTCGCCGCCGAAGTCGCACCTCACCTCGACAACCTCGACAGGTAGGAGTCAGGCCATGGGCAAGCTGGACGGGCGGGTCGTACTGATCAGCGGCGCGGCGCGCGGGCAGGGTGAGCAGGAGGCGCGGCTCTTCGTCGCCGAGGGCGCGCGGGTGGTGATCGCCGATGTGCTCGACGAGCAGGGCGAGGCGCTCGCCAAGGAGCTGGGGGAGGATGCCGCGCTCTTCGTGCACCTGGACGTGAGCCGGGAGGAGGGCTGGCAGGCGGCCGTCGCCGCCACCAAGGGCGCGTTCGGGAAGATCGACGGGCTGGTCAACAACGCGGGGATCCTGCGCTTCAACGAGCTGGTGTCCACGCCGCTGGAGGAGTTCCAGCAGATGGTGCAGGTCAACCAGGTGGGGGCCTTCCTGGGGATCAGGAATGTCGCCCCCGAGATCGAGGCGGCCGGTGGCGGGACCATCGTCAACACCTCCTCGTACACCGGTCTCACCGGCATGGCGTTCGTCGGCGCGTACGCGGCGACCAAGCACGCCGTGCTGGGACTGACCAAGGTGGCGGCCGTGGAGCTGGCCGCGAAGGGCATCCGGGTCAACGCCATGTGCCCCGGGGCCGTGGACACCCCGATGACCAATCCGGCGGCCCTGGACCCGGACGCCGACCCGGTGGAGACGGCGGAGGCCGTGGGGGCCCTGTACAAGAAGCTGGTGCCGCTCGGGCGGATCGGCCGGCCCGAGGAGGTGGCGGCGCTCGCGCTCTTCCTGACCTCGGACGACTCCTCGTACATCACCGGCCAGCCGTTCGTCATCGACGGCGGGTGGCTGGCGGGAGTCAGCCTCTTCTGAGCAGGGCGCCCACTTCGATTCGTCTGACGAAGCGTCAGGTATTGACGGGTCGGAGTGTCGGTGGAACAGTCGGACGCATCAGAATCTGACGGTGTGTCAGAAACGATTGAGGACGGTGAACCCCCTTGGAATTCGGGCTCTTTGTACAGGGGTACGTGCCCGCCGCGCGGGCCAAGGCCGACCCCGGGGCAGAGCACAAGGCGCTGATCGAGGAGACCGAGTACGTCATCCAGGCGGACAAGTCCGGCTTCAAGTACGCCTGGGCCTCCGAGCACCACTTCCTGGAGGAGTACTCGCATCTCTCGGCCAACGACGTGTACCTGGGCTATCTCGCACACGCCACGGACCGCATCCACCTCGGATCCGGCATCTTCAACCCGCTCGCCCCGGTCAACCACCCGGTGAAGGTGGCCGAGAAGGTCGCCATGATGGACCACCTCTCGGAGGGCCGCTTCGAGTTCGGCTCCGGCCGCGGGGCGGGCACCCACGAGATCCTCGGGTTCATGCCGGGCATCACCGACATGAACCACACCAAGGAACTCTGGGAAGAGACCATCGCCGAGTTCCCCAAGATGTGGCTCCAGGACGAGTACGTCGGCTTCCAGGGCAAGCACTGGTCGCTGCCGCCGCGCAAGATCCTGCCCAAGCCGTACGGGAAGTCGCACCCGGCGATGTGGTACGCGGCCGGCTCCCCGCCCTCGTACGCCATGGCCGGGAAGAAGGGCCTCGGTGTCCTGGGCTTCAGCGTGCAGAAGGTCTCCGACATGGAGTGGGTCGTCGAGTCCTACAAGAACGCCGTCAAGGACGCCGAGCCGGTCGGTGACTTCGTCAACGACAACGTCATGGTGACCTCGACCGCGATCTGCGCCGAGACCCACAAGAAGGCCGTCGAGATCGCGGTGGGCGGCGGGCTGAACTACCTCCAGTCGCTGCTGTTCCGCTACCACGACACGTTCCCCCGGCCGGAGGGGATCCCGGAGTGGCCCGAGCTGCTGCCGGAGTACTCCGAGGAGATCATCGAGCTCCTGATCGCCGAGGAGCTGATGATCTGCGGCGACCCGGACGAGGTGCTGGGGCAGTGCCGTCGCTGGGAGCAGGCGGGAGCGGACCAGCTGAGCTTCGGGCTGCCGATCGGGCTCAGTCCCGAGGACACGCTGAACTCGATCAAGCTGATCGGTGAGCACGTGATCCCGAAGATCGACACGGATCCGGTGCACCGGACGACGCGGTTCCGCGACGCGGCGTGAAAACCAGCCTCGCCGGCGTTTGAGGCGCGGGGTCCGGGGCGGAGCCCCGGGGGCAGGCCTTCGAGGGCTCCGACCCCGTACCCCCGCTCCTCAAACGCCGGAGGGGCTCGATCTGCGGGCGGCGTCTTCCCGGACCGCCGCTCCGCGAGCCGGGGTGCGTACCGCGGCCGTACGCACCCCGGCGCAACACAACCACCACGGAGAAGGGACCCCGTCATGCTCGACCACCTCATCCGCGGAGCGACCGTCGTGGACGGCACCGGCGGACCCTCCTACCGTGCGGACCTCGGCATCCGGGCCGGCCGCATCGCCGTCATCGCGGAGCCCGGGACCGTCGCGGAGGAGGCCGTGACCTCCGAGGACGCCACCGGTCTCGTCCTCGCGCCCGGCTTCGTCGACCCGCACACCCACTACGACGCCCAGCTCTTCTGGGACCCGTACGCCACCCCGTCGATGAACCACGGCGTCACCACCGTCGCCGGCGGCAACTGCGGGTTCACCCTCGCCCCGCTCCACCCGGACCGGCCCGAGGACGCCGACTACACCCGGCGCATGATGTCGCGGGTCGAGGGCATGGCGCTCAAGGCCCTGGAGGAGGGCGTCGACTGGAGCTGGTCCAGCTTCCGCGAGTACCTCGACGCGCTCGACGGGCGGATCGCCGTGAACGCCGGGTTCATGGTCGGGCACTGCGCCCTGCGCCGCCACGTCATGGGCGCCGACGCGGTCGGCGGCCAGCCCACACCCGCCCAGCTCGACGCGATGCTCGCCCTGTTCCACGACGCGATGGACGCCGGAGCGTGGGGCCTGTCCACCACCCAGTCCTCCACCCACTCCGACGGCGACGGACAGCCGGTCGCCTCCCGGCACGCGCTCCCCGAGGAGCTCCTCGCGCTGTCCCGGGCCGTCGGTGAGCACGAGGGCACGCAGATCGAGGCGATCGTCGCCGGCTGCCTCGACCAGTTCTCCGACGACGAGATCGACCTCTTCGTCGACATGAGCGCCGCCGCCGGGCGCCCGCTCAACTGGAACGTCCTGACCATCGACGCCGCCGTCCCCGAACGCGTACCGCGCCAGCTGATCCCCAGCGAGCGCGCCCGACGCGCGGGCGGCCGCATCGTGGCGCTGACGATGCCGATCCTCACCCCGATGAACATGTCGCTCGGCACGTTCTGCGCCCTGAACCTGATCCCCGGCTGGGGCGACATCCTCGCCCTCCCCGTCCCCGAGCGCATCGAGCGGCTCCGGGACGCGGACACCCGCGCCGAGATGCTGCGCCGCGCCGACAGCAAGGAGGCCGGCGTCTTCCGCCGCCTCGCGAACTTCGGCCGCTACGTCATCGGTGACACGTACAGCGAGGCGAACGAAGGCCTCAGCGGGCGCGTCGTCAAGGACATCGCGGCCGAACGCGGCCAGGACGCCTTCCACTGCCTCGTCGAGATCTGCGCGGCAGACGGCCTGCGTACGGTCCTGTGGCCGATGCCCACCGACAACGACCCCGACTCCTGGGCGCTGCGGCAGCGCACCTGGGAGCACGAGGACGTCATGCTCGGCGGCTCCGACGCGGGCGCCCACCTGGACCGGATGTGCGGCGCCCCGTACACGACGCGCTTCCTCGGCGACTGTCTGCGCGGCCGCAAGCTCATGCCGCTGGAACGGGCCGTGAAGATGCTGACCGACGACCCGGCCCGCCTCTTCGGCCTCCGCGACCGCGGCCGCGTCGAGGAGGGCTTCCACGCCGACCTCGTGCTCTTCGACCCCGAACGCATCGACGCGGGCCCCGCCACCCTCGTCCACGACCTGCCCGGCGACAGCCCCCGGCTCGACTCCAAGGCCCTCGGCATCGTGTCGGTCCGCGTCAACGGGGTGGAGACCCTGCGCGACGACAAGGTGACCGGCGCGGTCCCCGGGACGGTGCTCCGTTCCGGCCGCGACACCCGGACGGTGAGCACGCAATGACCACGACACCCCAGCGCCTCTTCATCGACGGCGAGTGGACCGAACCCGCGGACGGCCACTACGAGGTGGTCGACCCGGCCACCGAGGAGACCGTCGGCCTCGCCCCCGAGGCGAGCCGCGCCCAGGTGTACGAGGCGGCTTCCGCGGCCCGTGACGCCTTCGCCACCTGGTCCCGCACCCGCCCCGAGGAACGCGCCGCGATCCTCGACCGCGCCGCCGACCTGATGCAGCGCGACTTCCTCGCCAACGCCGAACTCGCACAGGCGGAGAGCGGCGCCACCACCGGAACGGCCCGCGGCATGCAGGTCGCCGTGGGCGCGGCGCGCTTCCGGCGGTACGCGAAGGGCGCGCTGGAACCGGTCGAGGAAGCGATACCGCCGCAGATCAACGAGGCGGGCCCGATGGGCCGGGCAGGGATCTTCGGGGCGCTCGCAGGCCGCCGGCCGGTCGGCGTCGTCACCTGCATCACCTCGTACAACAACCCCTGGGCCAACCCGGCCGGCAAGGTCGCCCCCGCGCTCGCGATGGGGAACACGGTCGTCGTGAAACCGGCCCCGCAGGACCCGCTCTCCGTCTACCGGATGGCCGAGGCCCTCGCGGAGGCGGGTGTACCGGCCGGGGTCGTCAACGTCGTCAGCGGCTCGGCCCCCGGTGTGGGCGAGGCCGCCGTCGACTCGCCCGACGTCGACATGGTCAGTTTCACCGGCTCGACGGCCGTCGGGCAGCGCATCGCCGAGGTCTGCGGCCGGAGCATGAAGCGGCAGCTGATGGAGCTGGGCGGGAAGGGCGCCGCCGTCGTCCTCGACGACGCCGACCTCGACTCGGCGGTCGCGGGCATCGGGACGACGTTCTCGTTCTACAGCGGTCAGATCTGTACGGCTCCGACCCGCGTCCTGGTCCAACGGGCCGTGCACGACGCGCTGATCGAGAAGTTGACCGCCTACGCCGGGTATCTGACGGTCGGCGATCCGACGGCGAAGGGCACGGTCGTCGGCCCGGTCATCTCGGCGGCTCACCGCGACCGCATCGAGTCGTACGTGGAGCTGGGCCGGAAGGAGGGGGCCCGGGTCGTCACGGGCGGCGAACGCCCGGACCCGACCGGCCGCGGCTTCTACGTCGCGCCGACGCTGCTGGCCGACTGCACCAACGACATGCGGGTGGTGCGGGAGGAGATCTTCGGCCCGGTCGTGGTCGTCGTCGCCTTCGACGACGAGGAGGAGGGCGTCGCGCTGGCCAACGACAGCGACTACGGACTGATCGACTACGTCTGGTCCGGCGATGTGGCCCGCGCCTTCCGCGTCGCCCGCCGGCTGCGCGCGGGCGGGGTCGGCGTGAACACCATCGGCCGCAACATGGAGGCCCCGTTCGGCGGGTTCAAGCGCAGCGGGGTCGGGCGGGACGTCGGCTCGTACGCGCTGCACGCGTACAGCGAACTGCAGTCGATCGTCTGGCCGGGCTGAGAGCCGCCGCAAGAGCCTGTCCCCTCCTGCGGACCTCCGCGAGGGCGGCTCTACTCTGTGCCCACGCGGCCGCGCCGGACCCGGTGCGCGCGGCGAGGAGGAGGGGACTTGCGACGAAGACATGTGCTGTGGGGCACGGTGGCCGCTTCGGTGGTCATGGCCGTGCTGGGGGCGTCGACGGCACACGCCGAGGGGCGGGGCGACATCCGGGTCGTCAAGGGGGTGGCCAACAACGGGAAGAGCGTCGTCGTCGGCATCCGCGGAACGGTGAGCTTCCCGGTCAAGCTGACGATCAAGGATAATTCGGGCGTCAAGGAGGTCGTGGATCTCGACGCGCACAGCGCTGCGACCACTTACGGGGTTCCGGCCGAGACGGTCGGGGTCACCTGCAAGAAGCTGAGCAGCACCACCTCGGACTGCACAGCGACGATGCGCTTCGATCCCGCCTGGTTTCCCGGGTACAGCGACCGCAACGCCAACGAGGGGGCCGGTGGCTGGGACATCTACGGCGTCGTCAGAGCCAACGACAGGGACTACTGGATCTACGATTCGCTCGCCCCGTTCACGTTGAAGCGAGCCGCGACGCTGAAGGTGTCCGCGACGCGGCCCAGCCTGTTCGGGACCAGCAGGCAGGTCAGGGTCACGGGTGCGCTGGCCCGGGCCGACTGGGAGGCGCTGAAATACCGCGGTTACGGCGGCCAGAGCCTGAAGCTGCAGTTCAGGAAGGCCGGCGCCGCCTCGTACACGACGGTGAAGACGGTGAGGACGAACAGCGCGGGCCAGGTCAGTACGACGGTGACCGCGTCCGCTTCGGGCACCTGGCGCTGGTTCTACCCGGGCACGTCCACCACCTCGCAGACCGCGTCCGCGGGCGACACCGTGTCCTTCGGGCCCATGGTCATGCGCTCCAGTGCGGCGAAGCTCCCACTGCACGACGTCTCGGCCGGGTGAGGGACCGCGCCGCTCGCCGCCCGACCGGGGTGGCGAGGGGCGCGGCGTCTAGGAGTTGCGCCGTGCGCGGGCGATGAGCACGAACGCGATGATGCCGACCACGATCACGGCCAGCACGATCCCCACGATCAGCCCGCCGCCGAACCCGCCGGAGCTGTGCTTCCGCCGCTTGCTCCTGCTCTTGCCCTTTGTCTTGTTCTTGCTCTTGTACGTGTGCGCGGCCTTGTGTACCCCGGTGTGGGCGGACGCCGCCCCGTCCACATGCCCCGAAGCCTGTACCGCAGCGGTACGGGAGGCGGTGGACACGGAAGCGGGCGCGGCCGCGGATGCCGCGGCGGGCGCACCGCCGACGAGCACGCCCGTCAGGAGCAGAGCGGTGAGAGTGACGCGGATGCGCTTGCGGACCATGGTGAATGACCTCCCCCGAAGTCGCCGAAGTCTCGGCTTTGCGCACGGTACGGCATACGTTTGAGCCGCCACCAGACAACGACGGAGGTGTCTTTCGTATGCGGATCGCCACGACGATCTTCCTCACCGACGAAACGATCACACCGGTGCGGCTCGCGCACCAGCTTGAGCAGCGGGGATTCGCCGGGCTCTACCTTCCGGAGCACACGCACATCCCGGTGAGCCGGGAAACTCTTTACCCGGCGGGCGGCGACCTGCCGCCCGAGTACGGCCGCACGCTGGACCCGTTCGTAGCCCTCGCACAGGCCGCCGCGGTGACCGAGCGGCTGGAACTGGGCACCGGGATCACGCTGATCACCCAGCACGACCCGATCGATCTGGCCAAGCAGATCGCGACCCTCGACCACGTCTCGGGCGGCCGTTTCACGCTGGGTCTCGGCTTCGGATGGAACGTGGAGGAGGCGGCGGACCACGGGGTGACCTGGTCGACGCGCCGGGAGCTCGGCCGCGACCGGATGGCGCTGATGCGTGCTCTGTGGTCGGCCGAACCCACGGCGTACGAGGGCGAGTTCGGCTCGGTGCGGGCGAGCCACGCCTACCCGAAGCCGGTCCAGAAGCCACGCGGCCCGGTGGTGGGCCCGCGCACCCTGATCGGCGGCGCGGCGGGCCCGAAGCTGTTCGCGCACATCGCGGAGTACGCGGACGGCTGGCTGCCGATCGGAGGCCGGGGCCTCACGGAGTCGGTGCCCGTACTCCGTACGGCGTGGGAGGCGGCGGGCCGCGACCCGAAGGACCTCCAGGTGATCCCGTACGCGGTCCTGCCGAGCCCGGGCAAGCTGGCGCACTACGCGGACCTGGGCATCGAGGAGGTCGTCCTCCAGCTGCCGCCCGCCGCGGAACCGGAGGTCCTGCGGACGCTGGACGCGTTCGCCGAGTACCTCTGAGAGGTGACCGCGCCCGTCAGCCGGCCGTACCGGGCTTCACGCCCCACACGTAGACGCGGTCGTCCACCGCGAGGAGGTCCCACAGGGCCGCCGCGTCGTCCACGGTCAGGTTGACGCAGCCCGCCGAGCCGCCGCCGTCGTACAGGTCGCCCGGGTGTCCGTGGAGAGCTTGTCCGCCGTCGAAGAACTGGGCGTACGGCATGGGGGCGTTGTCGTAGATCGTGGAGACGTGGTCGCGGTTGCGCCAGTAGATCGAGTGCCACCCCGGCCGGGTCTCCTGCGCGTCGCGGCCCGTGCGGATGGGTGCGGGTCCGAAGACGACCCGCTTGCCCTTCTGTACCCACAGCAGCTGGCGGTCCATGTCGACGCAGGTGACGCGGGAGGACTCGACCGGGCAGTGTCCGGCGGCGTTCGGGTCGGGGGTGGCCTCGACGACGAGCACGGTGCGGTACGTCCCGAGGTCGGCGCGGCCGTCGGCGTGCGGCCGGCCGTGCGCGGTCTGGAAGGACCGGATGGCCCGGCAGTCGGCCATGGACTGGCGGCCGTCCACGGGCCGGCCCAGGTGCTTCTCCAGCTGGCGCTGGTACGGGCCGGCCGGCGCCGTGCACGCGGTGTCGTCCGCGGAGGCTGGGGCGGCCGTCGAGGGGGCCGCGGTACACAGCAGTGCCGTGGCCGCTGTGGCGACCACGGCACCGATGAGGCTGTTGGGGCGCACTGCCGGACCTCCTGGCGGATCGGGAACCGAGTCCTGCCAGCCAAGCAGCACCCCCGCCCGGCCGCCCATCGTTGGGCGGCCGGGCGAGTGATCAGGTCAGGCGCGGGCGCCCTGGTGGACCCGCTTCTTGCAGTCCTTGCCCTTGCACGGTTCGCCGCGCTCGTTGGCCAGCTCGACGGTGACGCCCTGCGAGCTGTTGGCCTCCGTCACCTCGAACGGCCCCGAGACGGGGTTGGCCGGCAGGACGTAGCCCTCGGGTACGGCGGTCTCGCGCAGGTAGTACGCACCGAGGGGCAGGTCGTCGAACGTGCACTCACCCGTGTCGTCGGTCGAGCACCCCGCGTCGGCGAGCGTGTCGGGGTTCGTTCCGGCCGTCTGCAGGCCGGGCACGTCGTTGGTCTCGCGCCACAGCTCGAAGACGGCTCCGGCGAGCGGCTGACCGTTCTTCGCGTCCGTCTTCTCCAGGGTGAGCGAACCCGTGACCGTCGGCACCGGCTCCTTGGTGTTGGTGGCCTCGACCTGGACTCCGGTGTCGGCGTTGTCCTCGGTCAGCACGAGCGGGCCGAACACGGCCGGGTCCGGCAGTTCGTAGCCGTCGGGAGCCGCTGTCTCCTGCCAGTAGTACGTGCCGGGCGTGGTGGTCTCGATGCAGACGCCGTTGGCCGGTGTGGTGCAGGTGTCCACGAGGGTGTCGGGGTTGGTGCCGGTGGTCTGGAGGCCGTCGACGCCGTTGGTCTCGCGCCAAAGTTCGAAGTCGGCTCCGGCGAGCGGGTCGCCGGTCTCCGCGTCGGTCTTGAGGACGCGCACCTCACCGGTGACCGGCGGTACGGGCTCTTCGGTGTTGGTGGCCTCGACCTGGACTCCGGTGTCGGCGTTGTCCTCGGTCAGCACGAGCGGGCCGAACACGGCCGGGTCCGGCAGTTCGTAGCCGTCGGGTGCTGCCGTCTCGCGCCAGTAGTACGTGCCGGGCGTGGTGGTCTCGGCGCAGACGCCGTTGGCGGGTGTGGTGCAGCTGTCCACGAGGGTGTCGGGGTTGGTGCCGGTGGTCTGGAGGCCGTCGACGCCGTTGGTCTCGCGCCAAAGTTCGAAGTCGGCACCGGCGAGCGGGTCGCCGGTCTCCGCGTCCGTCTTCAGGACGCGCACCTCACCCGTGACCGGCTGCGGTCCGTCGCAGTCCGGGAGGTCGCCGTTGAACGGGTACGCGTGGAACTCCTGGCCGCCACCGCCGGTCGCGGAGCTGGTGTGCGTCACCGAACCGGTGGTGAAGAACCTGCCGTTGACGCCCGGAAGGGACACGGTGGTCATCGAGGACTGCTCGCCCATCAGGAAGCTGCCCTGGAACTGGCCGGTCCCCGCGAGGTCCACGGTGGTGGCGTCCGGGAAGTTCCACAGGAGGCGTTCCCGGTAGGCGTTCAGCGGGTCGGTGTCCGCGATTCCGCCGCTGTAGGTGTTGATCGCACGGTCGGCCCCGATGACGTTGACCAGGATCGTCGCGTCGTCGGGGATGCTGTCGGGAGCGAAGACGACTCCCTGCTGGCCGCCGCCGTCGGCCGTCATGTCGAAGTCGACGTTGAAGACCTGGAGGGCGGACGTCCCGTCACCCGTGAAGAGCGTCTGCGTGCCCTGGTTGACCGCGGTCCCGGTCGGGGTCCGGAGCTCTCCGCCGGGCCGCGCGTAGCACTGGCTGGCGTCGGTGAGCTGGTCGCGCAGGTCCACGTAGGGTGCCGCGGCGTCCGGGTCCTGGACGAGGGCCCCGGTGACGGTGCCGGTCTGCGTACCGGCGTAGCGCACGGTGCCCACCTCGTCGACGATGCCGCCCGTCGTGTCGAGGGTCTCGCCGGCGGCGATCGTCACGTCTCCGCCGGTGGTCAGGAAGTCGGAGTCGACGGGCGGCGGGACACGGGATCCGACACCGACGATCCCGAGGTTGTACGAACCGCCCGCCTCCGGGTCCTTGTCCTGGTCGAAGTCGTCGAGCACCACGACCCGGCCCTCGGCCTCGGCCGCCCGGCCGCGTACGAGGAAGTCGTCCCCGACGTAGATGTTGATCGCGTCGTCCCGGCCCGCGAAGTCCCCGTTGTTGATCGGCGGGAACGGGTCCGGGCAGTCGCCCGGCACGCACGGGCCCAGGCCGCCGGGCAGCGGCGCGGCGGCGGCGGGTGCCGCGCTCAGGCCGAGGGTGAAGGCGGGGACGACGGTCGCCAGCACGGCGCAGGCCGCGCCGGTGGCGCGGGCGCGTGCGCGCAGCGCGGCAAAGCGCTTGGTCATGGGTCTCATACGGGCATCCTGGGCAGCGGCGGCGCGCCGGCCCCGAGGCGACACGTGCCATTGCCCCGTCCAGCGGCCGACCCCACCCGGACGGTCCGCCACCGGATGCGCCACCGGCCCTGGTCAGCGGTCCGCCCCGGCACCCTCCCCAGGAGCCGCGGCGATCAGCGCGTACATCGTCGCGACCGGCAGCGCCGGATTCGCCGCGGCCCGCCGCCCGAGCTCCGGGTCGTCGAGCAGCGCCGCGATGCGGTCCTGCGGCAGCCGCGGGTGGCGGGCCGCGTCCGCGCGGACCTGGGGGTCGGGGTCGCGGGTGAGCCGGTCGGCGACGTCCCCGGGCGTCCCGGGGTCGAGCAGGGCCAGCCGCCTGACCGCCGGATCCTCGTCGCCGGCGAACCGGGCGAGTCCGGCGCGGGGGAAGTTGCCGTGCCCGGTCAGATGCCACCGGTCGCAGCCGGTGTACTCCAGGAAGCAGCGGAGCAGCAGCGCGGCCGGGGCGTCCGGATGGTTCTGGCCGAGCAGGACCCGGACGCCGAGGTCGGAGTCGTCCGCGAGGAGCGCGACCAGGTCGGCGGGGAGATGCGGCTCGCGAGCGGCCCGCCGACGCAGGAGCGGGTGGGCGGACAGGGCGAGGGCGCGGATCTGCTCCGGGTCGGGCAGCAACTCCGGGTCGTACGGCGGGCTGTGGAGGAACGGCCCGCCCTGCTCTACCTCGTAGTCGATCGCGGCCCGTTCCGCCTCGGTCAGCGCCGGGTGTACGGAGAGGGCGAGGCGCACCTCCGGGCCGGGATCCACGGCGAGTGCGCTGCGCTCGGCCGGCCCCAGGTCGGGCCGGGTGGCGACGCGGGTGCGCACCTTGGGGTCGGGGTGGGCGGCCAGCAGGGCCACGGTCTCCGGCGGCAGACTGTCATTGCGGGCGATCAACCACGCGTGCCGTGGCAGCGCCGCCGCCACGACGTCCGGGGCGAGTGCTCCGTACATCAGCAGGTGCGTGTGCGCATGGCAGGGGTGCGCGGGCAGGCTCTCCCGCACCGCGTCCGGGTCGCGGAGCCGTTCGTACGAGCGTCGGCTTTCGTCGGCCGACTTCCGCACCTCCGGGTCCGGGTCTGCCAGCAGGGCGTCCTGTACGTCGGGTGTCAGGGACTTCCAGGAGAGGCGGCCGATCCCCATGCAGCGGACCTTCGCCGAGGGGTGAGTGGTCATCGCACGCTGCAGACCGGGTGAGACCAACCGGTTGAGCTCCCACAGGTGGTCGCTCTCGTACGTCTCGATGATCCGTACGACGGTCCGGTCCGGCAACGGCCGGGGCATGCACGTGCCGCCGGCCCGGGGCTCCCGGGCCAGACTTCCCCGTACGCGATACTCCGGATCGTCCACCAGCCGTGCCCGCTGCTCCGGACCGGCGTACGGGTTCTCGGCGAAGAAGCCTCGCGTGGTCCCGTCCGGGTGGGCCACGACCGCGTCCACCACGGGACCGGGCAGCGCCCGGTCCCGGCACAGCGCCATCCGTACGGCCGCGGACCCGCCGGCCAGCAGCCGCAGCAGGACGTCGACGGGTGCGGCCGGATTGAGCGCCACCCCGGCCAGTCGGCGCTCGGCCGGACCGGCGGATTCGGATATCTGCTCAGGAGTCACGGCGGAATGGTCGCACGGCCACGCGGCGTTCACGCCGACTGCTCGGGGCCCCGTCCGGCAGGTCATGGCGATGGCAGAGTGGGCCCGTGAGTTGAAGCATCTTCCTGCTCCGCTTCGTGGACGGCGAGGTCGTCGCCCTGGACACCGAACGGTTCCGGCAGGCGACCGCGCCGTACGTGGTGGAGGGCTGCCCGGAGGACTTCTCCCGACTCCGCGCGGAGGACGGGGGCGAGGCGGACCTCTATCACCCGGTTCACGGCGAAGAGGGCATGTCCTGTGTGACGGCGACCCACTTCGCGCGAGGCGCGATGAGCGGCGTGCTCGCCGGGCCGGCGGCGGCCCTCGGGTCCGCGATCCTGCCCCAGGACGGAGACGCGCTGATCTTCGACGAGGACGGTCGCTCTCAACTGCCCGAGGACCTGCGGGGGAGCGCGCTTGTCATCGCCCCCACGGTGGATGGGTTCGAGGCGGCCTTCGGCGCGCGCTGAGCGGCGGCCCCTGCCCCCGACCGCCCACCGCGCCAAGGAAGTTGCCCGGCAGCTTCGTACCGGCGCGGACTCGGTGCGATCAAGTGGGCTGTAATGGCCGAGTAACGGCGGCCTCCTAGGGTCCGGGCACCCGACTGCCTTCCCCCGGAGGAGTGCCTCGATGCACCTGCCCCGATCGCCCAGGCGTAGACGTGCCGTGTGGGCGGTGGCCTCGCTCGGCGCGGCCGCCGCGCTGCTGGCCAGTCCCGTACCCGCCCTTGCCAACTCCGCCGACTCCGAACCGTCGGGCCCGGCATCGGCCAAGATCGACGCCGGACTCGCGTCCGCCGTGCGCAACGGCGCGGACGCCCGCTTCTTCGTCGTGCTCAAGGACCAGGCCGACCTCACGGCCGCCAAGCGCAAGACGACCCACGCCCAGGCGGCCCGGGCCGCCTACAAGGCGCTGCGCGACACCGCGCACACGGGCCAGCGCTCACTCACCACCTTCCTCGACAAGAAGAAGGTCGGGCACCAGGACTACTGGATCGCCAACACGGTCCAGGTGACCGGCGACCAGGCACTCGTGGACGAGCTGGCGAAGCGTTCCGACGTGGCCAGGATCGTCAAGGCGCGGACGTACAAGCTCGACGACATCGAGACGTCCGACAGCAAGGTCACCGCGAAGCGCACCCAGGCCGGGACCGACTCCTCCGCCACGGGCGACGACACCCCGGAGTGGGGTATCAAGGACATCAAGGCCGACCAGGTCTGGTCGCAGTACGACAACCGCGGCGAGGGCATCGTCATCGCCAACGTCGACTCCGGCGTGCAGTACGACCACCCGGACCTGGTGCAGCAGTACCGGGGCAACAACGGCGACGGCTCGTTCACGCACGACTACAACTTCTACGACCCGTCCGGGGTCTGCGGCGCCGACGGCGCACCGTGCGACAACCAGGGCCACGGGACCCACACGATGGGCACGATGGTCGGCAAGCACGGCATCGGTGTCGCCCCCGACGCGAAGTGGATCGCGGCCAAGGGCTGCGAGTCCGACAAGTGCACGGACGACTACCTCCTCAAGGCCGGGCAGTGGATCCTCGCCCCGACCGACCACAACGGGCAGAACCCGCGCCCGGACCTCGCGCCGAACATCGTCAACAACTCCTGGGGCGGTGACGACAACACCTTCTACAAGGACATCGTCGAGGCCTGGAACTCCGCAGGCATCTTCGAGGCGTTCGCAGCCGGCAACGACGGTGACGGCGTCACCTGCTCCACCACGCACCCGCCGGGCGCTCAGGTCGCCTCCTACGGCGTGGGCGCGTATGACTCCGCCGGCAAGATCGCCAAGTTCTCCGGCTTCGGCCCCTCCCCGATCGACGGCCTCGCGAAGCCGAACATCTCGGCACCCGGCGTCGACGTCACGGCCACCTGGCCCGGTTCGCAGTACAACACCATCAGCGGTACGTCGATGGCGACCCCGCACGTCGCGGGCGCGGTCGCGCTGCTGTGGTCGGCGGCCCCCTCGCTCATCGGTGACATCGAGGGCACCCGCGCGCTCCTGAACGAGGGCGCGCGCGACGTCGAGGACACGCACTGCGGCGGCACCGCCGGCATGAACAACGTGTGGGGCGAGGGCAAGCTCGACATCTTCGCCTCCGTGGAGAAGGCCCCGCACACCGCGGTGACGGTGTCCGGAAAGATCACGGACAAGGCGAGCGGCGCCGCGCTGTCGGGCGTCACCGTCAAGGCCGTGAACGACTCCACGAACCGCTCGGTGACCACCGGAACCGACGGCTCCTACCGGCTGTCGCTGCTCCCGGGCACCTACAGCTTCTCGGCCGGCTCCTACGGCTACGTGACCGGCACGGTGTCCGGCGTCGAACTGGCCACGGGTCAGCCCCTGACGCAGGACCTCGCGCTCACCCCCGTGCCGGCGCACCAGGTGACCGGCAAGGTCCTCGACGTCACCGGCCGGCCGCTCGCGAAGGCCACCGTCTCCGTGACCGGCACCCCGGTCGCGGCGGTCACGACCGACAGCCAGGGCCTGTTCACCCTGCCGAAGGTCGCCGAGGGCGCCTACACGCTGTCCGTCGCCCCGGCCGCCCCGGTCGTGTGCAACGGCGTCTACAACGGCGCGCTGAAGGTCGACGGCGACGAGACGGCAGACGTCAAGCTGCCCAACCGCACGGACGCGGCCGGCACCTACTCCTGCGCCCCCGTCGCCTCCTCCTGGGTCAAGGGCTCGAAGAGCATCGCCCTGACCGGTGACGAGGACGCCACGAAGATCAGCCTGCCGTTCCCGGTGAGCCACTACGGCGTGAGTTACACCAGCGCCTCCGTCACCACCAACGGCCTGGTCAACTTCCTCCAGCCGCGCCTGGGCGACTACGTCAACACCGCGCTGCCGGCGCCGGCCCAGCCCAACGGCGTCGTCGCGGCCTTCTGGGACGACCTGACCCTGGACAAGAAGTCGAGCGTCCAGACCGCCGTCACCGGCAAGACCGGCTCCCGGCAGTTCGCGATCGTGTGGAACAACGCCGCCTTCGCCTCCGACACGTCGGTACGCGTCTCCTTCGAGGCCCTCTTCGACGAGGCCACCGGCGCCGTCACCCTCCAGTACAAGGGCATCGGCAGCAACGTGTCGCAGCGCGGCGGTTCGGCGACCACCGGCATTGAGAACCAGGCCGGCACCGACGGTCTCGGCAGCTCGTTCAACGAGACCGTCCTCAGCGACGCCACCGCCCTCCGCTTCTCCCCGAAGGACATCTGATGAGAAACCCGCAACGACGGGGCCTGCGCCTGGCCTCCATGCTGGTTGCCTCCGGCCTCGCCCTGAGCGTCGCCCCGGCGGTCCACGCCGACGACAGCAACGGCCTCCTGAAGCTCACCGACAGCCAGGCCGCCGAGATGGCCGGCCGCCTCATGCCCGACGTCTACGGAGACGGGCGCGGCCAGGGCGATGCCCGGCAGACCGCCGAGGCAGCCGAGGCAACCGCTGACAAGACCGCCTCCGCAGCGGGCGAGGGCGCCACCGCAACCGACACCGGTGCGTCGACCGACGCCACCGCCAACTGGAAGCTGACCAAGAAGTCCGGCATCGAGGGCGCCCAGGGCATGGCCGCCACGTTCCCCGTCGGCGGCTCCAAGGGCGACTACTTCAGCGTCAACGGGCTCAGCCCGATCCAGCGCGTCGACGCCGACGGCAAGCAGCTCTGGTCGCGCGACGCCACGTCCCTGGACGCGGACTGGCAGATCACCCCGTCCCCCCGCGGCAGCAAGGAGCCCTACCCGCCCGCCGTGGTGATGGGCTTCAACGCGATCAGCCCCTTCGCCATGGCCAGCGACGACGGTGTCACCACCGGCGACCTGACCGGCGACGGCGTGGACGACATCGTGTTCACCGCCGAGGTCGGCGTACTGCCCTACCGCCCGTTCACCTCCCCCGGCTCCTCGCTGCCCAACGGCACCTTCGTCACGGTCCTGGACGGCGCCACCGGCAAGACACTGTGGTCGAAGCTCTACGCGGCCGCCTACAACGTCAAACTGGTCGGCAAGACGCTCGTGATCGCGGACTCCGCGTTCTCCAACATGAACTCCCCGGCCGGCTCCAAGGCCACCCTGACCGGCATCCGCTTCGACTTCACCGGCGGCAAGCTCACCCCGAAGCAGACCTGGACGCACGACGCCGAGCTCTACGCCGGCGTCCAGTGGGGCTCGCTCCAGCCGCTGGGCGACGGACTGATCGCCGCCTCCTGGAACCAGGACCGCGACTACGCCACCGACCAGACCCCCAGCGGCCACACCCTGGTGATCGACACCGAGGACGGCAGCGTCAAGTGGTCGCAGACCGGCAGCCTCTACGTACGGCAGCTGCGCCTGGACGCCAAGCGTGACCGCGTCGTGGCGCTGGAGCAGTCGGACTACACCGAGGGCGTGAAGTACGAGATCGCCGCGTACGACATCGCCGACGGCACCCGGACCACCCTCACCGAGCGGATCAACGCGCTTCCCCTCGCGCTGGAGATCGGTGACATCCAGGGCAACTCCAAGCCGGAGTACACGGTCAGCGAGTCGACGCTCGCGGAGTCCAAGTACAGCCCGGTTCCCGACATGAACACCAACAGTGTCCGCGCACTCGACGGCGACGACGCGAGCCTGCTCTGGGCGCACACCGTCAAGCGGACGGGCGACGAGGGCGACGTCGCCGCCGCCTGGGGCCTGAAGGCGGCCGACGGCAAGATCGTCGCCACCTACCTGGACGAGGCGGACCGCCAGGCCGCCGAGAACCGCTACGGCTCCCACTACGCCAAGATCTCCGTTCTCAGCGGCACCAAGGGTGCCGTGAAGTGGGAGAAGAGCGGCGTCATCGGCTCGCCTCTGTTCACCGAGCCGTTCAAGGACGGCTCGTGGCGGATACGGACCGTCGACACCGACCAGAACGTACGCGTCTACAACCTCGGCAACGGCGCGGAGAAGGCCGTGCAGCCGCTGGAAGGCGTCCCCACCACCGCCGCCACCACGGACATCAACGGCGACAAGAAGAACGACGTCGTCCTCGGCGGCTCGTCCAACGGCCTGTACGCCTACGACGGCACGTCGATGGTCGCCGGTCAGCCGAAGCGGCTGTGGTCGACGACGCTGCCCGGCCGCGTGGTCCAGGTCATCAAGGCCGACACCACCGGTGACGGACGCGACGAGCTGATCGTCGCCGCGAGTACGGCGACCGCCATCGTCGACGCCCGCACCGGCAAGGTCCGCACCGTCATCGAGGCGGGCGCCGGCGAGTACGTCCGCAACGTCGTCGCCTCCGACCTCGACGGCGACGGCGTCGCCGAGGTGACCGTGGCGACCGACAAGGTCCGTGCCTACGAGGGCAACGGCTCCCTGAAGTGGGAGTACACGGTCCCGGCGTCGATCGGCACCCCGGCGTTCGCCGACCTGTCGGCCGCCGACGGCAAGATCTACGCCCAGTACCAGACCCGTGGCCAGGGCCCCACCGCTCCGGTCGCCGTGGGCGGCGTCGCGCTGAACGGCAAGAACGGCTCGGCCGCCTGGTCGTTCACCCCGAAGGCACCCAGCACCAGCCAGGGCAACATCCTCGGCATGCCGCTGCGCGCCGGCACGTTCGCCTCGTCCGGCATCCCGTACGCCGACGGCCACGCGGTGGTCTTCACCTACGTGGTGCGCAGCAACTCCGAGCAGCAGTATGCCAACCAGTTGACCAATATGGTCCAGATCCGGGACGGCCGTACCGGCAAGCTCCTGCACGAGGCCGTCGCGGGTGGCTACGCCACCCTCGCCAACTGGATGACGGGCCCCGAGGGCCTGGTGGAGAACAGCCTCGCCTCGCTCCGCACCTACGGTGCGGGCGGCCTGGACCGCAGGCCTCTGGCCATAGGCGAGATCCGCAGCGGTTCCTTCGCCACCGGCCCCGACGGCGCCCGCATCCTCGTCCGCAGTGGCGAAACGTTCGTTGCCCTCTACAAGCCCGAGGTCCTGCAGGCCGACGAGGGCGCCTACCAGACGGCCGTCACCGGCTTCAACGCCTGGGGCGCACGCGAGCACTTCGTGGCCGACCTCGACGGCGACGGCAAGGACGAGATCGTCACCCTGCCCTTCGACGCCTACGGCACCGACCGCACGGCGGGCCTCGTCGGCAACGAGGTGTCGGGCTCCTACACCGCCATCCGTTCGGCGATCACCCTGACCATCGACAACGCCTGATACCCAGCACCCTCCTCTGAGCCGGCGTCCCCGCACCACTGCGGGGGCGCCGGCTCAGTCATGTGCGCGAACACCCGCGCGGCCCGGGCCGGTTAGCGTGTAACGCGCGAGTAATGCCCCAGTAATGGCCCCGACATACGGTTCCGGAGATCCCTACGCCTCGCCCGGCTTCTCTGGGGTGGTACTGGGGAACCGCCGACCGGCGGAATTTCAGAGAGGGCGAGGCGTAGGGATCGCCCGTCCCCCGGGACGGCCTGCCACCGAGCGGGTGCGTCGGCGTGGGTCATAGTTCGCCCACGAAGAAGGTGGTGCCGGCGACTGCGAGTAGGAGAAAGCCGCCGGGAAAAGCGATGTTGCAGAAGACGCGTGCGCGGACATGAGCCAGGACCGCGCCGATGAAGAACACGGTCAAGCCGGCTCCTGCCGCCAGACCCAGCCAGTGGAACCCGAGCAGCCCCATGAGAAGGCCGGCGGCGCCCGCGAGTTTGAGGGTTGCCAGGTACGGCAGCGCAGTTGGGGGGAGTCCAACCTCTGCGGAGTTCGCCAGCACGAACGGTGCCCGGGCGTAGTCCGCGATCGCGATGAGCGCGTTCGCGACGACGCACCCAACAGTGGCGATGACCAGTACGGAGTTCACGAGTGGTACGACCCCACGACGGTGAACGGTCCTGGCAGAACCGGCGCTCCCACGGCGCGGCCGGTCCGGTCGCGCAACTGAGCGGCTTGCGGCAGTCCCGCCACCGGGTTCTCCGCCGGCTCCTCCATTTCGAGGGCCAGGATGAAGTCCGGCCCCGGCTCACTGGCGTACGCCGTGCAGACGACGCCCTGGGGTGATGCCGTTCGGAGGGCGGCAAACACCCTGACAAGGTGCGACCGGAACTCGGCAGCTGTGCCGTTGTCGGTGCGGAACCGCACCATCTGTAGGCTCATGACGTTGTCATCTCCTCGGGATGCGAACAGGAATGGGTTGAACCGACCGTCCTGACGTCCGCAAGTCCGGAAAGGTGACACCCATGCCGATCACGGTCGAAGAATTCGAGACCGCACGACCGCATCTGCTGTCGGCTGCCCACCGCATGCTCGGCTCGGCCCATGACGCCCAGGACGCTGTCCAGACGGCATGGCTGCGGGTCATGACTTCCCGGTCCTCAGCAACGATTGAGAACCCGTCAGCCTGGCTCACGACTGTCACCGCGAGAGTCTGCCTGGACGAGCTGCGCGCCCGGCGCCGTCGCAACGACGCACCGCTGCTCGCGGACGCCATCCCGGCCGCGGAGCTGGCCGCGGACGAAGCGGTCCTGCGTACGGAGGACGTCTCCCGGGCCCTCATGGTCCTGTTGAACCAGTTGACCCCATCCCAACGGGTCGCGTACGTCCTGCATGACCTGTTCTCCGTGCCGTTCGACCAGGTTGCGCACGTGCTGGGCGGGACAGCGTCCGGCGCCAAGAAGCACGCCAGCAGGGCCCGGCAACGCCTCGACAACCCTCAGCGCGCCTCGGAACAGAACGGTCGGCCGGACCAGCAGATCGTCGAAGCCTTCCTTGCGGCAGCCCGAACCGGGGATACGCGCAGAATGATCCAACTGCTCGCGCCCGACAGCGTCCGCGACGCCGACGCGGCACTCCTGCCTCGCGGAGCCCGCACCGCCGTCATCGGTGCTGTCGACATTGCCAACGAGACCGTGCACTTCCGTGATCGCATTCAGTCGGCTTGCAGACTCACCGTCAACAACAAACCGGTGTATCTCATCGCCCCGGGAGGACATCCCCTCGCCACGATCGAGGTCAGCACAGCGAACCGGAAGGTCACGAGAATCACGCTGCGACCGGCCCAGGCCGACGACCACTTCGCGGCCGCCCCGCCGTCACCAACGTCCGCGTCCCGAAGGCTGGTTGGTGCGGGACATGAGGTTGTCGACGCCTGAGCAGGTCGTCAACCCGTTCGTTGCGGGGCCGGAAGATTCCAGTGCGGCCGGACGTTGACAGCAGGTATGAAGATCAGCGAAGCCTCCAGAGCCAGCGGCGTGAGTGCGCGATCGTTGCGGCACTACGAGAACGAGGGTCTGATCGTCCCTGGCCGTTTCAGCAACGGTTTCCGTGACTACTGCCAGTCCACCATCGACCGGGTGCTCGTCATCCGCTCGCTGCTGGAGTCCGGGCTGCCCGTGAGGTTGATCAGGGACGTCCTGCCCGGCCTCACTGACGGATCCGATGCCGGCACCGAGGCGGTGTGCTCGGAGTTCCTGCACGAGGTGCAGGGCTATCGCGATCGGCTTGCTGCTCGCATCGCCGTGCTCAGCGATCAGCAGGCGGCACTCGACGCCTACCTGGGAGAGGCCCGCCGTACTGATCTCTGACAGCCGCTTGACCTTGACGCAAGTGTGAAGTTCCTAGGGTCGGTTGCATGGAGACCAACAGGCAGCAGAACACCATCGAGCAGAACGTCCGAGCCCTGGTCCAGCAGTCGCACCAGGGGCCGACGGACTTGACCCTCACGACGGATCGCCACCGCCCCACCCCGGGATCCGGCGAGTACTTGATCCGCGTCGGTGCGGCCGGGGTCAACTTCGCCGATGTCATGCAGACCCATGGCACCTACGGGGGAGGTCCGCAGGCCCCCTACGTGGCGGGCTTCGAGGCCGCCGGTGAGATCGTGGGAGTCGGCCAGGACGTCGAGAATCCGCTGCCGCTCGGCACCCACGTCGTCGGAGCCGGACCGGGCGCCTTCGCGCAGTACATGACGATGCCGGCGGCGGGTGTGCTTCCTGTGCCGCCCGGCTGGAGTGACGCCCAGGCTCTTGGCCTGGTGTTGAACTGGGCCACCGCGTTGGCGGCACTGAAGCCGTTGGGCGAGGTCAAGGCGGGTGAGGTGGTGCTCGTCCACGCCGCGGCCGGCGGCGTGGGGCAGGCCGCGGTTCGTCTTGCCCGCCACTACGGTGCGCGGGTGATCGCAACGGCCTCACCGGCGAAGCACGCAGCTGTCAAAGAGCTCGGCGCCGACGAAGTGCTGGACAGCCGGCGCCCCGATCTGGCTGAGGAGATCATCCGCCTGACCGGCGGGGTCGACCTGGTCCTGGAATCGGTGGGCCAAGCCACGTTCCGGGCCGGCCTCGCGGTCACCAGGCCCTTCACCGGACGCATCGTCGTGTTCGGCGCCGCCTCCGGTGACGCCACTCTGACCACACACGACCTGGTCTTCACCCACCAGGTCCAGATCAAGGGCCTGCACATCGGCGCGCTGGCGGTCGCGGCCCCGTCCCTCTACCAGTCGTTGCTCGTCGAGATCGAGGCTCTCATCGCCCAGGGCGTCTACCCGCCCGGCACCCCACACGTCCATCCCCTGGCCGAAGGACCGGCGGTGCTCCAGCGCCTCGAAGCGGGCGAGACCCAGGGCAAGCTTGCCCTCGATCCCTGGCGCTAGGAACGCCTGCGCTTGCCCGCAATGCTCCGCCCGGCGACCGCCTTACCCTGCCCGGCGATCCGCCCGCCACCGACGACCCCGCACCGCCCATGCCCGACGGGAACCTTCTGGAGCCGGTCACGCTCACCAAGCCGGAGAACTGCTACGCGGACAAGTTCGCCGCACACGTCACGACCGCACTCAAGGACACCGGCGAGAACGCCGCCGAGGTGCGAGCCGCACTCAATCGCGCCGGATACCCCAATGAGTTGATCGTGGACATGAAGCCGGAGAGCGGCTCCCCCCGAGTGCGGATCGACCTGCGCGAATGGGACACCCGCGTCGCCCTCCAGGTGGTGCACCACAGCACCGGGGGCGCCCACGTGGAAAAGTTCGGCGCACAGCCCACAGCGCCTCTCAAGGACGTCCGGTACATCCCGGAGGGGTGATCATCCGTACGAGACCACCCGCGGCTGCGTGCCTCAAGGGCGCAAGGCCTCAAGTTCAGCCGCGCGACGGAGATCCTTCGGTCGGCCGAGAGCGCGCCGCATACGGATCAGATCGTCCAAGTCGACGTACCTGATGGCGAATCCCTCAGGGTCACGGGTGCTGACGGCCCGGGGGAGGCAGGACAGGACATCCATGTCGCCCCAGGGGAGGGCGGGCGTGCACAGATCGCCGCTGACGCCGGGCACCTGGTACTCCACCTGCGGCCGGTCCAGCGCGGGCAGAGTCGTGCAGCCTGTGGCGGCCAGGGCCTCACGCAGGGCACGTCCCTCTTCGGGCGAGCCGTCCCACAACAGGTCGAGGTCACCCGTCAGATCGGTCGAGCCGTGCATGATCCCGGCGACCTGACCGATGACCACCGCGCGCGACCCGGCCTCGTACAGAGCCCGCAGCAGGGGCAGCGGATCGAAGCCGAGCGCACCGTCCGTTGAGAACGTACCGGCGACGTCATCGGCATCCTCCGGGCCGCGTCCCGTGGCAGTACGTTCGCGGGTGGCCTCCTGAGTGCGACGGAGGGCCTGACGGAGGAGGAGCGCTGCGGTCTCGTTCACCGGCCCATTCAACCGCAGCTGTTCAGTGGGTACGTGTCCGTGGCCCCTGCGCACTCGTCGCAGGTGCCCGGTTCCGGAGCCCTGAACGCCCGGTCGCAGCCGTCGCAGTTCTGCATCGGCACGGGCAGGTACGCGGCGGGCAGCGAGCGCCCGGACGGCAGGGACACGGTGAGCCGGTGCCTCATCAGCTGTGCAGGGAACCGCACGGGCCTGGGCAGGTCCTCGGTGAGCGCCTTGCGTACGGCGGCGGGCGAGGCGCCCCGCTCGAACCAGGCGGCCACGCCCGGGGTGAGGAAGTCGATCTGCTCCGCGGTCAGGACGAGTTCGGCGTCCTGATTCTGTAGCCCGACGAGGAGGAGCGCGGCAGCCTGGAGCAGCTGCGGTCGGGGGTTCACCGGCTGCGGCAGCGGGGGGCGCGGGGGC